>NZ_LOYC01000001.1:0-46031 GCF_001524725.1 Burkholderia sp. MSMB1072
ACGTACTCGGGCCATCCGGTGGCGGCGGCCGTCGCGGTCGCGAACCTGAAGCTGCTGCGCGACGAAGGCATCGTCGAACGCGTGAAGACCGACATCGGCCCGTATTTCCAGCGGCGGCTGCGCGACGCGCTGGGCGATCATCCGATCGTCGGCGAGATTGCGGGGGCGGGGCTGGTTGCCGGCGTTCAACTGGCGCGCGACGGGCACCGGCGCGAGCGCTTCGGCGCAGACGTCGATATCGGCACGATCTGCCGTGACTTCTGCTTCAACGGCAACCTGATCATGCGCGCGACCGGCGACCGGATGCTGTTGTCGCCGCCGCTCGTGATTCGCGAGGCGGAGGTCGACGAGATCGTCGACAAGGCGAAGCGCGCGTTCGACGCGACGGCGGAGCGGGTGGGGCAGGTACGGTAAGCCGGCGCTGCGTGCGGGCGCGGCGTCGACTGACGCGGCGCCCGCATCGCGCAGGGCACGCGCGCCGCCAAAACGAAAAGGGCCTGCGTCGTGAGACGCAGGCCCTTGAATTCTTTGGTGGGCGGTACTGGGATCGAACCAGTGACCCCTGCCGTGTGAAAGCTCGTGGGTGACCGAAGAGCGGTACGCAAAACACAAAGAATCAATGACTTACGAATTCTACCGAGCACGTAAAGCTGCTGGATTGCCTCAGTGCTGGATTGCCTCAGTTTTGCGTGCTCTTTCCGTACGGAATCCGTAGTCATGAGCAAGCAAATCTCTATCGTAAACACCGCCGCAAGGGCGCGTCTGGCCGTCCGTCGCGAGCCGTATTGGTGCGTTCTGCGCAAAGGTCTGGCCGTGGGCTATAGGCGGCTTTCTGAGGGCGAGGGCACATGGATCGCTCGCCAGCGCGACGAGTCCACCGGTCCCCAGCAGTATCAATCGTTGGGACATGTCGAAACCTTCGAAGAGGCAGCAACCCGGTGGACAGCATGCTGGAAGCACTTCGCGAGATTTCGGAAGACACAAGTCAGCCCGGTGCGACACGTCTGAGGGCGATAAAAGACCTGCAACGGGTGATCGCTTTCGGGCCGGGTGGCGCGGCGGAAATCGACAAGCGCAAGGCGCACTGACCGGAGCGAGTCGCGCTGTCGCTGAGAGCGCACCTGCTAAAGTATGGGCTTCAAAGTACATGGCCGGCGTTGAGAGAGCAACGTCTTGCCGTGCGAAGCCGATACGGAGAACAGGATTCATGGCTTCAGTGACTATTGATCTGGGTTCTGGGAAGCGCGCCACGCTGACCCGTTCTGCAGGTTCGATCGGCGCGAACTTGTCGGCCAGCCAACGCAGCGATGTTTCCGAATTGATGTTGCACTGGCCGAAGTACACTGGCCTTTCCGCGAACGCGCTGACATACCTGCGGCAACTTGGTCTAGATGCGTTCTCGGGCGTCCCGCTCGATGCGCTGAGAGCCGCCATAGAAGGAGGCCGCGTAACGGTCGAGATCGACCGACAGGCTATCGGCGGTGGCGGTGGTGGCGGTGCGGCCGGTGGTCAACCCTCAACCCCGCCATTCCCTCGCGCCAATAGGCTCGCCAGTGTCCCGTCCGTGGCCTCTTTGCCGGCAGACAAGCCGCTGCCGAGTTGGGCGACGCCTAGCGATGTGTCTGCGGGCGACCTTATGAGCTATCTGGAAAGCGTTGTAGGCGCGGGCGGTGGTGCTGGTGGAGTGGCGGATTTAGCGGGAGGGGCGGGATTTGCTGATTCCTCTCCGCTCGGCGATGCGTCACCTTTCGACTTTTCGGCCGATGCCCTAGGTGACGCGGTTCAAGTTGCGGGTATTGACCGGGGCGATATGATGGCCTGCGACATCATCAATGCGGAATGCAAGGGATCGGTGTTGCGTGAGTTCCCCGGACAGTATCTGAACTCGACGCTCAAGGAGATTCAGGGCGATGCGAGCGATGGCGTCAAAGAAGCGCGCAAGGCGCTCAAGTTGCTCAACGATAACCGTTTCAAGAAATAGGCACCCGACATGACAACAAACACATTGTTCGATCTGCTCGACCAACTCGACTCTGCGAAGATTCACTACACCTTGAGCCGAAATCGACCGGATACGGTGTTGGTTTCGGTCACTGTGGTTGGGATGCGAGTAGAGGTGGACGTGTTCCGAGACGGGCACACCGAGGTCTGCGTATTTCGCGGCACGGAAGAGCCTACGGACGATGCCAATGCTCTACAGCAGATCATCGAGGCGAACCGGGATTGATTGCCGCCGCGACCCGGCTTATCGGCGCGATGCGTCGGTAGGTGCGGGAAGTGGCTAACCGGTCTAGAAGGACGGGTGAAACGAGGGGAGGTCTAGCTGCGGCCGCGCTGGCCTGAGAGACTCACGGTACAATTTCCGTATGGCTGTCCGTACATTTGACGTATGAGACAGCCGCATTGGCCGTAAGTCGTTGAATTCTTTGGTGGGCGGTACTGGGATCGAACCAGTGACCCCTGCCGTGTGAAGGCAGTGCTCTACCGCTGAGCTAACCGCCCAAAGAAGCTGAAATTATGTCAGAGCTTTTTGGGTTCGTAAAGTCCTTTCTGCAAATTTTTTTAAAACGGCCGCCGGCACCCGTTCGCGAGCCGCGCGTTCAGCCCACGAGCGCGGGCAGCGCGTCGATCGACGCGCGCACGTAGTCGGCGAAGCGCAGCGCGACCGGTTCGGGGGTGCCGCTGCGCTTCAACTCCAGCGTGTGCGATTCGAGCGACGCATCCTTCAGCGGCCGGAACGCGAGCCGGTCGCTCTTGACCTGCTGCAGCACGCGCGGCACGAGCGCGATGCCCATCCCGAATTCGACCATCGACAGGATCGTCTGCCACAGCCGCGCCTCGTGCCGGATCAGCGGACTGAATCCCGCGTTCACGCACTGCGCGATGATCAGGTCGTGATAGTGCGGCGCCGCGTCGCGCGGAAACAGGATGAACGGTTCGGTGGCCAGCGCGGCGAGCGCGACCTGCCGGCGCCGCGCGAGCGGATGCGCGACCGGCAGGCAGCACACGAACGGCTCCGCATAGACGGGCGCCGATTCGACCTCGGGCGGGCAGTGGCCCCAGTGCGCATAGCCGAGATCGATCTGGCCGCGCTGGATCGCCTGCACCTGCGCGTGCGTGTTCATCTCGCTCAGCACGATCTCGACGCCCGGATAGTCGGCCTCGAAGCGCCGCACCGCGTCGGGCAGCCCGCGATACAGCATCGAATGGACGAAGCCGATTCGCAGCCGGCCGGCGAGCCCCGACGCGGAGCGCACCGTCAGGCGCTCGGCCTCGGCCGCCTGCAGCAGCAGCCGGCGCGCCTCGCCGAGCAGCACCGCGCCCGCGTTGGTCAGCGCGACGGTCTTGTTGGTGCGGGAAAAAAGCTGCACGCCGAGCGCGTCCTCGAACTTGCGGATGTCGAAACTCAGCGCCGGCTGCGAGATGAACAGGCGCTTCGCCGCGCGCCCGAAATGCAGTTCCTCGGCGACCGCCACGAAGTAGCGCAACTGCCTCAGTTCCACGGTGTCTCCTCCCGGCATCGGCATCGATAAGCGATATCTATCGTACCGGATAAATCGTGTATTGGACGCTTATCGACCGCGCGCCTACGCTCTGCAAAGGCCTTGCACCGGGCCGGCCGGGCGCTGCGGCGTCGGTCGCGGCCGACGTGCAGGCAACCCAGGAGACGCACGCATGAACGACACCGCTCGCACGCCGGACACCGGCGCATCCAATATCCCCGACAGCCGGGGCATCAATTTCTTCACCGTCGACCCCGATCTCGGCGCGTTGCTGAAGCTGCATCTCGGCGATGCGCACTATGCGGAACTCGAGCCGCGGCTGCGCGCGCTCGGCGAGCGCGTATCGGGCGAACTCGACGAATGGGCGGCGCGCGCGGACAAGCATCCGCCCGTGCTCGAGCACCGCAACCGGCGCGGCGAGGCCGTGCAGCGGATCGACAAGGATCCGGCGTACGTCGCGCTCGAACGGGTCGCGTATGCGGAGCTCGGGCTCGCGTCGCTGAGTCACGGATCCGAAACCGTGCCGCCGCTCGTCAAGTACGCGCTGACGTTCCTGTTCGTGCAGGCGGAATTCGGGCTGTGCTGCCCGGTCAGCATGACCGATTCGCTGACGCGCACGCTGCGCCGCTTCGGCGACCCCGCGCTCGTCGCGCGCTACCTGCCGAGGCTCGCGTCGCGCGACTTCGACACGCTGTACCAGGGCGCAATGTTCATGACCGAGCAGGCGGCCGGCTCCGACGTCGGCCGTATCGCGACGCGCGCGACCTGCGAAACCGACGCGCACGGCGGCACCATCTGGCGCCTGACCGGCGACAAGTGGTTCTGCTCGAATGCCGACGCCGATCTCGCGATGGTGCTCGCGCGGCCCGACGGCGCACCGGACGGCATCAAGGGCCTCGCACTGTTCCTGCTGCCGAAGACGCTGCCGGACGGCACGCGCAACCGCTACCGGATCGTGCGCCTGAAGGACAAGCTCGGCAGCCGTTCGATGGCGAGCGGCGAGATCGCGCTCGAAGGCGCGCAGGCGTACCTGATCGGCGAGATCGGCCGCGGCTTTCACCAGATGGCCGACATGATCAACATGTCGCGACTGTCGAACGGCGTGCGCGCGGCCGGGTTGATGCGGCGCGCGCTGAACGAAGCGTTGCACGTCGCCGCGCATCGCGAGGCGTTCGGCCGCAAGCTGATCGAGATGCCGCTGATGCGGCGCCAGCTGATGAAGATGCTGCTGCCGGCCGAGGCCGCGCGCGCGATGTTCATGCAGATCGCACTGTTGCTGCCGCAGGCCGACGCGGGCGACGAGCAGGCTGCGCGCTGCGTGCGGATCCTGACGCCGTTGATCAAGTTCCGCGCGTGCCGCGACGCGCGCCGCGTGACGGGCGATGCGATGGAAGTACGCGGCGGCACCGGCTATATCGAGGAGTGGAGCGATGCACGGCTCGTGCGCGACGCGCACCTCGGTTCGATCTGGGAAGGCACGAGCAACATCGTCGCGCTCGACGTCGCGCGCGCCGCACAGCGCGAACATGCGCTCGACGCGCTGCGCACGTTCCTCGGCGATCGTCTGGGCGCGGCGCCGCTGCCCGACGCGAGCCGCACGGCGTTGCGGCGCATTCTCGCGCGGGCGTGCGATGCGCTCGTGCGGGTCGGCGAGGAAGGCGACGATGCGCGCGTGCGGCAGGCCGCGTCCGCGCTGTATTACGCGAGCGCGGCCGTGCTGATGGCCTGCGAGGGCGCACGGCTCGCGCCGGATTTCAGGCGTCTCGCGCTGGCGCACCTGATCGTGCGGCACAAGCTGCTGCCGGTCGATCCGCTCGCGCCGGCTCCGCGCGACGACGAATCGGCCGCGTCCCACGCGCTGCTGCGCGGCCTGCCGGTCACGCTCGACACGGCGCTCGACCTGCTGCCGGAGGTCGAGCGATGAGCACGACGCGTGGCGCACTGGACGGCCTGAAGGTCGTCGACCTGAGCCGTGTGCTCGGCGGCCCGTACTGCACGCAGGCGCTCGCCGATCACGGCGCGACGGTGGTCAAGATCGAGCCGCCCGCCGGCGACGAGACGCGCGCCTGGGGCCCGCCGTTCCTCGGCGACACGGCCTGGTATTTCATGGGCGTGAACCGCAACAAGGAAGGGCTCGCGCTCGACCTGTCGCACGACGAAGGGCGGGCGATCCTGTGGCGCCTGCTCGAAGAGGCCGACGTGCTCGTCGAGAATTTCAAGCCGGGCACGCTCGCGCGCTGGGGCATGGACTACGCACGCGACCTGCAACCGCGCTTCCCGCGCCTGATCCACTGCGCGGTGACGGGCTTCGGCGACGACGGCCCGCTCGGCGGCCTGCCGGGCTACGACGCGGTGATCCAGGCGATGGCCGGGCTGATGAGCGTGAACGGCGAACGCGATGGCGGCGCGACGCGCATCGGTTTGCCGATCGTCGACATGGTCACGGGGCTCAACGCGCTCGCCGGCATCCTGCTGGCGCTCGCGGAGCGCGAGAAGAGCGGGCGCGGACAGTCGATCGACGTGGCGTTGTACGACTGCGGCGTGTCGCTGCTGCATCCGCATCTGCCGAATTTCTTCGGTTCGGGCCGTGTGCCGGAGCGCAGCGGCAATGCGCATCCGAACATCGCGCCGTACGACAGCTACCGCACGGCCACCGTGCCGATCTTCCTCGCGGTCGGCAACGACCGGCAGTTTGCGCGGCTCGTCGCGCATCTCGGCGCGCCGGCGCTCGCCAGCGATCCGCGCTTCGTCGACAACCGCAGCCGCTGCGCGCACCGGGCGCAGTTGAAGGTCGAGCTGGAAGTGCGGCTCGCCGTGCACGCGTGCGAGCCGCTCGCGCGCGACCTGATGGCGGCCGGCGTGCCGTGCGGGCCGGTACGCACGGTGGCCGACGTCGCGCACGATCCGCATGCGCTGCACCGCAACCTGTTCGTCGAGATCGGCGCGTATCGCGGCACCGCGTCGCCGGTGAAGCTGTCGCGCACGCCGGCCACCTACCGGTCGGCGCCTCCCGCGCTCGGTCGCGATACGCGTGCGGTGCTCGACCGGCTCGGCGTCGATCGCGCACTTCAGCAGCAACTGCTCGATGCCGGTGTGCTGCGTGTCGCGCCCGGCCAGACCTGACGGACCGACGGGCGCCGCAGACGAACGTCGCCCGGAATCGACCGATCGCAACGTAGCGTAACCCCGCCGGCCGGCGAAGGCCGGCCATCCGGAAAGGTGCGCGACAGTCGCACCCCGATCACCGACATGGAGACATCGATGAGCCGTCCGCAATCCCCGCCCGCCGCGCAGCCGCGGCCAGGCCGCGCCGCCCTCGCGGCGTTCGTCGGCACCACGATCGAGTGGTACGACTTCTATATCTACGGCACCGCTGCGGCGCTCGTATTCGGCAAGGTGTTCTTTTCGAGCACGATGGATTCCGGCGTCGCGACGCTGCTCGCGTTCGTCACGTTCTGGGCCGGGTTCGCCGCGCGGCCGCTCGGCGGGATCGTGTTCGGCCATCTCGGCGATCGCGTCGGCCGCAAGACCGCGCTGGTGATCACACTGGTGATGATGGGGCTCGCGACGACCGGCATCGGCCTGCTGCCCGGCTATGCGTCGATCGGCGTATGGGCGCCGGCGGGCCTCGTCGTGCTGCGCGTGCTGCAGGGCATCGCGGTCGGCGGCGAGTGGGGCGGCGCGGTGCTGATCGCAAGCGAGAATGCGCCGAAGCATCGCAGCATCCTGTACGCGGCGTTCGCCCAGCAGGGCTCGCCCACCGGCAACCTGCTGGCCACGGCCGCGTTCTTCGCGCTGAGCGCGCTGCCGACGCCGTCGTTCCTGATGTGGGGCTGGCGCATTCCGTTCCTGCTGTCGGCCGTGCTCGTGATCATCGGCATGGTGATCCGGCTGAAGCTCGAGGAGTCGGTCGACATGCAGCGCGTGCTCGCGCGCAAGCGCACGGTGAAGCTGCCGCTGCGCGACGTCGTGCGCGACCACTGGGTCGTCGTGCTGCTCGCGGCCGGCACGCTGCCGGTAATCAACGTCACGTATTTCCGCAGCACGTTCGCGCTGTCGTGGGCGACGAAGACGCTCGGTTACGCGCAGGGCACGTTCCTCGGCATCCTGTCGATCTCGCTCGTCGTGCAATTCCTGATGCAGCCGGTCGGCGCGTGGTTCGTGTCGAAGGTCGACATGCGGCGCGCGATGTGCTGGATCCTGATTCCGGAAATCGTGCTGATGCCCATGATGTTCCATGCGCTCGCGACGCGTTCGTACTGGGGCGCCGTCGCGGGCATGTGCATTTCGACGATTCCGTCGGCGATGTTCTACGGCGCGGTCGGCGGCGTGCTCGCGCGCGTGTTCCCCGCCAACATCCGCTATACGGGCCTGTCGCTCGCGTATCAGTTGAGCGCGCTGGTCGTCGGCGGCGGCACGCCGGTGCTCGCGCAGGCGATCCTGAACGCGACCGGCAGCATCGTCGGCGTCGCGATCGCGTCGGGGCTGTACGCGCTCGTGTCGCTCGCGTGCATGCTCGCGCTGCTCAATCGCACCGGGTATCGCGCGGACGAGCTGTCGACGGCCGAACGCAGCGATGCGGCGGAATGGGGCACGGAAGGCGCGGGTGCGGATCAGCCGGCCGGCGCGGGCGCGCCGCCTGACGACCGCGGCACGTTGAAACCGGCGGGATGAGGCGGGGCACGCCGGCTCGTCCGGGCGCCGTCGCGCGCGCGTCGGCGGGGTTGCGTCGATTGGGCTGCCCCAAAAGCAAACGGCACCGTGCGATCACACGGTGCCGTTTGCGCTATTCGCGCGACGACGTTAGCGCGCCGCCTGCGCGATTCGCTGCGCTCAGCCTTCCGTCGGCGGCACGTAGCCGGACGCCTGGTCCGCGCCCTCGCCGAAGAAGTACTTCTCCGTCTGCTTCATCAGGTACTGGCGCGCGCGCGGGTCGGCCATGTTCAGGCGGTTTTCGTTGATCAGCATCGTTTGCTGCTTGAGCCAGCCTTGCCACGCTTCCTTCGAGACGCTCTCGTAAATGCGCTTGCCGAGTTCGCCCGGCAGCGGCGGGAAATCGAGGCCTTCGGCTTCCTTGCCGAGCTTCGCGCATTGGATCATTCGAGCCATCGTGTACTTCTCCTGTAATCGGTGTCTGGGGGGAAGGGCAGTCGTGCCGGTGCTCAGAGCTGCTTCATCAGCACGAGCGACTTGCGCTGCCAGTTATAGAGTTTGCGACGGTCTTCCGGCAGGTCGTCGACGCTGACCTTGACGAAGCCGCGCTTGAGGAACCAGTGCTCGGTGCGCGTCGTGAGCACGAAGATGTGCGTGAGGCCGCGCGCGCGGGCGCGCTGCTCGATGCGCTTGAGCAGGCGTTCGCCGTCGCCCGAGCCCTGCGCTTCGGGTGCGACCGTCAGGCACGCCATTTCGCCGATCTTTTCCTGTTGGTACGGGTACAGCGCCGCGCAGCCGAACAGCACGCCGTCGTGCTCGATCACCGAGAAGTGGTCGATGTCGCGTTCGATCTGGTGGCGGCCGCGCCGCACCAGCGTGCCGTCCGACTCGAGCGGCTCGATCAGCGACAGGATGCCGCCGACGTCGTCCGGGGTCGCCTCGCGCAGGCTTTCGAGGTTCTCGTACGAGATCATCGTGCCGACGCCGTCGTGCAGGAACAGTTCGAGCAGCATGCTGCCGTCGAGCGACTGCGGGATCAGGTGGGCGCGGGTCACGCCGCCGCGGCATGCGCGGATCGAATGCTTCAGGAAGAACGCGTCGTCGCCCTGGATGTTGCCGGAATCGAGCAGTTCGGCGGCCGCGTCGAGCGACATTTCGCGCACCAGCTCGCCTTCGTCGTCGACGATGCCGGGCCCTTCGGTCAGGAAGATGATCTTGTCGGCGCGCAGCGCGATCGCGGCCGCCGACGCGACGTCCTCCATCGACAGGTTGAACGCCTCGCCGGTCGGCGAGAAGCCGAGCGGCGACAGCAGCACGAGCTTGCGGCTCGCGAGCGAATGACGGATCGATTCGGCGTCGATCTTGCGCACGATGCCCGTGTGCGCGAAATCGACCCCGTCGAGAATTCCCACCGGCCGCGCGGTCACGAAGTTGCCCGACACGACGCTGATGTGCGCGTGCGCCATCGGCGAGTTCGGCAGACCCTGGCTGATCGCGGCCTCGATGTCGAGACGCACTTCGCCGGCTGCTTCCTTCGCGGATTCGAGCGCGCGCGCATCGGTGATGCGCAGGCCGTGCGAAAACTCGGATTCGACACCGTGCAGGCTCAACTGCTCCTCGACCTGCGGGCGCGAGCCGTGCACCAGCACGATCTGGATGCCCATCGCCTGCAAGAGCGCGATGTCGGACACGAGCGCATTCAGCAGCCCCTGCTGCACCACCTCGCCGCCGAACCCCACGACGAACGTGCTGTTGCGGAACTTGTGGATATAGGGCGCGACGGAGCGCATCCAGTCGACGAACTGCGCGTGGCTGGCGGCCGAATCGTCGGCGGCCGGCGGCGTCGCGGCGCCGGTCTGGGCGGGAGGGAGGTCGGTTTGGGAATTCATGGCCGGGATTATAATGCGCCCCCATGTCGAATGTTTCTAAAAGTCCCGCGCCGACGCGGGCCAATACGCCGTCGGCGAAGCACCCGGATGGTGCGGCCGACGCGCGCGAGCAGCCGGGCCAGCCGCCGCGCCAGCAGCAGGACAAGCCGGCGGGCACGCCGGCACACGCGCCGCGCGGGCCGCGCAATGACGAACGGCGCGGCGACGCGCGCCAGTCGGCCGCGAAGGGTGCGCCGCAGCCGACGGGCGAGCGGGCCCCGCGCCGCGAGCGTGCGCCGCGCGCCGCCGTCCCGCCGAATCCCGTTCCGCCGATCACGTACCCGGAAAGCCTGCCCGTGTCGGGCAAGCGCGACGAAATCGCGCGTGCGATCGCCGGTCATCAGGTCGTCATCGTCTGCGGCGAAACCGGCTCGGGCAAGACCACGCAATTGCCGAAGATCTGTCTCGATCTCGGCCGCGGCCTTGGCGCCGGCGGCACGGGCCTGATCGGCCATACGCAGCCGCGGCGCCTGGCCGCATCGTCGACCGGCCGCCGGATCGCCGAGGAACTGGGCACGCCGTTCGGCGAGGTGGTCGGCTACAAGGTGCGCTTCACCGACAATCTCGCGCCGGGCGCGTCCGTCAAGCTGATGACCGACGGCATCCTGCTCGCCGAGACGCAGACCGACCCGTTGCTGAAGGCGTACGACACGT
This sequence comes from Burkholderia sp. MSMB1072, assembly GCF_001524725.1. Classification (NCBI taxonomy): domain Bacteria; kingdom Pseudomonadati; phylum Pseudomonadota; class Betaproteobacteria; order Burkholderiales; family Burkholderiaceae; genus Burkholderia; species Burkholderia sp. MSMB1072. Next base: position 10,739 of record NZ_LOYC01000001.1, read on the forward strand.
TGATCATCGACGAGGCGCACGAGCGCAGCCTGAACATCGACTTCCTGCTCGGCTATCTGAAGGAAATCCTGCCGAGGCGGCCGGACCTGAAGCTGATCGTCACGTCCGCGACGATCGACGCCGATCGCTTCGCGCGCCATTTCGGCACCGACGCACGCCCGGCGCCCGTGATCGAGGTGAGCGGGCGGCTGTATCCGGTCGAGATGCGCTACCGCCCGGTGGCCGAGGATCGCCCGGCGGTGAAGAACGCCGAGGGTACGGGCGGCCGCGATCGCGTGAAGACCGCGCGCGAAGCCGAACGCGACCTGATGGACGCGATCGTCGACGCGGTCGACGAGCTGTGCCGCGAAGGCCCCGGCGACGTGCTGGTGTTCCTGCCCGGCGAGCGCGAGATCCGCGAGGCGGCCGAGGCGCTGCGCAAGCACCATCCGCCGCACACCGAGATCCTGCCGCTGTTCGCGCGGCTCTCGGCGGCCGACCAGGACAAGGTGTTCAAGGCGTCGAACGCACGCCGGATCGTGCTTGCGACCAACGTGGCCGAAACCTCGCTGACGGTGCCGGGCATCCGCTACGTGGTCGACACCGGCCTCGCGCGCGTGAAGCGCTATTCGTACCGGAACAAGGTCGAGCAGTTGCAGGTCGAGTCGATCTCGCAGGCCGCCGCGAACCAGCGCGCGGGCCGCTGCGGCCGGGTGGCCGACGGCGTCTGCATCCGTTTGTACGAGGAAAGCGACTACCAGGCGCGTGCGCGCTTCACCGACCCGGAAATCCTGCGCTCGTCGCTCGCGTCGGTGATCCTGCGGATGAAGTCGCTGCACCTGAGCGCGATCGAATCGTTCCCGTTCCTCGAGCCGCCGCCCGGCCGCGCGATCGCGGACGGTTACCAGTTGCTCAACGAGCTCGGCGCGGTCGACGACGACAACGCGCTGACGCCGCTCGGCCGCGAGCTCGCGCGGCTGCCGCTCGATCCGCGCGTCGGCCGGATGATTCTCGCCGCGCGCGACCAGCAGTCGTTGCGCGAGGTGCTGATCATCGCGAGCGCGCTGTCCGTGCAGGACCCGCGCGATCGTCCGATCGAAGCGCAGGAGCAGGCCGACCAGGCGCACCGCCGGTTCGCCGACGAGCGCTCCGAATTCCTGCAGTGGCTGAAGATCTGGGCGTGGTTCGAGGAGGCCGTCGCGCACAAGAAGTCGAATCGCCAGCTCGTCGACGCGTGCCGGCAGAACTTCCTGTCGCATCTGCGGCTGCGCGAATGGCGCGACGTCCATTCGCAGTTGCTGACGGTCGTGCGCGAGCACGGTTGGCGGCTCAACGAAGTCGAGGCCACCTACGAGCAGATCCATCTGGCCCTGTTGACGGGGCTGCTCGGCAACCTCGGGATGAAGGCCGACGACGATCCGCATTACCTCGGCGCGCGCGGCATCAAGTTCTACCTGTGGCCGGGCTCCGCGCTCGCGAAGAAGGCCGGCCGCTGGGTGATGGCGGCCGAGCTCGTCGAGACGAGCCGGCTGTACGCGCGCTGCCTCGCGAAGATCGAGCCCGAATGGGTCGAGAAGATCGGCGCGCACCTGCTGAAGAAATCGCTGTCGGAACCGCACTGGGAAAAGCGGCCGGCGCAGGTCAGCGCGTTCGAGCGCGCGACGTTGTACGGGCTACCGATCTACCATCGACGGCGCGTCGCGTTCGGCAAGCAGGACCCGGCGCGCGCCCGCGAGCTGTTCATCCGTGGCGCGCTGGTCGAAGGCGAGTTCGACACGAAACTGCCGTTCTTCGCGCACAACCGCAAGCTGCTCGCCGACATCGAGCAGCTCGAGCACAAGTCGCGCCGGCAGGACGTGCTGGTCGACGACGAGCTGATCTACGCGTACTACGACCAGGCGATTCCGGAGGGCATCCACACGGGCGCCGCGTTCGAGCGCTGGTATCGCGACGAGGTGAAGAAGGGCGGCCAGGCGGAGGACAAGCAGCGGCTGCTGTACCTGTCGCGCGACGACCTGATGCGCCACGAGGCGGCGGGCGTGACGACCGACCTGTTCCCGAAGCGCGCAACGATGGCCGGCGTCGAGATGGCGTTCACGTACCACTTCGAACCCGGCACGCCGCGCGACGGCGTGACGCTCGCGGTGCCGCTCTTCGCGCTGAACCAGGTCGACGCGCGCCGCTGCGAGTGGCTCGTGCCGGGGATGCTGAAGGAAAAGGTGCAACTGCTGCTGAAGTCGCTGCCGCAGAAGCTGCGCCGGCACTGCGTGCCGCTGCCCGAGTACGCGGCCGGCTTCGTCGAGCGGATGGGCCGCGAGCGCTTCGGTGCGGGCGGGCTCGTCGAGGCGCTGATCGCCGACGTGCGCGGCGAGACGCAGGTCGCGATGAAAACGGCCGACTTCAAGCTCGAGACGCTGCCCGCGCACCTGTTCATGAATTTCAAGGTGATCGACGAGCACGGCCGCCAGCTCGCGATGGGGCGCAATCTCGCGCAGCTTCGCCAGGAGCTGGGCGCGCAGGCGCAGCAGCAGTTCCAGAAGATCGCGGCGGCGTCGACGCTCGCGACCGGCGGCGACGCCGACGCCGCTCAGGCGCTCGGCCACGCGCCCGCGTCGGGTGTCGCGGCCGGGGTGCCTGCCCGCGGCGCGAAGGCCGGCAAGGGCGCGGCGCCGCAGACGGCCGCCGCGGCGGAAACCGGCGCGACGGCGCTGTACGAGAACCTGACGACGTGGAATTTCGGCAAGCTGCCCGAGCTGCTGGAAATCCGCCGGCGCGGCCAGACGCTGTACGGCTATCCGGCGCTCGTCGACCGTGGCACGCATTGCGACGTCGAGGTGTTCGATTCGCCGGAGGAGGCCGCGCGCATCCACCGGGCCGGCTTGCGGCGGCTCTTCGCGCTGCAGTTGAAGGAGCCGATCAAGTTCCTGGAAAAGAACCTGCCGGGCCTGCGCGAGATGGCGATGCAGTACATGTCGCTCGGCACGCAGGACGAGTTGCGCGACCAGCTGATCGACACGGCGCTCGATCGCGCGTGCCTGCAGGACCCGCTGCCCGACGACGACGCGAGCTTCCACGCGCGCCGCGACGAGGGCCGCAGCCGCCTGAACCTGCTCGCGCAGGAAATCGCGCGGCTCGTCGGGCAGATCCTGGCCGAATACGCGGGCCTCGTGAAGAAGCTCGCGCAGGCGAAGCCGTTCGCGCAGGCCCATGCGGACCTGCAGCAGCAATTGGCCGCGCTGGTCGGCAAACGCTTCGTGATCGACACGCCTTACGCGCAGCTTGCGCATTTCCCGCGCTACCTGAAGGGCATCGCGCTGCGGATCGACAAGCTGAAGGCCGACCCGGCGCGCGACGCGAAGCAGTCGGCCGAGCTGCTGCCGCTCGCCCAGCAGTACCAGCGCGCGGTGTCGCAGCGCGGCGGCGTCGCCGATGCGCGGCTCGCGGAATTCCGCTGGCTGCTCGAGGAATTGCGGATTTCGCTGTTCGCGCAGGAACTGCGCACGCCGATGCCGGTCTCTGTCAAGCGTCTGCACAAGGTCTGGGAGTCGATGCAGCGCTAGCGCAACATCGGTTTGCCGGGCCGCCTCGGCGGCCGCCCGGGGCCCGCACCGCAGCCGCCTGCCGCGGCGGTTCGTCCGGCAGGCGGGGCGTGCGTCGAAGTGGCGCAATACCGGCATGGGTCAACCGGAGGGGCCCGCCGAACGTTCTACAATGACAGCTGTTCCACGACGTGAGTCTTCATGCGCACTTTCCTTTCCTTCGGCCGCACGCTTGCGCTGGCCGCCGCCGTGCTGGCGCCTGCCGCACACGCGAATAACGTGATCGTCCTCAATTCGGCCGAAGCGACGCTTTCCCTGATCGACCAGCAGACCCGCGAAGTCGTTTCCACGATGCCGACCGGCAAGGAACCGCACCATCTGATGGCGACGCCCGACAACGCGTCGCTGATCGTCGCGAATTCGGTCTCGAACAGCCTGATGTTCCTCGATCCGAAGACGGGCAAGCTGCAGCGCACCGTCGAAGGGATCGACGATCCTTACCAGCTCGGCTTCTCGCCCGACCGCAAGTGGTTCGCGGCGGCCGGCCTGCGGCTCGACCGCGTCGACATCTACGGCTACGACGGCCGCGACCTGCACCTCGTGAAGCGCGTGCCGCTCGCGGTGATGCCGAGCCACCTCGCGTTCACGAAGGACAGCAAGACGCTGCTCGTGTCGCTGCAGGTGTCCGGCGAGATCGCGGCGATCGACCTGCCGACGCAGACGGTCAAATGGAAGATGAAGGTCGGCAAGGTGCCGGCCGGCCTGTGGCTCACGCCGGACGACAAATTCCTGCTGGTCGGGATGACCGGCGCGGATTACGTCGCGGTCGTCGACTGGCGCAACCAGAAGGTCGTCAAGCAGATCTACACGGGCAAGGGCGCGCACAACTTCCGCTCGCTCGCCGACGGCACGCACGTCGCGGTGACGAACCGCGTCGCGAACACGATCAGCATCATCGACGAGAACACGCTCACCAACGTCGGCGACATCACCGGCCTGCTGCCGGGCCCCGACGACATGGAGCTGTCCGCCGACAAGAAGACGCTGTGGGTGACGTTCCGTTTCGCGAAGAAGGTCGGGATCATCGATCTGGCCTCGCGCAAGCTGGTGCAGACGATTGCCGTCGGCCGCTCGCCGCACGGCATCTACTTCTACGACCGCGCGCCGTGGAAGGCGGCAAACGGCGCGTGACGGGCGGAGGCGAACGATGCTGCACCTGATCGATGCGTTCGTGTCGGACATCCAGACCTGGCTGTACGTCGATGTCGTGCAGCCGCTCCTCTTCAAGTTCAACCTGATGGACTATGACGAGGACACCTACGACGCGCTGTACTGGGTGATCATCGGCGCGCTGCAGATGGTGCTGATGTTCGCGCTGCTGCGCCCGCTCGAGGCGCTGCTGCCGGTCGAGCGCTGGACGAACCGACGCGCGGTGCGGGTCGACGTGATCTACACGGCGATCTCGAAGCTCGGCATCTACACGCTGTTCTTCTTCTTCGCGCTGCAGCCGGTGTTCGACAGCTTCCGGGCGTGGCTGCGCCTGCATGGCGTCGCGAACGTCAACCTCGACTATCTGTGGCCGGGCGTGACTTCGCAGCCGATCGTCGCGTTCGCGATCTATCTCGTCGTGCTCGACTTCGCCGGCTACTGGTATCACCGCTGGCAGCACAAGTTCGGCATCTGGTGGGAGCTGCACGCGGTCCATCACAGCCAGCGGCAGATGTCGCTGTGGTGCGACGACCGCAACCACCTGCTCGACGACGTGCTCCAGTCGTGCTTTTTCGCGGCGATCGCGCTCGTGATCGGCGTGACGCCGTCGCAGTTCGTCGTGCTGACCGCGGTCACCAACTTCCTGCAGAGCATCCAGCATACGAATGCGCGGCTGTCGTACGGCCGCATCGGCGAGCGCCTGCTCGTCAGCCCGATCTTCCACCGCCGGCACCATGCGGTCGGTTACGGCCACGAAGGCACCAAGTACGGCTGCAACTTCGGCGTGCTGTTTCCGTGGTGGGACATGATGTTCGGCACCGCGTCGTGGAACCGCACGGTCGAGCCGACCGGCATCCGCGAGCAGATCGAGGGCGTGTCCTATGGCGACGGCTTCTGGTCGCAGCACGGCCTCGCGTTCGTGCGGATCTTCCGGCGCCTGTTCCCCGCGAAGCGCGGCGCGGCGTCGGCCTGATCCCGATCCGTCCGCTTTCCCGTCGAACGACGCTTGCACGCGGCCCGCATGCGCTTTGGCGCATGCGGGCCGCGTGGTTTATCCTTTCCCCGTTTTTCTCCGTCAATCCAGACTCCATAGGCTCGCATGAACGATTTGCTGCGTTCCTTCGTCCGGGCGCTCGTCAGCGCGCTGCATCCGCGCATGCTGTGGCTCACCCTGATGCCGTTCGTTGTGTCGGCGCTGCTGTGGGGCGCCGTGCTGTGGTTCTCGTGGCAGACATTGCTGGACCTCGCGCGCGGTGCACTCGACGGCTTCGTGCTGACGGCCGCGCTGTATCGCGCGTTCGATGCGATCGGCATGTCGCAGCTGCATGCGGTCGTCGCGCCGTTCGTGGTCGTGTCGCTCGCCATTCCGCTGATCGTGCTGACCGTGCTGCTGCTGATCGCGACGATCTCGATGCCGGTCGTGATCAAGCACCTGTCGAACCGGCAGTTCGCGGCGCTCGAGCCGAAGCGGGGCGGCACCTTCCTCGGCAGCGTGTTCAATTCGCTCGGCGCGGCGCTCGTCGGCGTCGTGCTGCTCGTCGTCACGATCCCGCTGTGGCTGATTCCGCCGTTCTTCGCGCTGCTGCCGCCGGTGATCTGGGGCTGGCTCACGTATCGCGTGATGACCTACGATGCGCTCGCGCTGCACGCGAGCCGCGACGAGCGTCGCGCGCTCGTGCGCCGGCACCGCTGGCCGCTGATCGGCATCGGCGTCGCGACCGGGCTGCTCGGCACCGTGCCGACCTTCGTGTGGGTGTCGTCGGTCTGGATGATGGTGCTGTTCCCGTTCGTCGCGGCCGCCATGATCTGGGTTTACGCTTTCATCCTCGTCTTCTCGGCGCTGTGGTTCGGGCACTACTGCCTGCGCGCGCTGGAAGACTTGCGCGCGAGTGCGCGCGCCACCGCAATCGACATGGGGCAGGCATGAGCATCGGCATCATCATCATCGGCGACGAAATCCTGTCGGGCCGCCGACAGGACAAGCATCTGGCGAAGGTCATCGAGCTGCTCGGCGCGCGCGGTCTCGCGCTCGACTGGGCCGAATACGTCGGCGACGATCCGGCGCGCATCACGGCGACGCTCGCGCGCGCGATCGCGTCGGGCGACATCGTGTTCTCGACGGGCGGGATCGGCGCGACGCCGGACGACCACACGCGCCAGTGCGCGGCGGCCGCGCTCGGCGTGCCGCTCGAACTGCATCCGGAAGCGAAGGCGCTGATTACGGAGCGGATCCGCGAGATGCACGCCGATCCGGCCGCACCGGTCGATTTCGAGTCGCCGGAGAACCAGCACCGTTTCAACATGGGCGTGTTCCCGGCCGGCGCGACGATCATCCCGAACGGCTACAACCGGATTCCCGGCTTCTCGGTCGGCCATCTCCATTTCGTGCCGGGCTTCCCGGTGATGGCGTGGCCGATGATCGAATGGGTGCTCGATACGCAGTATGCGCATCTGCATCACGCGACGCCGCATGCCGAGCGCTCGCTGTACGTGTTCGAGCTGCCGGAATCGACGCTCACGCCGCTGATGGAGAAGATCGAGCGCGATTTCCCGGGCGTGCGCGTGTTCAGCCTGCCGAGCGTCGGCGACGCGGAGCGCGGCGGCATCTACGCGCGCCGTCACATCGATCTCGGCGTGAAGGGCGAGCCGGAAGCGGTCGCGGCCGCGTTCGTGAAGCTGCGCGAAGGCGTGCACCTGCTCGGCGGCGACGTCGTCGAGCCCGATGCGCCGCGTGCCTGAGCGGCCTGCCACGCTGCCGTACCTGCCGTACCAAAAGCAACGGGCCGCGCAACGCGGCCCGTCATCGGCATGTCATCCCCTGGCTCGACGATGAGGCTGTCGCAACCGGCGGGCGCGCCGTCAGGCGCCGATCCACGGCAGTTTGCGGAAGCACCAGCCGTCGACGGTCTTGCGGTGGCCTTCGGCGTCCTTCGCGCCCTCGAAGCCTTCGAGCAGGTCGAACGCCTTCGTGTAGCCGGCCTGCGCGGCCGCGACCGCGGCGAGCTTCGAGCGCGCGGCGCTGCGGCACAGGAACAGGATCGGCGTATCGGCCGGCAGGGCCGCCTTCAGTTCGTTGACGAATTCGGCGTTCGGCACGCCGCCCGGGTAGCGCGTCCATTCGATGTGCAGGTACTGGCCGTCGCCGACGAGCGGGCGGCCGATCCAGTCGAGCTCGGCGCGCGTGCGCACGTCGACGAGGCGCGCAGACGGGTCGAGCTGCAGCAGTTCGAATGCCTCGACCGGCAGCAGCGCGCCGGCGTAGTTGAGCGCGCTTTGTGCGCGGCGTTCGTCGGCCTTCGCGTAAAGCTGGTCCAGCGTACTCATGGCAGGGAGTCTCCGTATCGGTCAAACGAGCATTCTAGCGCGGTGGGGCGGTACGGACGTCCGCGCGGCCTGCGGCGCATGCACGGGCCACGGGTTCACCAAAAAGGTGCAGAATTGCGCGCATGCACCAGAATAACTCGGTCGCGCCGCCGCACCCCGGAGATTGCACCGTATGGGTGCAATCCGGTCGGCGTCGGTGCGGCCCCGGGCCCTGCAATTGCGCAGGCGAGCCCCGCTGCGGCGCGGGCCGGCGCGATCCGCGTCGGTTTTGCGATGGTTGGCACGGAAGGTGCTATATAGAATTCGGTCGAATCGGGGCGCGCTGCGCCAAAGCAAGACCCCGGTCAGCTCGATAAACGAGGCGGTTCCCAGTCCGCCGGAATTGTTCAATCAGGAGAAGAGGTTATGAGTAAAACCGTCGCCGACGTCATGCAGCTCGTGAAGGACGAGGACGTCAAGTTCGTCGATTTCCGCTTCACGGATACGCGCGGCAAGGAACAGCACGTGTCGGTGCCGGTTTCGGCGTTTGACGAAGACAAGTTCGAAAGCGGTCATGCATTCGACGGTTCGTCGATCGCGGGCTGGAAGGGTATCGAGGCGTCGGACATGCTGCTCATGCCGGATCCGAGCGCTGCGTTCATCGACCCGTTCTATGAAGAATCGACGCTGGTGCTGACCTGCGACGTGGTCGAGCCGGCCGACGGCAAGGGCTACGAGCGCGACCCGCGTTCGCTCGCGAAGCGCGCGGAAGCCTACCTGAAGAGCACGGGCATCGGCGACACGGCCTACTTCGGTCCGGAGCCGGAATTCTTCATTTTCGACTCGGTCCAGTGGAACACGGACATGTCGGGCTGCTTCGTGAAGATCAACTCGGAAGAAGCGCCGTGGTCGGCAGGCAAGGAATTCGAAGGCGGCAACACGGGCCACCGTCCGGGCACGAAGGGCGGCTACTTCCCGGTCGCGCCGGTCGACACGTTCCAGGACATGCGCTCGGAAATGTGCCTGCTGCTCGAACAGCTCGGCATCCCGGTCGAAGTGCACCACCACGAAGTGGCGGGCCAGGGCCAGAACGAAATCGGCACGAAGTTCTCGACGCTCGTGCAACGCGCGGACTGGACGCAATGGTCGAAGTACATCATCCATAACGTCGCACACTCGTACGGCAAGACGGCGACGTTCATGCCGAAGCCGGTCGTCGGCGACAACGGTTCGGGCATGCACGTTCACCAGTCGATCTGGAAGGACGGTCAGAACCTGTTCGCGGGCAACGGCTATGCCGGCCTGTCGGAACTGGCGCTGTTCTACATCGGCGGCATCATCAAGCACGCTCGCGCGCTGAACGCGATCACGAACCCGACGACGAACTCGTACAAGCGTCTGGTCCCGCACTTCGAAGCGCCGGTCAAGCTCGCGTACTCGGCACGCAACCGGTCGGCATCGATCCGCATTCCGCACGTGTCGAACCCGAAGGGCCGCCGTATCGAAACGCGCTTCCCGGACCCGATGGCGAACCCGTACCTGTTGTTCTCGGCGCTGATGATGGCCGGCCTCGACGGGATCCAGAACAAGATCCATCCGGGCGAAGCAGCGGACAAGAACCTGTACGACCTGCCGCCGGAAGAGGATGCAAAGATCCCGACCGTGTGCGCGGGTCTCGACCAGGCACTCGAGGCGCTCGACAAGGATCGCGAGTTCCTGACGCGCGGCGGCGTGTTCACGGACGGCATGATCGACGCGTACCTCGGGCTGAAGGAGCAGGAGCTGGCGAAGTTCCGCATGACGACGCACCCGATCGAGTTCGAGATGTACTACTCGCTCTAATCGGCGATGGCGCTTCGATTCGGCGCCGTCATGCCGGTTCGTTCCCGTCGCGCGGTGTGCGGCGGGAGCGGCGGAGTCTGAAAGGGGACGGCGTCCGGCCGTCCCTTTTTTGTTCCGACGATTTTCATTTTCTGCCCGGTGAGGCGCGACAAGCACGCAGATGGTTCTGAAGAATCTGATCAAGGCGAAAACGGGCCAGCCCGAACGACTGACGGACGACGAGCGGCTCTCGCGCTCGGGTCTGCTGGCGGGGCTCGAAGCGCTGCCGACGGTCGTGATCGTGCTCGACCGCAAGACGCTGCGGATCGCGTTCGCGAACCCGTCCGCGGAGGCGATGCTCGACATCTCGCGGCGGCAGCTCGCGCAGCGGCCATGGGGCGAAATTTTCCCGAACGCGAACGAGCTTGCATCGACGATCACCGCGATCGGCCAGGAACGCTTTCACGCGACGCACCTCGATACCGTGCTCGACCGGCCCGGCCGTGAGCCGCTGCATGTGCACGCGATCGTCGGCTTCCTCGAGACCGCACCCGATTTCGTGCTCGTCGAGCTGTTCGAGAACGAACGGCAGTCGCGCACCGATCGGGAAGAGCGCATCCACGACCTGACGGCGGTCAACAAGCAACTGATCCGCAACCTCGCGCACGAGATCAAGAACCCGCTCGGCGGCATTCGCGGCGCAGCCCAGCTGCTCGAATTCGAACTGGGCGAGCGCGAGCGCGGCGAGTTGCGCGAATACACGCAGGTGATCATCAAGGAGTCCGACCGCCTGCAGACGCTCGTCGACCGGTTGCTGGAGCCGCACCGGCATCCGCATATCGTCGGCGACGTGAACATTCATGAAGTGTGCGAACGCGTACGCGCGGTGATGCTCGCGGAATTCCCGCGCGGGCTCACGATCGAGCGCGATTACGACGTGAGCGTGCCGGACCTGCGCGGCGACAAGGAGCAGTTGATCCAGGCGCTGCTGAACATCGTGCGCAACGCCGCGCAGGCGCTGCGCGAACGGATCGCGCAGGGCGACGCGAAGATCGAGCTGCGCACGCGCATCGCGCGCAAGGTGACGATCGCCAAGCGCCTGTACCGGCTGGCACTGGACTTGCACGTGATCGACAACGGGCCCGGCATTCCGGAAGAGATCCGCGACCGGATCTTCTACCCGCTCGTGTCCGGACGCGACGACGGCAGCGGCCTCGGCCTCACGCTCGCGCAGACGTTCGTGCAGCAGCACGACGGGATGATCGAGGTCGAAAGCCGGCCCGGACGTACCGAATTTCAGATTCTGCTGCCGCTCGACCATTGAGCGGCGACAGTGCGATTCACCGGATTTCCCCATACCTGACCGACCTATGAAGCCGATCTGGATAGTAGACGACGACCAATCGATCCGCTGGGTGCTTGAAAAGGCACTCGCCCGGGACAGCTTCGCGACGAAGAGCTTCGCGAACGTGCGCGACGCGCTGGCCGCGCTCGACCACGAGACGCCGCAGGTACTGGTGTCCGACATCCGGATGCCGGGCGGCTCGGGCCTCGAGTTGTTGCAGGCGATGCACGAGCGGCTGCCGGGCCTGCCCGTCATCATCATGACGGCGTTCTCCGATCTCGACAGCGCCGTCGCGGCGTTCCAGGGCGGCGCGTTCGAATACCTCGCGAAGCCGTTCGACGTCGACAAGGCGGTCGAGCTGATCCGCCGCGCGGTGGAAGAAAGCCTGCGCGGCGGCGCGCCGCAGGACGAGCGCGTGGCCGACGCGCCCGAGATGCTCGGCCAGGCGCCCGCGATGCAGGACATGTTCCGTGCGATCGGCCGGCTGTCGCATTCGGCCGCGACCGTGCTGATCACCGGCGAGTCGGGCACCGGCAAGGAGCTCGTCGCACGGGCGCTGCACCGTCACAGCCCGCGCGCGAACGGGCCGTTCATCGCGCTGAACACGGCGGCGATTCCGAAGGATCTGCTCGAATCCGAGCTGTTCGGCCATGAGCGCGGCGCGTTCACCGGCGCGCAGACGACGCGGCAGGGCCGCTTCGAGCAGGCCGAGAACGGCACGCTGTTCCTCGACGAAATCGGCGACATGCCGTTCGACCTGCAGACGCGCCTGTTGCGCGTGCTGTCGGACGGGCAGTTCTATCGGGTCGGCGGGCACAACCCGCTGCGCGCGAACGTGCGCGTGATCGCCGCGACGCACCAGAATCTCGAGTCGCGCGTGCGGCAGGGGCTGTTCCGCGAGGACCTTTACCACCGGCTCAACGTGATCCGGCTGCGCCTGCCGCCGCTGCGCGAACGCAGCGAGGACATCGCGCTGCTCACGCGCCACTTCCTGCAGAAGAGCGCACGCGATCTCGGCGTCGAGCCGAAGCGCGTGTCCGACGATGCGCTCGCGTATCTCACGTCGCTGCCGTTTCCCGGCAATGTGCGCCAGCTCGAGAATCTGGCGAACTGGCTGACCGTGATGGCGCCCGCGCAGACGGTCGAGATCAAGGACCTGCCGCCCGACCTCGTGCCGGCCGGGGCGCCGGTCGTCGCGTCGGGCGACGGCGCGGACGTACACGGCAGCGGTGGCCACGCGGCAGCGCCTGCCGCGATCGGTGCAGCGCCGCCCGCCGCCGCGCCCGTCGCGAGTGCGGCGAACGGCAGCGCGCCGGCCGGCTACCCAATGTGGGAGCACGGGCTGCGCACCGAAGTCGCGCGGTTGTTGCGCGAGAACTCTGCCGACGTGATGGACGAGCTCGCGCGTCGCTTCGAGGCGGCCGTGATCCGCGAGGCGCTCGACTTCACGCGCGGCCGCAAGGTCGAGGCCGCGGAGCGGCTCGGCATCGGCCGCAACACGATCACGCGCAAGATCCAGGAACTCCATCTGGAGCCCTGACCGAGCACGATTCGCGGCATGCGCGGGCCCGCGCATGCCGCGATCGGACATAATCGCGGTTTGCTCGCAGCTTGCCATTCCGCCGATCCACCATGTCCGATTCCTTCCGCTGGCCCGCCGGGGCCGACCCGTTCCGTTTCCTCGAAGCGCTCGACAGCAAGCGCGCTCGCACGTGGGTCGACGAGCAGAATGCGCGCACGCACGCCGCGCTGCGCGACGACGATGCGTATCGGGCGCTGACCGCGCGTCTCGCGAAAGCGTATCTGCCGCGCGAACGCCCGGTGATTCCGACCCGCTGGCGCGACTGGGCGTACGACCTGTGGCAGGACGATCTCCATCCGAAGGGACTGTGGCGCCGCACGCGCTGGGCCGACTGGCGGGCCGGCCAGCCAGCCTGGGAAACGCTGCTCGACGTCGACGCGCTCGGCGCCGAAGAGGGCGAGTCGTGGGTGTTCGAGCAGGAGGCGATCCTGTATCCGGACGGCGATCGCGTGCTGCTGTCGCTGTCGCCGGGCGGCGCCGACGCGGTCGTCGTGCGCGAATTCGACCTCGTCGAGCGCCGTTTCGTCGACGGCGGCTTCACGATCGACGCGCCGGGCCATCACACGGTCGGCTGGATCGATCGCGACACCGTCTACGTGAGCTGGGATCGCGGCGAAGCACATGCGACCGCGGCCGGTTATCCGTATGAAGTGCGGCGCTGGGTGCGCGGCACGCCGCTCGCCGACGCGCCCGTCGTGTTCCGCGGCGAGCCGGACGACATCAGTGCGGGCGCATGGTACGACCCGATCGACCGCCGTCACGTCGCGTGGCGCAGCGTCGATTTCTTCGACGCGCACGCATACCGGCTGACCGACGCCGGCGAATGGGTGCGCTACGACGTGCCGACGCACGTCGAGGTCGGGTTCTGGGAAGGCTGGCTCGTGCTGGAGCCGCGCCTCGACTGGGATTGCGACGGCGTGCGCCACGCGGGCGGCTCGCTGCTCGCGATCCGCGAGCAGGCGTTCCTCGCCGGCGCGCGCGAATTCACGACGCTGTTCGCGCCGCGGCCGACGACGTCCGCCTGTACGTGGACGCACACGCGCACGACGCTGATCGCGAGCTGGCTCGACGACGTGCACAACTGCACGATGCTGTGGCAGCCGCGGCAGGCCGACGACGGTGCGTGGACGTGGGATGCGCGGCCGTTCGACTGGCCGGGCGATGCACAGATCGATATCGAGCCCGTCGAATCGACGCTGAACGACGAGGTGTACGTCGATGTCGACACGTATCTCGATCCGCCCGAATGCTGGCTGGCCGATCTTGCCGATCGCGCTGACGATGCGCCGTCGCGCCGCGTGCTGCTCGACCGGCCGCCGGTGCAGTTCGACGCGGCCGGGCTCGTCGTACGCCGCGCGAGCGCGCGTTCGCGCGACGGCACGGCGGTGCCGTACACGCTGATCGGGCCGCGCGATGCGCTTGACGTGCCGGAAGGCGGGGCGCGCGTCGCGCGGCCGTGCCTGCTGTCCGGCTATGGTGGCTTTGCGATCCCGAATCTGCCGGGCTACAGCGATGCATTCGGCATCGGCTGGCTCGAACGCGGCGGCGTGATGGCGTTCGCGCACATTCGCGGCGGCGGCGAATTCGGGCCGCGTTGGCACGTCGACGCGCAGCGCGAACACCGGCAGCGTTCGTTCGACGATTTCATCGCGGTCGCCGAGGATCTGGCCGCGACCGGCGTGACGACCGCCGCGCAACTCGGGATCGAGGGCGGCAGCAACGGCGGGCTGCTGGTCGCCGCGTGCATGATGCAGCGGCCCGAGCTGTTCGGCGCGGTGCTGTGCCGCGTACCGCTGCTCGACATGCAGCGCTATCCGAAGCTGCACGCGGGCGCCGCCTGGCTCGACGAATACGGCGACCCCGACGATCCGCGCGAAGGCGCGGCGCTGGCCGCGTATTCGCCGTATCACCGCGTGCGCGAAGGCGTCGTGTATCCGCCGTTGTTGCTGACGACGTCGACCCGCGACGATCGCGTGCATCCCGCGCATGCGCGCAAGATGGCCGCGCGTATGCAGGCGCTCGGTCACGAGCGGGTGTGGTACTGGGAGAACACCGACGGCGGCCACGGCAGCGCCGACGATCTCGAGCGCGCGGAAGCCGACGCAGCCGAATTCGGCTTCCTGTGGGCCCATCTCGGGCCGGCGCCCGCGCGGCGCTGATCGCGCGGCGCTTGCGCGATCAGCCGACGATCGCGACGACGGGCGTGTGATCGGACGGCTGTTCCCACGTGCGCGGCGTGCGATCGACTTCGCACGATGCGCAGGTCGCCGCGAGCGCCGGCGACAGCAGGATGTGGTCGATGCGCAGCCCCGCGTTGCGGCGGAACGCCATCATCCGGTAGTCCCACCACGTGAAGGTTTTCTCGGGCTGCTCGAAGCGGCGGAACGCATCGACGAAGCCGAGTTCGATCAGCTGCGCGAAGTGTGCGCGCTCCTGCGGCGACACGAGGTTCTGGCCTTCCCATTTCGCGGGATCGTGCACGTCGCGGTCTTCCGGTGCGATGTTGTAGTCGCCGAGCAGCGCGAGCTTCGGGTAGCGCTGCAGCTCGGTGCGCAGCCACGCCTGCAGCGCGTCGAGCCACTGCATCTTGTAGACGAACTTGTCGGAGTCGAGCGCCTGGCCGTTCGGGAAGTAGGCGGACACGATGCGCACGCCGTCGACCGTCGCGGCGATCACGCGCTGCTGCGGATCGTCGAAGCCCGGGATGTTGCGCACGACGTCCGATTCGTCGACGGCGAGCGTGTCGCGCACGAGGATCGCGACGCCGTTGTAGGTCTTCTGGCCCGTGAACCAGCTACGGTAGCCGGCTGCCTCGAGATCGGCGCGCGGGAATTTCTCGTCCGGCAGCTTCAGTTCCTGCAGGCACAGCACGTCGGCTCCGCTTTGCACGAGCCAGTCGAGCACATGCTGTTTGCGGACATTGAGCGAATTGACGTTCCAGGTGGCGATTTTCATGAACGGGAGGGGGTGTGCCGCGTGAATGCGAAGGCCGCCATCTTACCGCGAGCATGGGGTGCGAACGCGCGCGTCATGCAGCGTCGAGTACGTATCCCGCATCGGCGCCCGGGCGATGGATGCAGAAATTGTGACAAAAGTATTGACGTGAGTACTTCCTCACCCTATAATTTATTTCTCTGACGCGGGGTGGAGCAGTCTGGCAGCTCGTCGGGCTCATAACCCGAAGGTCACAGGTTCAAATCCTGTCCCCGCAACCAAGCACACCAGACGATGTGCAGCGCAATTGACCGATGCGCACTTCGTCGACAAGAACCCGGCTCCGTGCCGGGTTTTTTGTTTTCCGCGCCCGCCCGTTATTTCGGCGCGCCAGGGCTCCCGGGCAGGAAGCCGTTCTCGATCAGATAGGTCGTCGTGTTGACCAGCGTGGCTCTTGCGTTCGGCGTGCCCGACAGCACCGCGCACTTGTCCTTGCCCGTATTCAGCCGCATCGACCGCTCGGTCGTCGGATAGTCCACATCCTTCAGATAGAAATGCGGCAGCGACGTCATGTAGCGCGCATACGGCACGCATGGCCGCTGCAGCGGGTCCTTCGGCGCGGCGTTGAACGGAAAGTACTCGTCGAACAGGTAAGCCGAATTCGACAGGCCGCCCCAGTCGGCGGGCACCGCAATGCTGCCGGTCGGCGTCGTGGCGCCGGTTGCGACGTCCGTGATGAAACCGTCGACGGTCGAGCGCCCGTCGCTGCGATTGGCCTGCGTCACGGTGATCTGCAGCCGATAGGCGTGGCCCGTTTTCCACGGATACGCGATCGAGCACGACGTTCCGGAGCCGCCGTCGGCGCCGCCGCGGCAATTCGCCGACAGCGGCGCCGTGCCGGTGCCGAACGCGCTGAAGATCACCACGTTGGTGCTGAGGGTGCGTGGCTGGATGCCGGTGTAGATCGCGTGCCCGCCATGTTGCGACGATAACTGGTTGGCCCAGTAGTAACTCGCGTTGACCTGGGTCGGCACGACTTCGGGCGTGAGGTTCCACGTCATGCGATCGAAGCCGTCACTGGGCGTGGTGGCCGCCGATGCGGTGATGTTGGGGTCGGCGTGCGCGTTGAGCGTGGCCGACACGGCGAGCAGTGCGCCGAACACGGTGCTGAGTCTGTTCATGTTCCTGTTTCCCGTTGGTGGAAAAGAGACCGCGACGAGCAGCGTCGATTGCGGCGCCGCTGCTCGCGTACCAATTTGCGGTCACTTTATTACCAATGAATAACCCGTTGTGTCGGCGCGCCCGCGTGAACCGCGTCGCGTGGTTTGCGGGGCGCCCCTGCCGGGCCCGGGGGATGGGCGAGAGCACGGAGTCGGGCGGGCGGCGACGTGCGCCCCGGGAGAGTGAATCCCGACGCGCGGAACAATGCGGCGATGCCACCCGGCGGCGATGTCGATACGCGACGGCGCGCGTCGTTCAGCGCGCCGCCCACTCGACGGCCGCCTTCGCATGCAGCGCGGTCGTATCGAATACCGGCAGCGGCGAATCGTCCGCGCCGATCAGCAGCGTGATTTCCGTGCAGCCGAGGATCACGGCCTGTGCGCCGCGCGTGGCCAGTCCGTCGATGATCGACACATACGTCGCGCGCGATGGCGCCGCGACGACGCCGTGGCACAGCTCGTCGTAGATGATCCGGTGCACGTCGTCGCGCCCGCGTTCGTCCGGCACCAGCACGTCGAGCCCGAACTTCCCGCGCAGCCGCTCCGCGTAGAACGGCAACTCCATCGTGTAGCGCGTGCCGAGCAGGGCGACGCGCTCGACGCCCGCGTCGCGCAGCGCGGCACCGGTCGGATCGACGATGTGCAGGAACGGCAGCTTCACCGCGGCTTCGATCGCGTCGTGCACGCGATGCATCGTATTGGTCGTGAGGACGACGAGATCGGCACCGGCCGCTTCGAGCTGCCGCGCGGCATCGGCCATTCGTTCGCCGAGCGCGGCCCAGTCGTGCGTGCGCTGCAGCGCTTCGATTTCGGCGAAGTCGACCGTGACCAGCACGCTTTTCGCGTTGTGATGCCCGCCGTGCAATGCCTTCGAGTGCCGGTTGATCATCCGGTAGTACTCGGCCGACGATTCCCAGCTCATGCCGCCGATCAGTCCGATCGTCTTCATCCGTCACCTTTGCGTTTCGTGTGTCGCGGCAGACGAGTATAGGCGCCGCTGCCGGAGCCCGGCCGGTACGATCCGCGCAAATCGGGCCGGTACGGCGCTGCCGGCCGTGGACGTACGCAGCAGTTGAAACCGGCACTGTGTTTTTGTACAGTATCGGCACCGTGAACCCGACCATCATTTCGCCAGCCGATCCGCACGCGCCGCCGGGCGACACGCTGCCGCGCGCGCGCAAGATCATTCACTGCGATTGCGACTGCTTCTACGCGTCGGTCGAGATGCGCGACGACCCGTCGCTGCGCAACCGGCCGCTCGCGGTCGGCGGCCGGCCCGACCAGCGCGGCGTGATCGCGACGTGCAACTACGAGGCGCGGCGCTACGGCGTGCATTCGGCGATGTCGTCGGCACTGGCGATGCGCAAGTGCCCGGACCTGCTGATCCTGCCGTCCGCGATGGACAAGTACCGTGCGGCATCGCGGCAGATCATGGCGATCTATCGCGACTACACGCCGGACGTCGAGCCGCTGTCGCTCGACGAGGCGTACCTCGACGTCAGCGGGTCGGAACGTTGCCAGGGCAGTGCGACGCTGATTGCGCGCGAGATCCGCGAGCGCGTGCGCGACACGGTCGGCGTGACCGTATCGGCGGGCGTCGCGCCGAACAAGTTCATCGCGAAGATCGCATCCGACTGGAACAAGCCCGACGGGCTGTTCGTCGTGCGGCCGCACGAGATCGACGCGTTCGTCGCGGCGCTGCCGGTGCGCAAACTGCACGGCGTCGGCAAGGTGACGGCCACGCGGCTCGACCGGCTCGGCATCCAGACTTGCGCGCAGTTGCGCGACTGGTCGTTGATCGACCTGCACCGCGAGTTCGGCGCGTTCGGGCGGCGGCTGTACGAACTGTCGCGCGGGATCGACGAGCGGCCCGTGCAGGCCGATCAGGAGCGCAAGTCGGTCAGCGTCGAGACGACCTACGTGACCGACCTGACGACGCTCGAGCAATGCGCGGACGAAATCCGTCGCCTCGTCGTGCAACTCGACGCGCGGATCGATCGCGCGGGCGCCGCGCGCTCGATCCGCAAGCTGTACGTGAAGATTCGCTTCGCCGATTTCCAGCGCACGACGGTCGAGTGCGTGGCCGACGCGACGAATGCCGAGACGGCCGTCACGCTGCTCGCGAAGGGGTTGTTGCGGCGCGCGCAGCCGGTGCGGCTGCTCGGCGTCGGCGTGCGTATCGACGAGGACACGGCCGAGCGCCACGGGCAATTCCTGCTGTTCGACGACACCTCGCCCACGCAATGAAAAAAGGCACCGCCGAAGCGGTGCCTGTCGATGCTGCCGGCGCGGCCGGGCGGCGCGCTCAGTGCGCGGGCGCGGCCATCCCGTTGTGGCGCAGCAGCGCGTCGATCTGCGGCTCGCGGCCGCGGAACGCCTTGAACGACTCCATCGCAGGACGGCTGCCGCCGACCTCGAGGATTTCGCGGCGATAGCGCGTGCCGGTTGCCGCGTCGAGCACGCTGCCGCTGGCGGCGGCCGCTTCCTCGAACGCCGCGTACGCATCGGCCGACAGCACTTCGGCCCACTTGTAGCTGTAGTAGCCGGCCGCGTAGCCGCCCGCGAAGATGTGGCTGAACGTGTTGGGCCAGCGCGAGAACGCGGCCTGCGGGATCACGTGGTAGCGCTCGTTGATCTCGCGCGCGAACGCGGTCACGCCGGTCGCGCCGGCCGGATCGAAATCGACGTGCAGCAGCATGTCGAACATCGAGAACACGATCTGGCGCAGCGTGCCGAGCCCGCTCTGGAAGTTCTTCGCGGCGATCATCTTGTCGAACAGCTCGCGCGGCAGCGCGGCGCCCGTATCGACGTGCGACGACATCGACGACAGCACGTCCCATTCCCAGCAGAAGTTCTCCATGAACTGCGACGGCAGTTCGACCGCATCCCACTCGACGCCGTTGATGCCCGACACGCCGAGTTCGTCGACGCGCGTGAGCATGTGGTGCAGCCCGTGGCCGAATTCATGGAACAGCGTGATGACTTCGTCGTGCGTGAAGCACGCGGGCTTGCCGCCGACCGGCGCGGAGAAGTTGCAGGTCAGGTACGCGACGGGCGTCTGCACGTCGCTGCCGCGCTTCGCGCGCGAACGGGCGTCGTCCATCCACGCGCCGCCGCGCTTGCCTTCGCGCGCGTACAGGTCGAGATAGAACTGCGCGACGAGCGAGCCGTCGCGATTCTCGACGCGGAAGAAGCGCACGTCCTTGTGCCATACCGGCGCGTCGTCCGGCTTGATCCGTACGCCGAACAGCGTTTCGGTGACGGTGAACAGGCCCTTCAGCGCGGCCGGTTCCGGGAAGTACTGCTTGACCTCGTTTTCCGAGAACGCATAGCGCTGCTGGCGGAGCTTTTCGGCCGCGTACGCGACGTCCCAAGGCGCGAGTTCGGCGAGGCCGAGTTCCTTCGCGGCGAACGTGCGCAGCTCGTCCCAGTCTTTCTCCGCGTGCGGACGTGCGCGCGCCGCGAGATCCTCGAGGAACGCGATCACCTGCTGCGGCGATTCGGCCATCTTCGGCGCAAGCGAAACTTCGGCGAAGTTGCGATAGCCGAGCATCTGCGCCTCTTCGCGGCGCAGCTTCAGCGCGTCGGCGACGATCGCCGTGTTGTCCCATTCGGCCTTGCCGTCGCCGTACTGCGGCCCGAGTTCCGACGCGCGGGTCGCATAGGCGCGGTAGAGCGTCTCGCGCAGCGCGCGATCGTCGGCGTACTGCAGCACCGGGAAATACGACGGGAAGTGCAGCGTGAATTTCCAGCCTTCCTTGCCGTCCTTCTGTGCGGCTTCGCGGGCGGCCTCGATCGCGTCGCCGGGCAGGCCGGCCAGCTCGGCTTCGTCCTTCGCGAAGTATGCGTACGCGTTGGTCGCGTCGAGCACGTGATCGGAGAATGCCTTCGACAGCGCGGCCTGCTGTTCCTGCAGTTCCGCGAAGCGGGGCTTCTGGTCCTCGGGCAGCTCGGCGCCCGACAGGCGGAAGTCGCGCAGCGCATTGTCGAGGATCTTCTTGCGCTCGGCGGACAGCGTCGCGTACTCGGCGCTCGCGGCGATCGCCTTGTACTTTTCGTACAGCGCGAGATTCTGGCCGACGCTCGACCAGAACTCGGTCACGCGCGGCAGGTTTTCACCGTAGGCAGCCCGCAGTTCGGGCGTGTCGGCGACCGCGTTCAGGTGGCCGACGATGCCCCATGCGCGGCCGAGCGGCTCCGTGGCCTGCTCGACCGTCTCGACGACGGCTGCCCAGGTCGACGGCGTCTCGCTCGCGCTCGCCGCTTCGACCGCGCGGCTGGCGGCGTCGAGCAGCGTGTCGAGCGCGGGCGTCACGTGCTCCGGGCGGATCTCGCCGAAACGGGGCAGGCCGGAGAAGTCGAGGAGCGGATTGGTATTGGCGCTGGCGGACATAAGACTCCCTGTCTGTTGCCGGATGAACCGGGATGAAAAGGGTAACGGCGGCTGGGCGCGAGCGCGCCCGATACCGACATTATTGGGGCGCATCGCGCGCTTTCCAATCGTTAGTTTCTAACGACGCGATTGACGCAGGGTCGGATGCGCGGCGTCGGGCATGCCGGCTGGCGCGAGGCAGCCGCGCGACTGCGGCTGGCGAGGCGCCGGCGCACGGAATCGCGCGCCGGCTGGGCGAGTGGAGCGTCAGGCTGCGGCGGCAGCGGCGCGTTCGGCGGATTCGAGCGTGTTGATCAGCAGCATCGTGATGGTCATCGGGCCGACGCCGCCCGGCACCGGCGTGATGTAGCCGGCGACTTCCTTCACGCCCGCGAAATCGACGTCGCCGCACAGCTTGCCCGCGTCGTCGCGGTTCATGCCGACGTCGATCACCGTCGCGCCCGGCTTCACCATGTCGGCGGTCAGGATGTTGCGCTTGCCGACCGCGGCGACCACGATGTCGGCCTGGCGCGTATGCGCGGCGAGGTCGCGCGTCTTGCTGTGGCAGATCGTCACGGTCGCGCCGGCGTCGAGCAGCATCATCGCCATCGGCTTGCCGACGATGTTCGAGCGGCCGATCACGACCGCGTTCGCGCCTTGCAGCGCAATGCCGTGCGCTTCGAACATCTTCATCACGCCGTACGGCGTGCACGGGCGGAACAGCGGCTTGCCGGTCATCAGCGCACCGGCGTTCGCGACGTGAAAGCCGTCGACGTCCTTCTCCGGCGCGATCGCCTCGATCACCTTGTGGCTGTCGATATGCGCGGGCAGCGGCAGCTGGACCAGGATGCCGTGGATCTTCGGGTCACGGTTCAGCTCGTCGATGCGCGCGAGCAGGTCGGCTTCCGACAGCGTGGCCGGGTACGCATCCTTCAGCGAGAAGAAGCCGTTGTCCTCGCATGCCTTGATCTTGTTGCGCACGTAGACTTCGCTCGCCGGGTTGGCGCCGACGAGGATCACCGCGAGACCGGGCTGGTGGCCGCGGGCGGTCAGCGCGGCGGCGCGTTCGGCGGCCTGAGCGCGCAGGGTCTTCGAAAGGGCGTTGCCGTCGATGAGGAGGGCTGTCATGGTGGTGGGTTCTGCCGGGAAGTTGGAATGCGGGCGTACGGCGCCCGAAGCGCCGTAGCAAAGCACGTAATTATACCGTTCGCCTGCTGCCGTCCGACAGCGAATCAACGGGAAGCGTCATGGCCGCGGCGCGCATGCGCCGGGAGGAACGGCCGCCGCCGCGCGAGTGGGCCGCATCGCGCGGGGCGGCAAACACCGGTTGCGGGCCGGGCGGGCGGCGCCGCCGCGGCCGGGGAACGCGCTCAGGCCTGTTTCTTCGATAGCGCGAGGCGCAGCAGGTCGGCCACCGTGTTGACGTTGAGCTTTTCCATGATGTTCGCGCGGTGCGCCTCGACCGTCTTGATGCTGATGCCGAGGTCGTCGGCGATCTGCTTGTTCAGGCGGCCCGCGATGATCCGCTCGAGCACCTGCTGCTCGCGCGCGGTCAGCTTCGACAGGCGTTCGCTCGCGGCACGCTGCTCCTGGACGCTCTTGCTTTCGCTTCGGGCCTTGTCGAGCATCCGCTCGACGAGCTTGCGCAGCTCGGCTTCGTCGAACGGTTTCTCGATAAAGTCCATCGCGCCCTTTTTCATCGTCGACACGGCCATCGGCACGTCGCCGTGACCGGTGACGAAGATGATCGGCAGCGCGGCGTTGTCGGCGATCAGGCGTTCCTGCAATTCGAGGCCGCTCATGCCCGACATCCGCACGTCGAGGATCAGGCACGCGATCTGGCCGGCCTGCTGCGCCGGCTGGTACGCATCGAGGAACTGCTCGGCGCTCGAGAAGCATTGAACGCGATAGCCGTTCGCCTCCAGCAGCCAGCGCAGCGAGTCCCGTACGGCCTCGTCGTCGTCGACGACAAAGACGGTTTCCTGAGTGGTGGTGACAGGGCTATTCATAGTTCTCCCGTAACGGTATGTGATGCCGATGCCTCGCGCCCCCCTTGGCCGAGATCAGCGGGTTCCCCAATGGGCAGGCTGCAGTGGAACGTCGCGCCGGAAATGCGGCCGTCCGGCTCGACGTTGTTGACCACCCACAGACGCCCCCGATGCGATTCGATGATCGAACGGCAGATGTTCAGCCCCATGCCCATGCCATCGGACTTGGTGCTGTAAAACGGTTCGAACAGGCGCTCGGCCGTCGCTTCGTCGACGCCCGGGCCCTGGTCGATCACGCGGATGTCGACGAAGCCCGCATCGATGTCGGCGACGACGCGGATCACGCCGTCCGCCGACGCCGGCTTCACGTCGGCCATCGCCTCGGCTGCGTTCTTCATCAGGTTCATCAGCACCTGTTCGATCAGCACGGGGTCGACATAAATAATAGGCATTCTTGCGAGGATTTCCGTGACGATCCGGATCCTGCGCTTTCTGGCCTCGATTTCGGCGAGCCCGACCGCGTCGGCGACGATGTCCGCGACCCGCGCCGGCTGGCGCTTCGGCTCGCTGCGCTTCACGAATTCGCGGATCCGCTTGACGATCATCCCCGCGCGCAGCGCCTGCTGCGCGGTCTTTTCCAGCGCGGGCTGCAGCGTCTCGGGCGTGCCGCGGCCACTCTTCACGAGCGCGAGCGTGCCCGAGCAGTAGTTGTTGATCGCGGCGAGCGGCTGATTCAATTCATGAGCAATGGACGACGCCATTTCACCCATCGTCATCAATCGGCTCGTGAACTGCAGCTTTTCTTCCTGCTGGTGCGCGAGTTCCTGCGCCTTCTTGCGGGTCGTGATGTCGGTCGCGATCTGCATCTGCGCGAGGTGGCCGTCCACCCACTGGATGTACTGGCGACGCACTTCGAACCACTTCTGGATGCTCTCGACGTACACCTCCTGCGCATCGGCCGTGCTGCTGGTCAGCGCGGCGGCCGGCAGGCCCGCGAACGCGTCGACCATGTCGATCGAGTCGGACGACGCCTGCGCGCGGTCGAAGCCGCCGCCGGACAATTCGAGGTGGCCGTCCGGGCGAATGCCGAACAGGTGGCGGTAGTAGCGGTTCGCGAACAGCAGCTCGGCTTCGTCGGCGGCGAGCACCGACACCGCGGCGTCGAGGCTTTCGAGCACCGTCGTGAAGCGTTCGTGCGCGGCGGCCAGCTCTTCTCGCGCACGCTTCGGCTCGGTGATGTCCGTCATCGACGACATCCAGCCGGTCTGGCGGCCCGAACTGTCGATCAGCGGCGATACGTACAGGCGCGCATGGAACAGCGTGCCGTTCTTGCGGCGCACGCGCAGCTCGAAGCCCGAACTCGGCGCCTTGCCGCGCAGCGTCATGTCGAGTTGGCGCTGCATTTCCGGGTAGGCGTCGCGCGGCCAGTACGGGAACGGCGCAACCTTGCCGACGAGATCGGTTTCGTCCCAGCCCGTCATCCGGCAGAACGCGGGGTTCACGTGCGTGATACGGCCGTGCATGTCGAGCACGCGCATGCCGATCAGCACCGAGTTCTCCATCGCGCGGCGGAAGAATGCTTCCGCGTACAGCGCCTGCTGCGCCTCGAAGCGCTGGCGCGTGTGCTTCCACAGGCTCCAGAGGCTCCACAGCACGAAGCACGACAGGCCGGCGACCAGCCACACGAGCGTGTTGTTGGTCAGGTTCGTGAGCTGCGGGAACGCGTACACGCGCACCGTCAGCCCCTGGCCGGGCGGGTCGAGCGGGAGATCGTAGTGCGAGTCGCGCGGCAGGCGCGGGCGTGTCGACGTGGACGACAGTTCGCGGTTGTTCGAGTCGGTGATCGAGATCTTGTACTTCGACGACAGTTCCTGCGGGATGTCGTGCTTCAGGATGCCCTCGACCGAGAACACCGCGGCGATCGAGCCGAGATATTCGCGGTCGCCGCGCATCACCGGTGTCTGCAACGTGATGAAGCCGTTGCCGAAGTCGTCGTAGATCAGCGGCGAATAGGCCTGGCGGCGCGTGTTGCGCGCCTCGTCGTACGCGCCGCGCACGGCGTCCTGCATCTGCGCGTCGCCGGGCTTCGCGAGCCGCTGGCCGAGCAGCGGCGGATGCACGGTCGGCCAGCGCTGCACGCCGGGCGCCGTGTACCAGTTCAGGTAGAGGATTTCCGGATGCGTCTGCATCACGTCCGCGACGGCCATCTGGAACGCGTTCTGGTCGAGGCGGCCGGATGCGAGGTCGCGCGACAGCGCCTGCAGCTGTTCCTGCGCGCCCGTCATCGACAGGCGGATCTGCTGCTGGGCCCACGCGACGTTACGAAACAGGGTGTCTTCCTGCTGCTGCTGTTCGCGCCGGTTGAGGCTCCACAGGATGAGGCTCATCACGACGAGGAACACCAGAATCGACAGCAGCGGCGTCAGCAAATAGGAGTTGGACCACCACGGTCCGTGGTGCCAACGGGACGGCTGCGACTCCGCCGGCGGGCCCGGCGGTCGCGCCGAGCGTGCGAAAAGCCGATCGGTCAACATGGCAGGATTGTAGCGCAGCGCAATACATGGAAAACCTGTACCGGATATGTTGAACGGAAACGGTTTTGTTCCGACGAGACGGGCCGCGGAGCCCCGAAATATGGGTGCAGCGCAGCAATATTTCGCATGACGAGAAAAGATCTCATAATTCGAAAATTTTGTTGCGCAGGCCCGTCCGCGCTCATTACAATCCGTCGGAGCTTGCCCGCAGCCGGTCGCGTCGCGTCGTCTGCACGAGAGCGATCCTCACATTCCAGGACCCAGGAGACGAGAATGTCCGCTGTACCGAACGAAGTGATGAAGTATGTCGCCGCCGAACGTGACGACGACCCGCAAGAAACCGTCGAGTGGCTCGAGTCGCTCGATGGCGTGATCTCCTCCGTGGGCACCGGCCGTGCGCATTACCTGATCGAAAAGCAGATCGAATTCGCCCGCATGCACGGCGAGCACCTGCCGTTCTCCGCCAATACCCCGTACATCAACACGATTCCGCTCGAAGCCCAGGCGAAGATTCCGGGCGATCAGGACATCGAGCACCGCATCCGTTCGTACACGCGCTGGAACGCGCTGGCGATGGTGCTGCGCGCAGGCAAGGACACGAACGTCGGCGGCCACATCGCGTCGTTCGCGTCGGCCGCGACGCTCTATGACGTCGGCTACAACCACTTCTGGCACGCGGCGTCCGACCAGCACGGCGGCGATCTCGTGTTCGTGCAGGGCCACTCGTCGCCGGGCGTATACTCGCGCGCGTTCCTGCTCGGCCGCCTGTCGGAAGAGCAGCTCGACAACTTCCGCCAGGAAGTCGACGGCAAGGGCATTTCGTCGTATCCGCACCCGTGGCTGATGCCGGACTTCTGGCAGTTCCCGACCGTGTCGATGGGTCTCGGCCCGATCATGGCGATCTACCAGGCGCGCTTCATGAAGTACCTGGAGTCGCGCGGCATCGCGAAGACGGAAGGCCGCAAGGTCTGGGCGTTCCTTGGCGACGGCGAGACGGACGAACCGGAATCGCTCGGCGCGATCGGCATGGCGAGCCGCGAGAAGCTCGACAACCTCGTGTTCGTGATCAACTGCAACCTGCAGCGTCTCGACGGCCCGGTGCGCGGCAACGGCAAGATCATCCAGGAACTCGAATCGGAATTCCGCGGCGCCGGCTGGAACGTGATCAAGGTCATCTGGGGCAGCCGCTGGGATGCGCTGTTCGCGCGCGACAAGACGGGCGCGCTGATGCGCCGGATGATGGAATGCGTCGACGGC
This sequence comes from Burkholderia sp. MSMB1072, assembly GCF_001524725.1. Taxonomy (NCBI): domain Bacteria; kingdom Pseudomonadati; phylum Pseudomonadota; class Betaproteobacteria; order Burkholderiales; family Burkholderiaceae; genus Burkholderia; species Burkholderia sp. MSMB1072. The sequence goes on from NZ_LOYC01000001.1 coordinate 37,822, forward strand.
GAATACCAGACGTACAAGTCGGAGTCGGGCGCGTACGTTCGCGAGCACTTCTTCAACACGCCTGAACTGAAGGCGCTCGTCGCCGACTGGTCGGACGACGACATCTGGGCGCTGAACCGCGGCGGCCACGATCCGCACAAGATCTACGCGGCGTTCCACGAAGCCACGAACACGAAGGGCGCGCCGACCGTCATCCTCGCGAAGACCATCAAGGGCTACGGGATGGGCGAGTCGGGCCAGGCGATGAACATCACGCACCAGCAGAAGAAGCTGCCGGTCGAGCAACTGAAGAAGTTCCGTGACCAGTTCCGCCTGCCGATCACCGACGAGCAGATCGCCGACGTGCCGTACCTGAAATTCGAGGAAGGCTCGAAGGAACTCGAATACATGCGCCAGAAGCGCATGGACCTCGGCGGCTACCTGCCGCACCGCCGCGAGAAGGCGACGTCGCTGCCGGTGCCGGCGCTCGACGCGTTCGAGCCGCTGTTGAAGGGTACGGGCGAAGGCCGCGAGATCTCGACGACGATGGCGTTCGTGCGGATCCTGAACATCCTGCTGAAGGACAAGGCGCTCGGCAAGCGCGTCGTGCCGATCGTCCCGGACGAATCGCGTACGTTCGGCATGGAAGGCCTGTTCCGCCAGATCGGTATCTGGAACCAGGAAGGGCAGAAGTACGTGCCGGAAGATTCCGACCAGCTGATGTTCTACAAGGAATCGCAGACCGGCCAGATCCTGCAGGAGGGCATCAACGAAGCGGGCGGCATGTGCGACTGGATCGCGGCGGCGACGTCGTATTCGACGCACGGCGAGATCATGGTGCCGTTCTACATCTTCTACTCGATGTTCGGCTTCCAGCGGATCGGCGACCTCGCCTGGGCCGCGGGCGACATGCGTTCGCGCGGTTTCCTGCTGGGCGGCACGGCGGGCCGTACGACGCTGAACGGCGAAGGCCTGCAGCACGAAGACGGTCACTCGCTGCTGTGGGCGGCATCGGTGCCGAACTGCGTGAGCTACGACCCGACGTTCGGCTACGAACTCGCGGTGATCATCCAGGACGGCCTGCGCCGCATGGTGCAGGACCAGGAAGACGTGTACTACTACATCACGGTGATGAACGAGAACTACGAGCACCCGGCGATTCCGCAGGGCGAGCACGTGGCGGCCGACATCATCAAGGGCATGTACGCGTTCAAGAAGGCCGACGCCGACAAGAAGGCGCCGCGCGTCCAACTGCTCGGCGCGGGCACGATCTTCAACGAAGTGATCGCCGCTGCCGACCTGCTGAAGAACGACTGGGGCGTCGCCGCCGACCTGTGGAGCGTGCCGAGCTTCACCGAACTCGCGCGCGAAGGCCACGACGTCGAGCGCTGGAACCTGCTCCATCCGACCGAGGAGCGTCGCCTGTCGCACGTGCAGAAGTGCCTGAAGGACACACAGGGCCCGGTCATCGCATCGACCGACTACGTCCGTGCGCTGGTCGACCAGATCCGCGGCCAGATCGATCGTCGCTTCGTCGTGCTGGGCACCGACGGCTTCGGCCGTTCGGACACCCGCGAGAAACTGCGTCACTTCTTCGAGGTCGACCGTCACTGGGTCACTGTCGCCGCGCTCAACGCGCTGGCCGACGAAGGCACGATCGAGCGCAAGGTGGTCGCGGACGCGATCGCCAAGTACAACCTCGATCCGTCCAAGCCCAACCCGATGACCGTTTAACGCACACGCCGTGTGATGCCGCGCGTCGCTCCCGCGAGGAGCGCGCGCGGCCATGGAGACAGAAACAGATGAGTCAAGCGATCGAAGTGAAGGTGCCGGATATCGGCGATTACAAGGACGTGCCGGTCATCGAGATCGGCGTGAAGGTCGGCGATACGGTCGAGCCGGAGCAGTCGCTCGTCACGCTCGAGTCGGACAAGGCGACGATGGACGTGCCGAGCCCGGTAGGCGGCGTCGTGAAGGAAATCAAGGTCAAGGTCGGAGATTCCGTGTCGGAAGGCTCGCTGATCGTCCTGCTCGAAGGCGGCGCAGCCGCCCAGGCGAACGGCGCGGCTGCGCCGGCTTCGGCTCCGGCAGCAGCGCCGGCGCCGGCACCGGCCGCGGCGCCCGCTGCCGCACCGGCCGCATCCGGCGGTACGCTCGAAGTGAAGGTGCCGGATATCGGCGATTACAAGGACGTGCCGGTGATCGAAATCGGCGTGAAGGTCGGCGACACGGTCGAGAAGGAACAGTCGCTCGTCACGCTCGAGTCGGACAAGGCGACGATGGACGTGCCGAGCCCGGCTGCCGGTGTCGTGAAGGACATCAAGGTGAAGGTGGGCGATTCGGTGTCGGAAGGCACGCTGATCGTGCTGCTCGAAGCCGCCGGCGCACCGGCTGCCGCTGCACCGCAGGCCAGCGCACCGGCTCCGGCCGCGGCCGCGCCGGCGCCCGCCGCTGCACCGGCGCCCGCGAAGGCTGCGCCGGCTGCCGCGGCACCGGCCGCCGCGGCATCGGCCGCCGCGCCGTCGGGCGAATACCGCGCCAGCCACGCATCGCCGTCGGTCCGCAAGTTCGCGCGTGAACTCGGCGTCGACGTTTCGCGCGTGCAGGGTTCGGGTCCGAAGGGCCGCATTACGAAGGAAGACGTCACGGGCTTCGTGAAGGGCGTGATGACGGGCCAGCGCGCGGCACCGGCCGCGGCAGCCGCGCCGGCAGGCAGCGGCGAACTGAACCTGCTGCCGTGGCCGAAGGTCGACTTCGCGAAGTTCGGCCCGTTCGAGGCGAAGCCGCTGTCGCGCATCAAGAAGATCTCGGGCGCGAACCTGCATCGCAACTGGGTGATGATCCCGCACGTCACGAACAACGACGAAGCGGACATCACCGAGCTCGAAGCGCTGCGTGTCCAGCTGAACAAGGAACACGAAAAGGCGGGCGTGAAATTCACGATGCTCGCGTTCGTGATCAAGGCGGTCGTCGCCGCGTTGAAGAAATTCCCGACCTTCAACGCGAGCCTCGACGGCGACAACCTCGTGTTCAAGCAGTACTTCCATATCGGTTTCGCGGCCGATACGCCGAACGGTCTCGTCGTGCCGGTGATCCGCGATGCGGACAAGAAGGGCCTCGTCGACATCGCGAAGGAAATGAGCGACCTGTCGAAGGCCGCGCGCGAAGGCAAGCTGAAGCCGGACCAGATGCAGGGCGGCTGCTTCTCGATCTCGTCGCTCGGCGGGATCGGCGGGACGAACTTCACACCGATCATCAACGCGCCGGAAGTGGCGATCCTCGGGTTGTCGCGCGGCCAGATGAAGCCGGTGTGGGACGGCAAGCAGTTCGTGCCGCGGCTCATGCTGCCGCTGTCGCTGTCGTATGACCATCGCGTGATCGATGGCGCCGAAGCCGCGCGGTTCAATGCGTATCTCGGGGCGTTGCTCGGGGATTTCCGTCGCATCATTCTTTGATGAGATGAGGGGCTCGCGGGGGCGTGGTTTTGTGTCGATTCTTCACGCCCTTGTCGTTGAACCTGTTTTGCCAACGGTCTGCTAGCGTCGCCCCTGCGCGGGGCGGCGGTCACTTTTCTTTGTCTTCCAAAGAAAAGTAACCAAAAGAAAGGCGCGTCCTTGGGCGGACGGCAAAGGCGGTCCTGCCCAACGTTGCGTTCTCTCGTCAGGCCGCATGTAGTCAGGTTCCGTCTTTCCGCCAGTCCCTCCCTCTCTCTCTGCAGCTAATCAAGAAGGGGACAGTCATGAGTCTCATCGAAGTCAAGGTTCCGGATATCGGCGATTTCAGCGGCGTCGATGTCATCGAAGTCAACGTGAAGCCCGGCGACGTGATCGAAAAAGAGCAAACGCTCATCACGCTCGAATCCGATAAAGCCTCCATGGAAGTGCCCAGCGACGTCGCCGGCACCGTCAAGGAAGTCAAGGTCAAGGCCGGCGAGAAAGTCTCGCAAGGCACCGTCATCGCCATCGTCGAAGCATCGGCAGGCGCAGCCGCACCCGCGAAAGCGCCCGAAGCGCCGAAGCCCGCAGCGGCTGCACCGGCGCCCGCCGCAGCCGCTCCGGCACCCGCGCCGCAAGCCGGCAGCTACAGCGGCGGCGCCGACATCGAGTGCGACATGCTCGTGCTCGGCGCCGGCCCCGGCGGTTACTCGGCCGCGTTCCGCGCTGCCGATCTCGGCATGAAGACGGTGCTGGTCGAACGCTACTCGACGCTCGGCGGCGTGTGCCTGAACGTCGGCTGCATTCCGTCGAAGGCGCTGCTGCATACGTCGCTCGTCGTCGAGGAAGCCGCGGCGCTCGCGTCGCACGGCATCACGTTCGGCAAGCCGCAGGTCGATCTCGACAAGCTGCGCGACTTCAAGGGCGGCGTCGTCAAGAAGCTGACGACGGGTCTCGCCGGCATGGCGAAGGCACGCAAGGTCGAAGTGGTGACGGGCGTCGGCGCGTTCGTCGATCCGTTCCACATGGAAGTGCAGGGCGACAACGGCAAGAAGGTCGTCAAGTTCAAGCAGGCGATCATCGCCGCGGGCTCGCAGGCCGTGAAGCTGCCGTTCATGCCGGAAGACCCGCGCGTCGTCGATTCGACCGGCGCCCTCGAACTGCGTCAGTTGCCCAAGCGCATGCTCGTGATCGGCGGCGGCATCATCGGCCTCGAAATGGCCACGGTGTACTCGACGCTCGGCGCCGAGATCGACGTCGTCGAAATGATGGACGGCCTGATGATGGGCGCCGACCGCGATCTCGTGAAGGTCTGGGAAAAGTACAACGCGAAGCGCTTCGGCAACGTGATGCTGAAGACCAAGACGGTCGGCGCGGAAGCGAAGGAAGACGGCATCTATGTGAAGTTCGAGGGCGAGAAGGCGCCGGCGGAAGCGCAGCGCTACGATCTCGTGCTCGTCGCGGTGGGCCGCAGCCCGAACGGCAAGAAGATCGGTGCCGACAAGGCCGGCGTCGCGGTCACGGATCGCGGCTTCATCGAAGTCGACAAGCAGATGCGCACGAACGTGCCGCACATCTTTGCGATCGGCGATATCGTCGGCCAGCCGATGCTCGCGCACAAGGCCGTGCACGAAGGCCACGTCGCCGCGGAAGCCGCGCATGGCGAAAAGGCGTACTTCGACGCACTGCAGATCCCGTCGGTGGCCTACACCGATCCGGAAGTGGCGTGGGCCGGCAAGACCGAAGACCAGTGCAAGGCCGAGGGCATCAAGTACGGCAAGGCCGTGTTCCCGTGGGCCGCTTCGGGCCGCGCGATCGCGAACGGCCGCGACGAAGGCTTCACGAAGCTGATCTTCGACGAGGAAACCCATCGCGTGATCGGCGGCGGCATCGTCGGCCTGAATGCGGGCGACCTGATCAGCGAAGTGTGCCTCGCCGTCGAGATGGGCGCGGACGCGGAAGACATCGGCAAGACGATCCATCCGCATCCGACGCTTGGCGAATCGGTCGGCATGGCCGCCGAGCTGTACGAAGGCGTCTGCACGGACCTGCCGCCGCAGCGCAAGAAGTAACGCGATCGGCACGGCGCCCCGGGTGCCGCCACGAAAAAACGCCGCTGCCCGGGCAAACCGGGCGGCGGCGTTTTTCTTTTGCGCCGCGCGCGACAGACTCGATCGGGGCGGGCCATTGCACCCGCGCGCGCTTTTGCGCCGGAAACGAAAAAGCCGCGCTGGGCGCGGCTCTTTCAGGAGCAGGGGACGCTTACGCGGCCGGCTTGCTCGAACGACGTGCGGCAGCGGCGGTGGCAGCCTTCGTTGCGACGGCAGCAGCGGCGTTGAAGTTCGTTTCAGCGATTTCGACCGCTTGCTTCGTGGCCTTCTGAACCGTTTCGTACGTGGTGTTCGCGGCGTTCAGTGCCGACTTCAGCGCGGCGACAGCCGTTTCCGAACCGGCCGGGGCGTTCTTCGCGACGTTGTCGACGAGCGCCTGGACCTTCTTGTTCTGCTCTTCGAATTGCGCTTCGGCGACCTTCGCGAACTCGGCTTGCGTCGACGATGCGATTTCGTACAGGTGACGGCCGTACGACAGCACCTTTTCCGCGACCGGCTGCGACAGGCTCGCTTGCAGCGCGATCAGTTCCTGCGCGTCCTTCACCGACAGCAGACGCTGTGCGTTCTCCTGGCCCTCGGCCAGCGTCGACTTCACGACCTGCAGGTTGAGTTCGATCAGCTTCTCGACGCCTTCGAACGCCTTGGTCGTCAGACCGAACAGGCTTTCGAGGTTGGCTTTTTGGGCGGCGGCGATTTGCTCGGGGGTCAGCAAGGACATGTCAGGCTCCTGAAAAGCGATCGCGTCGATCGCAGAATAAAGGGCACTACACTGGGGAACGTCGGCGATGCGTGCTTTGTGCAACGCAGCAATGAGGCCTATTTTAGGGCAGAGAAAACGGATGTCAAGTCTTTTTTGTGCGTTGCACAATCGCGACAAATTATCGATAAAACAACGAGTTATCGCGTCCGTTCGGAATCGGTTTCAGGCGCGTTCCCACATGGTGCGCACGGCGATGGGGCAAGCGCGCCGCACCATGATCACGCGCAGGTAAACCTGACAGGCCCATGGAACGTTATCCTTCTGTTCCTGTCGAAAAGCGCGCCGTTTCGATGCGCGTGCCGTGGCGACGTGCCGCCGCCACGGTCGAGACCGGCGCCCTTGGCACGCCGAGCACCGGATACGTAGTTTCCCCGCTTTAAATCGCCTCCGAAGTGACGTTATCTCAATTAACCGCGTGGTAATCGGGAGACGGGCGCTGTCGGGCAGCGCATCCCATGGTTTTTTTCGATGGGAGCGGAAGGGTCGATTGGCCGGAGGTGGGCCGACTCTTACATTCCGGTTTAAAGACGATCGGTAAGTGCCTAATATTGCTCTTTTTTTCAGCTTTAACTACACTTGCGGAAACCTCCCGCCCGCTTTGTCCAGACCCCAATGAAAGCCGAATCGTTTTCACCGCGCAGATTGTTGCAGAGCATGACGCTCGGCACGGCTGTGTCGGTCGCAGTCGCGTTGCTGGCGACCACCGCGTCCGTCCTGCCTGCCGACGCCTTCGCCGCCACTGCGAAGACCCAAGCCGCCAAGAAAAAAGCCGTCGCTCCTGCTTCGTCCGCGAAGAAGAAGTCGGCCAAGGCGAGCTCCGACAAATCCGCGAAGGTCGCCGAGGCCGATGCGCCGCGCGCGAAAGCGTCGCGAAAGCGCGTGACGCTCGCAGCGAATAGCCTGCATGGCGGCCATCGCGGCGCGGTGCGCAAGGTCGCGTTCCAGCCGCGCCGGCCGACGGTCGGCCAGGCATTCGGCCTGCACGACACGCCCGATGCGCTCGCGCTGCGCTCGAGCGTCGCGTACGTCGTCGACCAGAATTCCGGCGAGCCGCTGTTCGACAAGAATTCGCACGCGGTCGTGCCGATCGCGTCGATCTCGAAGCTGATGACGGCCATGGTCGTGCTCGACTCGAAGGCGCCGATGACCGACCAGCTCGAAGTCACCGACGAAGACCGCGACTACGAGAAGGGCACGGGCTCGCGCCTGTCGGTCGGCTCGGTGCTGTCGCGCGAGGACATGCTGCACATCGCGCTGATGGCGTCGGAAAACCGCGCGGCTGCCGCGCTGTCGCGTTACTACCCGGGCGGCCGTCCGGCGTTCATCGCGGCGATGAACGCGAAGGCGAAGTCGCTCGGCATGACCGATACGCACTTCGAGAATTCGACCGGCCTGTCGAGCTCGAACGTGTCGAGCGCACGCGACCTCGTGAAGATGGTCAATGCGGCGTACCAGTACCCGATGATCCGCCAGTTCTCGACCGATCGCACCTACGAGGTGTACACGGGCAAGCGCAACCTGGTCTACAACAGCACCAACGCGCTGATCCGCGGCAACGGTTCGTGGGATATCGGCCTGCAGAAGACGGGCTTCATCAACGAAGCGGGCGAATGCCTCGTGATGCAGGCGACGATCCACGGCCGGCCGATGGTGATGGTGCTGCTCGATTCGTTCGGCAAGTATTCGCGCTTCGCCGACGCGTCGCGCCTGCGCAACTGGCTCGATGCCGGCGGCGGCGAGCGCCTGACGGCGGCCAACACGCCGAGCGGCGGTACCTGATCGTGTGCGGCGGTTCGCCGCCGTACCGGTCGCCGCAACGAAGAAGCCCCGCAATCGCGGGGCTTTTTTTGTGTGCGCCCAGCATGGGCGCATTCCTGCGGGTGGAAGTCCCGCCATAAGCTGATCACGGCAAATGAAGTGAAGCGC
>NZ_LOYC01000002.1:0-34721 GCF_001524725.1 Burkholderia sp. MSMB1072
CGAACTCGTCGACCGCGCGCTGCGCGGCCGTCTCCAGCATCTCGACGCGCGATGCGCGTTCGCGGCCGGCGTCGTCGCGATGCTCGGTGAGATCCGCACTGCGGCGCTTGCCGATCTCGGTCAGGCGGTGGTTCAGCGCCTCGATCAGCAACGCGCGGCGCTTCGGGTTGTCGAGCAGGTCGTCCTGCAGGTACGGGTTGCGACGCACGACCCAGATGTCGCCGAGCACTTCATACAGCATCCGTGCCGAGCGGCCCGTGCGGCGCTCGGCACGCAGCTCGTCGAGCACCGACCACGCCTCCTCGCCGAGCAGGCGGATCACGATCTCGCGATCCGAGAAGGACGTGTAGTTGTAGGGAATCTCGCGCAAGCGGGGCGCGGGGTCGGCGGCGACGGCGGCGGCCGCGCCATGCGGATCGAAAACTTGTGGTGCGTTCATGTTCGGACGACTCGGAGGGCCGATACCCCGTGCACGGGCGTCGGCAAGCGCGTGGGCGCAATCTTGGGGAAATCTGTTCTGGTTACCAGGCGCGTGGCTGTCCTTCATGGGGCCGGAGCGGGCGACTCGCCCCTCCTGGCCGGCGACAGGGCCTGGCGGCACTCGGAATCATCAGCACGATCGCGCGCGGCGCGCATGCCGTTCGGCCGCGGGGCTGGCTGCGCGCGGCGTCGGCTTCAACGGTGCGATCCGAGGGTGCCTCTGCATCTTCCGAATCCTTGATTCAAAACGGAATTCTAACCCATGATCGGGCCGCCCGTGACACGCCGGACAGGTCGTGGGGCTATCGCCGCGCGCCGCGCCGGGCGTGGTTGCGCGCGGTTTCATGCGATCATTCGCCGTCCGTCCGGTCGGTAACCGTGCGGTTAAACCGGTAAAAAGCGGGCGCCCGACGGCGCGAATGCGTTGCCCGCACGCGCGCACGACCGCCGACGGCCGCCCGCCCGGCATGCCGCTTGCGTGCGGGCGGACCCTTGGCGCTATCATTGACCCTTTACCGTCTGCATCCGCACTGCACGCGAGCGCCCATGGCATCCCACGATTACCTGAAGAAAATCCTCACCGCGCGCGTCTACGACGTCGCGCTCGAGACGGAACTCGAACCGGCCCGCAACCTGTCGGCCCGGCTGCGCAACGCCGTTTACCTGAAGCGCGAGGACAACCAGCCGGTGTTCTCGTTCAAGCTGCGCGGCGCGTACAACAAGATGGCGCACATTCCGGCGGACGCGCTCGCGCGCGGCGTGATTACCGCGTCGGCCGGCAACCACGCGCAGGGCGTCGCGTTCTCGGCGGCGCGGATGGGTGTCAAGGCCGTGATCGTCGTGCCCGTCACGACGCCGCAGGTGAAGGTCGACGCGGTGCGCGCGCACGGCGGCCCGAGCGTCGAGGTGATCCAGGCGGGCGAATCGTACAGCGATGCGTACGCGCACGCGATCAAGGTCCAGCAGGAGCGCGACCTCACGTTCGTCCACCCGTTCGACGATCCGTACGTGATCGCAGGCCAGGGCACGATCGCGATGGAGATCCTGCGCCAGCACCAGGGCCCGATCCACGCGATCTTCGTGCCGATCGGCGGCGGCGGGCTCGCCTCCGGCGTCGCCGCGTACGTGAAGGCGGTGCGCCCGGAGATCAAGGTGATCGGCGTGCAGGCCGAGGATTCGTGCGCGATGGCGCAGTCGCTCGACGCGGGCGAGCGCATCGAGCTGAGCGAAGTCGGCCTGTTCGCGGACGGCACCGCGGTGAAGCTCGTCGGCGAGGAAACTTTCCGGCTGTGCCGCGAGTTCCTCGACGGCGTCGTGACGGTCAACACCGACGCGCTGTGCGCGGCGATCAAGGACGTGTTCCAGGACACGCGCAGCGTGCTCGAGCCGTCCGGCGCGCTCGCGGTCGCGGGCGCGAAGCTGTACGCGGAACGCGAAGGCATCGAGAACCGGACGCTCGTCGCGGTCACGTCCGGCGCGAACATGAACTTCGACCGGATGCGCTTCGTCGCCGAGCGCGCGGAAGTGGGCGAGGCACGCGAAGCCGTGTTCGCGGTCACGATCCCCGAGGAACGCGGCAGCTTCAAGCGCTTCTGCTCGCTGGTCGGCGATCGCAACGTCACCGAGTTCAACTACCGGATCGCCGATGCGCAATCCGCGCACATCTTCGTCGGCGTGCAGATCCGCCGTCGCGACGAATCGGCGGAGATCGCCGCGAACTTCGAATCGCACGGCTTCAAGAGCGTCGACCTGACGCACGACGAGCTGTCGAAGGAACACATCCGCTACATGGTCGGCGGCCGCTCGCCGCTCGCGCTCGACGAACGCCTGTTCCGCTTCGAATTCCCCGAGCGGCCGGGCGCGCTGATGAAGTTCCTGTCGTCGATGGCGCCGGACTGGAACATCAGCCTGTTCCACTACCGCAATCAGGGCGCGGACTACAGCTCGATCCTCGTCGGGCTGCAGGTGCCGCAGGCCGATCGCGCCGAGTTCGAACGCTTCCTCGCGGCGCTCGGCTATCCGTATGTCGAAGAGAGCGCCAACCCGGCGTACCGCCTCTTCCTGTCGTAAAGGCGTCACACGATGAATCCCGAACATTCCCCGCTCGGCAAGGCCACCGTCTACGCGACGCAGTACGACGCGTCGCTGCTGTTTCCGATCCCGCGCGCCGGCGCGCGCGAGCAGCTCGGTATCACGTCGGCGCTGCCGTTCTTCGGCACCGACATCTGGAACGCGTACGAACTGTCGTGGCTCAACGCGCGCGGCAAGCCGCAAGTCGCGATCGCGACGTTCTACGTGCCCGCCGAATCGCCGAACATCGTCGAATCGAAGTCGTTCAAGCTGTATCTCGGTTCGTTCGCGCAGTCGAAGTTCGACTCGATCGACGCGGTGCGCGACGTACTGAAGCGCGACGTGTCGGCAGCATGCGGCGCGAGCGTATCGGTGCAACTGGTGCCGGCGCACGATTTCCGCAAGCTGGAGATGGACGAGCTCGACGGGCTGTCGCTCGACCGGCTCGATCTCGACACCGACGTGTACGAACCGGATCCGTCGCTGCTGTCGGCCGCCGAGGACGAAGCGCCCGTCGAGGAGACGCTCGTGTCCGACCTGCTGCGCTCGAACTGCCCGGTCACGGGCCAGCCCGACTGGGGCAGCGTGCAGATCCATTACGTCGGGCCGCAGATCGACCACGCGGGACTGCTGCGCTACATCATCTCGTTTCGCAATCACACGGGCTTTCACGAGCAATGCGTCGAGCGGATCTTCCTCGACATCCTGCATGCGTGCAAACCGGTGAAGCTCGCGGTGTATGCGCGCTATACGCGCCGCGGCGGGCTCGACATCAACCCGTTCCGCACGAACTACAACCAGCCGATGCCGGACAACGCGCGGACGGCGAGGCAGTAAATGAAGTGACGCTGGCGGGCATTTCGCGGCCCGCCAATGCCGACTCGCATCGGCCACACGCAAGGCTGCGGCAATCTTCCGACAAGATTCGCGATTAGCCGATGCGAGGCGTGGATTTGCGTTGTCCTTTGCGCAGGAAAGGCGATAAATCAGAAATCGATCGAAAGCGCCTCAACGCAACGAGGCCGGCGCACATCCATGCGCCGGCCCCGTTGCACAACGAACCGCCCTCGCCGCGTTACTTCGCCGGCGCCTTGTAAGCGATGCAATCGACCTCGACCTTGCAGTCGATGACCATGCTCGACTGCACGCACGCGCGTGCCGGCGGGTTCTCGCCGAAATACGAGATGAACACCTTGTTGAACGACGCGAAATCGCGCGCGTCGTCGAGCCACACGCCGCAGCGCACGACGTGCTCGAGGCCGTAGCCGGCTTCCTTCAGGATCGCGATCACGTTCTCGATCGCCTGCTTCGACTGCGTGACGATCCCGCCTTCGACGACCTCGCCGTTCACCATCGGCGTCTGGCCCGACACGTACAGCCAGCCATCTGCCTCCACCGCCCGCGCGAACGGCATCACCTGGCCGCCAGTCCCCTTCGCTTCGCCTACGCCATATCGCTTCATCGTTTCACTCCTCGTTTGTCGACCCGAGTTGGCGCTTCGGCGCCTACTCCGGTCCCATGCAACGCTCGGTTGCGGATGCGCGCGCCGGCTGCTGCGGCGCGCATGGAAGATCGGAATGCGAGCGTTCAGAACGCCGCATCGGCACTGGCCGGCACGCGCTCGCCGCGCGCGACGAAACCGCCCGCGCGCTCGCCGGTCGGCTGGCCGTTTTCATAAGTCAGCACGCCGTTCACCCACACGGCGTCGATCCCGTGCGCGGGCTGTTGCGGCTTGTCGAACGTCGCGGCGTCGATCACGCGCGCCGGATCGAACAGCACGAGATCGGCGTGGTAGCCGACGTGCACCTCGCCGCGGCGCGCAAGCCCGAAGCGGCGCGCGGACAGCGACGTCATCTTGCGGATCGCCTCCTCGAGCGGCAGCAGGTTCGTGTCGCGCACGTAGTGGCCGAGCACGCGCGGGAACGCGCCCCACAACCGCGGATGCGGCAGCGGATCGTTCGGCAGCCCGTCGGAGCCGACCATCGTCGCCGGATGCGACAGGATCCGGCGCACGTCGTCCTCGGACATGTTGTGGTACACGGCGCCCGCCGGGCGAATGCGCTGCGCGGCCTCCTGCTCGGTCACGCCCCAGTCGGCCGCGATCGCCTTCAGCAGCTTGCCCGCGACTTCCGGGTGCGGCTCCGACCACGTGATCGTGATGTCGATGTCGCCCGTCACCTGCTTCAGGTCGAGCGTCGACGAACTGCGGCTGTACGGATAGCAGTCGCAGCCGACCGGCTGGTAGCGGCGCGCACCGTCGAGCGACGCGAGCACCTCGGTGCTGCGCCCCCAGTTCGACGGACCCGCGCACTTCAGGTGCGAGATCACGACCGGCACCTGCGCGTGGCGGCCGACGCGATAGGCCTCGTCCATCGCATCGAGGATCGCGTCGAATTCGGTGCGCATGTGCGTCGTGTACAGCGCGCCGGCCTTGGCGAGCGGCTCGGCGAGCGCCATCACTTCCTCGGTCGGCGCGGCGAACGCGGAGCCGTATGCGAGACCCGACGACAGGCCGAGCGCGCCGTTCGCGAGCGCCTCCTCGAGCTGCGCGCGCATGCCGGCGATCTCGCCATCGGTCGCCGCACGGTCGAGGCGGTCCATCTGGTTGTTGCGCAGCGCCGTATGGCCGACGAGCGCCGCGACGTTTACGGCCGGGCGCGCATCGTTCACGGCCGCGACGTAAGCGGCGAAGCTCGGGTACCGGAACGCGCCGCGCTCGCCGAGCAGGTTCATCGGGTCGGGCGGATCGCCCGCGAGCGTCACCGGCGCGGCGCTGATCCCGCAGTTGCCGACGATCACGGTCGTCACGCCCTGCGAGATCTTCGGGATCATCTCCGGCGCGCGGATCACGTGCGTGTCGTCGTGCGTGTGCACGTCGACGAAACCCGGTGCCAGCGCACGGCCGTTCGCGTCGACGACGGTCTCGGCGAGCCAGTTCGACAGGTTGCCGATCGCCGCGATCAGGCCGTTGCGGATCGCGACGTCACGCGTGACGGGCGGTGCGCCGGTGCCGTCGTACAGTTGCGCGCCGACGATCAGCGTATCGGCCGCTTCGGGATGCGAATGCATGGTCAGTCTCCTACCGGTTGACGGTCTCCGCCGCCGCGGTGCGCATCGAGCGCGTGCTTGATGCGGCGCAGCGATTCTCGGCCCGCATCGCCGAGCCGCAATGCGACGCCGGTGACGAGCACGTCGATCGCCATCATCATCGCGTAGCGCGATGTCGAAGGCTTGTAAATGAAATCGGTTTCGAATGCGACGACGGGAATCAGATGGTCGGCGAGCGTCGCGAGCGGCGACGCCGGCGCGGTGATCGCGATCAGCTTCGCGCCGTAGCGCTTCGCGAGCCGGCAGCTCTCGAGCAGCTCGGGCACGCGCCCGCTCACCGACAACGCGACGACGACGGTGTCGCCCGCCAGCGTCGCGGCCACCATCCGCTGCAGCAGGCTGTCCTGGTAGCTCGCGACCGGCCGGCCGAACCGCACGAGCCGGAAGCGCAGCTCGTCGGCAAGGGCGGTCGAGCCGCCGCCCTGCCCGTACACGTAGGTCATTTTCGCGCCGGCGAGCAAGTCGGCCGCCGCGTCGAACGACGTGTTGCGCAGCAGCTGGTGGTTGTGCGCGAGCGCCACGCGAATCTCGTCGTAGACCATCGACGCGGGGCTCGTGTCGTCGGCCAGCGCGTCGTCGGACGGCACCAGAAAGCGCTGGCCGACGGCCGCCGCCTGCGCGACGAGCACCTTCAGCTCGCGCACGTCGCGGCAGCCGACGGCCTTCGCGAAACGCGTGACCGTCGCGACGCTGACCTCCGCGTCGCGTGCGAGCGCGCCGATACTCGCATGCGCGGCGCGCGCCAGATCGGCGAGGATGAACGCGGCGACCTTGCGCTCGGCTTCGCGCAACTCGGGCGCGCATTCGGCGATCCGCGCGACGATGTCGAGGACCGGCGGGGCAGCCTGAGCCGGATGGGGCTCGGCCGCGGGCGAAGCGGACGGGGAAGCAGGCGTATTCATCGGCGGAAAAGGGTGCGAAGCCGGATGTTATTAAATAACATCACCGCGCCGATGCTACTTTCTGTACCATCTGCATGTCAACTTCAGTGCAATGCATAGTGATGATGGAGCGGGATGACATGAAAGTTACAAACTATCAGGAAGCGACGATCGATCCGTTCGGCAAGGGCCTGGGCAATCTGCCGAGCGCGAGCGTGCCGCTCGGCGACGCGGGCCGGCTCGAATGGAACCTGCTCGCGGAAGACGTCAGCCTGCCGGCCGCCGTGCTTTACGCGGATCGCGTCGAGCACAACCTGAACTGGATGCAGGCGTTCGTACAGAAATACGGCGTCAAGTTCGCGCCGCACGGCAAGACGACGATGGCGCCGCAACTGTTCCGCCGCCAGCTCGACGCCGGCGCGTGGGGCATCACGCTCGCGACCGCGCACCAGACGCAGGCCGCGTATCACGGCGGCGTGCGGCGCGTGCTGCTCGCGAACCAGCTGGTCGGCCGCCAGAACATGACGATCATCGCGGGGCTGCTGTCCGATCCCGATTTCGAATTCTTCTGTCTCGTCGATTCCGCGGACAGCGTCGATCAGCTCGGCCGCTTCTTCGGCGACGCGAAGAAATCGCTGAACGTGCTGATCGAGCTCGGCGTGCCGGGCGGCCGCGCGGGCGTACGCGACGCCGCGCAACGCGAGGCCGTGCTGGCCGCGATCGCGCGCTATCCGGACACGCTGAAGCTGGCCGGCATCGAACTCTATGAAGGCGTGCTGAAAGAGGAAGGCGAGATCCGCGCGTTCCTGCAGCAGGCAGTCGCGCTCACGCGCGAGCTGGCCGAAGCCGGCCGCTTCGCGCGCACGCCGGCGATCCTGTCCGGCGCCGGTTCGGCGTGGTACGACGTGGTCGCGGAAGAATTCAAGAAGGCGTCCGACGCGGGCTTCGCGGAAGTCGTGCTGCGGCCGGGCTGCTATCTGACGCACGATGTCGGCATCTACAAGAAGGCACAGACCGACGTGTTCGCGCGCAATCCGATCGCCCGCTCGATGGGCGAAGGGCTGCTGCCGGCGCTGCAGCTGTGGGCGTACGTGCAGTCGGTGCCGGAGCAGGATCGCGCGATCGTCGCGCTCGGCAAGCGCGATGCGGCGTTCGACGCAGGCCTGCCCGAGCCGGCGCGCCACTTCCGTCCGGGCCGCGACACCGCGCCGCGCGACGTCGCCGCCGCCGAAGGCTGGGCCGTCACCGGGATGATGGATCAGCACGCGTACCTGCAGATTCCGCCGGGCGCGGACGTGAAGGTCGGCGACATGGTCGCGTTCGACATCTCGCATCCGTGCCTGACGTTCGACAAATGGCGCCAGGTGCTCGTGCTCGATCCGCAATTCCGCGTGACGGAAGTCGTCGAAACCTTCTTCTGATGCACGCCGCGCGCGGCGCCGCCCTGCCGCTCGTGCGGGGCGGCCGTCACGCGCGCTTCAATCTGCCGGAGTACACTGCGCTTTCGTCCTCGGGGCCCGTCGTCGCCGTCATGCACGGCACGGCCGGGCCTTCAACGCTGCTTCACTGGAGAAAGCCATGGCCGCGAAGAAGATCCTGTTCCTGACCGGCGATTTCGCCGAAGACTACGAAACGATGGTGCCGTTCCAGGCGCTGCAGGCCGTCGGCCACCACGTCGACGCAGTCTGCCCGGGCAAGCGCGCGGGCGACAAGATCAAGACCGCGATCCACGATTTCGAGGGTGACCAGACCTACACCGAGAAGCCCGGCCATCAGTTCACGCTGAATGCGGCGTTCGACGACGTCGATGCGGCGCGCTACGACGCGCTCGCGATCGCGGGCGGCCGTGCGCCGGAGTATCTGCGACTCGATCCGAAGGTGATCTCGCTCGTGCGCGAGTTCGCCGAAGCCGGCAAGCCGATCGCGGCGATCTGCCACGCGGCGCAACTGCTCGCGGCCGCCGACGTGATCCGCGGCAAGCGCATTTCGGCGTACCCGGCCTGCGCGCCGGAGGTGAAGCTCGCGGGCGGCGAATACGCGGACATCCCGGTCGACGCGGCCGTGACCGACGCGCCGTTCGTCACCGCGCCCGCGTGGCCCGCGCATCCGGCGTGGCTTGCGCAGTTCCTCGCGCTGCTCGGCACGCGCATCGAACTGTAAACCCACACTCGATCGGAAGGAAACGAAGCGGCGGCCGGCGGCACTGACGTGCCGCCCGGCGCCGCACGTCAACGCGCGACCGGCGTCGACCCGACGTCCGCGATCCGCGATTCCAGCATCGCGAGCGCACCCGACAGCGCATTGAGCACGTCGTCCGGCAGTTGCGCCATCGTCTGTTCGAGAAACGCCTTGCGGCGCGGCAGGCAGGCATCGAACGCCGCGCGGCCTGCGTCCGTCAGCGTGACGTTGGTCACGCGGTTGTCGCGCGCGTCCGATTCGCGCTTGATCCAGCCGAGCGCGTCGAGCGACTTCAGCTGGCGCGTGAGCGCGCCCGGATCGATGCGCAGCACTTCGACGAGCTTCTTCTGCGACGAATGCCCGTCCATCGTGTGCAGCGCGACCATGATGCGCCAGCGCGGCATCGGTTGCCCGACGTGCGCTTCGAACGCGGTCATGAACGCGCGATACGTGCGTCCGAATTGCTGCAAGATCGCGACGCGGTCCTGTTCTTCCATGCGCTGATTTCGTTCCGGTGAATCGTTGAGTCGTCGAATCGCTCGATCGCCCGATCGGTCAATCGGCCGCGACGTGCGGTTCGATCTTGCGCCGCAGCGCGATCGGCGGCACGCGGCGGCACTGCCATACCGACACCACGGCGACGACGGCCGCCATCGCGACACCCAGGTGAATCGCGCCGACCAGCGATTCGCGGGCCGCTTCCAGCAGCAGCGCGCCATTATGCCCGGCACGCGTCAACTCCGCGACGAGACCGCCCTGCGCCGCGCGATCGATCAGGATCTGCGGATCGGCGAGCCGCGCGTGCCACTGCATCGCGTGGTCGGCCGACAGCGCGCTGCGCACGCCGCTCGAATACATCTGGTTGACGAGCGTGCCCGTGAGCGCGGTGCCGAGCATCCCGCCGACCATCCGCAGCGACTGCAGCAACGCCGTCGCGATGCCGAGGTGCTCGCGGCCGGCCGTCTGCTGCGCGAACACGGTGAGGTTCGGCAGCACGAAGCCGAGCCCGATGCCGCCCGCGACCATCAGCGCCATCAGCATCCAGGCCGGCGTCGTGTGGGTCGCCACGACGACGCCCGCGCACGCGAGCGCGAACAGCACGAAGCCGACGTGCAGCATCGTGTTCGGATGGCGGATGCGCGTGACGACGCGGCCGTTCATGATGCTGCCGATCGTGATGAACACGACGAGCGGCGTGATCACGAGCCCGGCCTCCTTCGGCGACATCCCGAAGCCGCCCTGGAACAGCAGCGGCGCGTAGAACAGCAGCGAGAACATCGAGAAACCGGCGAGGATCGCGAGCACGAACAGCGCCGACAGCGCGCGATTGCCGAACATGTCGAACGGCAGGATCGGCTGCGCGCAGCGCTTCTCCCAGTGCCACAGGCCGACGCCGGCCGCGACCGCGACGACGAGCAGCAGCGACGCCCAGCTCGCGACGCCGTACTTCGGCAGCCATTCGACGAACAGTTGCAGCGCGCCGAGCGACAGCGCGATCAGCAGCGCGCCCGGCCAGTCGAGCCGCATCTTGCGATCGTGCTCGACGTGGCGCAGGTGCGGCAGGTAGCGCCACACGAAGATCAGCGACAGGATGCCGATCGGCAAGTTCACGTAGAACACGGAGCGCCAGCCGAACGACTGGGTCAGAAATCCGCCGAGAGACGGGCCGACCGCGTTCGCGATGCCGAACGCGGAGCTCATCAGCACCTGCCAGCGCAGCCGCACGACGGAATCGGGGAACAGGTCGGGAATGCATGCGAACGCGGTGCCGACCAGCATCCCGCCGCCGATGCCCTGCAGCCCGCGCGCGAGCACGAGGTACAGCATGTCGTTGGCCATCCCGCAGAGCACCGACGCACCGGTGAACACGACGATCGACGCGATCACGAACGGCTTGCGGCCGTAATAGTCGCCGAGCCGGCCGAAGATCGGCACCGTGATTACGGAACTGAGCAGGTACGAGGTCGCGACCCACGCGTACAGGTCGAAGCCGCGAAGTTCGGCGACGATGGTCGGCAGCGCGGTGCCGACGACCGTCTGGTCCAGCGCGACCAGCATGGTGACGAACGAGATCCCGATCATCGCCAGCAGCGATTCGCGGAACGGCAGGACTTGCCCGCTCGAATGGTGGGCGGCAGTATGGACGGCCATTTTTTGTCGATGCAACTTTTGCCGAGTCAAATTATCTCAAAATTGTAGCATGCCGGAGTAATCTAGGCCGGCGATGGTTCAGGGCCTCGTTCACGCCAAGGAGAAAGATGGAACCGATTTCAATCACCCCCGCCGCGACGCTGTCGCCGGAGGATCGGGACGCGCTGCGGCGCGCGAAACAGGTGCTGGAAAGCCCGTCGCTGACGATGAAGCTGACGGGCGTGCTCGGCGCGCCGGTCGAGAAAATGATCGCGCGGCTGCCGGATTTCGCGACCGGCAAGATCAACGATGCGACGCAGCTTGCGCTGCGCAAGTGCCTGAACATCGCGCTGCGCACGCTCGGCAAGCCGCCGTCGCCGGACGCCGAGCCCGAGAAGCCCAGCAACCTGCTGCACAAGCTCGCGGTCGCGACGACCGGCGCGGCGGGCGGCGCGTTCGGCTTTCTCGCGCTGCCGGTCGAGTTGCCGGTGACGACCACGCTGATCTTCCGCTCCGTGTGCGACATCGCGCGTAGCGAAGGCGAGAACCTGACGTCGGTCGATACGCAGTTGCAATGCCTGGCCGTGCTCGGCATGGGCGGCAACCCGGACAAGCAGGAGGAGGACGCCGATCTCGGCTATTTCGTGCTGCGCGGCGCGCTCGCGCAGGCGATCTCGAAGGCGTCGTCGGACATCACGGCGAAAGGCATCGCCGCGCACAGCTCGGCGGCCGTGTTCAAGCTCGTGCAGACGGTGGCGTCGCGCTTCTCGGTGCAGGTGACCGAGCAGATGGCCGCGAAGTCGATCCCGGCGATCGGCGCCGTGCTCGGCGCGACCGTCAACACGCTGTTCATCGACCACTTCCAGCAGATGGCGCACGGCCATTTCACCGTGCGCCGGCTCGAACGCAAGTACGGCTCGGTGGCGGTCAAGGCCGCCTATCAGGCGATCGACGCCTCGCCGACGCGCTGAACCGCGCGCTCGACCGCGACGCGGCGCAGGAACGCGGCCGCGCGGTCGAGCGCGTCGCGCGCTTCCGGCACCATCGGCGCGTACAGCTGCCACACGTGCGGCATGTCGGGCCACACCTCGATCTCCACCGCCACGCCGGCCGCCTTCGCCTTCTCGGCGACGCGCCGCGAATCGTCGAGCAGCACCTCGGTGCTGCCGACCTGGATGTACAGCGGCGGCAGGCCCGCCAAATCCGCATAGAGCGGCGATGCGTACGGATGGGTTGCCGACTCGTCGCCGAGATACAGCTTCGCGGCCTTCGGCAGCGCTGCGGCCGCGAACATCGGGTCGAGGCCGTCGTTGCCGCGCATCGTGCCGCCGGTACCGGCCAGGTCGGTCCACGGCGAGAACAGGATCGCGCCGGCCGGCAGCGGCTCGCCGCGATCGCGCAGCGCGACGAGCGTCGCGAGCGCGAGGCCGCCGCCCGCCGAATCGCCGCCGAATACGATCGACTCGGGCGGCGTGCCGAGCGCCAGCAGTTGCCGGTATGCGGCGAGCGCATCGTCGAGCGCGGCCGGGAAGCGGTTTTCGGGCGCGAGCCGGTAGTCGAGCGAGAACGAACGCACGCCCGCGCGCTTCGTCAGGCCGAACACCAACGGCCGGTGGGTTTTCGTCGAACAGAAGTAGTAACCGCCGCCGTGGAAATACAGCAGCATGCGGCCGGGCTCGCGCGCCGCGCCCGCGTCGGTGCGTTCGAGCCATTCGCCGCGCAGCGGCGCGTCGCCGGCGCCGTAGCACTGGCGCAGCCGGTAGCCCGACGGCGCGCGGCGCGGCACGATCATCCGCAGGTCGGTAAAGCGCCGGGCACGCGCGGGGTCGAGCACCTCGCGCGTGGTTTCCGGACGAAACTGCCAGCGCAGCAGCCAGCAGGCGAACTTGCTTTGCCAACTCATCGGACGCACTCCGTCATCGCAATGTGACGATGGTACGTGCGAACGTTCCCGCGTCGCTCGACAAGTGCCTCTATATCAAACGTCGGCGCTCAGTTCGCCGGCATCACCTGGCCGCGGATCTCGCCGGACGGGTGCTCCTTCGTATGAATATTGAAATACCACTTGCCGCCCATCAGGTCGGTGACCTGCGCATCGGTGAGTTCCTTCGAACCCTTGATCGGGCTCGCCAGCTCGTCCTTCGGAACCGGCACCTGCACGCCGGCGTTCTGGCCGACCGGCGCGGGCCCGTGAAAATGCGCGGCGGTGGCCGGCCCCGTGAGGTGTTCGTAAGTGACCGTCCACTGCAGCATGTGCGTGGCCGTGTCGTAGGTGGCGGCGACGGCGCCCGACCCCTTGGTCGCCGTCGGCGGCACTTCGCTCGATGGCTGCAGACTGGCGGACAGGCGCACCGTTTCGGCGGCGGCGCCGCCGGCGGCCAGCACGCCCGCGAACAACGCGACCTGGAGCAAACGCAGCTTGAGCATGGATTCTCCTTGTACGACGTGGTACGCCGCCCCGGCGGCGGCGCGTCACTGGATGGTAGTCGATTGCGGTCGATCCGGGCAGCCTGCCGAAACCTGGAAGACACCTTTGCAGCATGCCCGCTGAATCCGCGCACGGCCTTTCGCTACACTTCGTTTCACAGTTGCTTGTTTCCTTCGTCCGAAGGAGTCTGCGAGTATTCACGCGGCCGCCCGGCCGCGTTTTTTTCGTGTGTCCTGCGGCAAGCGGCGCGCCGCGCACGCATGCGCCCTTTCCAGAATACCAAGCAGGACGAATCGTTTTTCGTCCCACGCGAGTCGCGATAAGTGCGCGTGCGGACAGTTGCCGAAACCGGATCGCGTACCCAGCAGGTTGTCACGATACGTGTAATACGTTATTGCGCGAACCCGGGTCGACACGTGTTTTCCCGCGCAGGAAAATGCCGCATGTTGTCGTGACTGGAAGTGAACCGTGCCGGCCCGTCTCCCGATGCCCTGCCCGCCCCGCCCCGTCCGTGTCCGCCCGCTGCTGGCGGGTCTCTGCTCCGCCGCCGCCCTCTACGGCGCGCCCGTCGACGCGCAGGAATTCTCGCTGTTCGCCGGCCAACTGTGGGGCGGCGGCCAACGCACGTATACGTGGGCGTTCGATTACCAGGAAGGCTTGAGCCCGCACACCGCGCTCGGCTTCACGTGGTACAACGAAGGGCACATTCCGAATCACCATCGCGATGGCCAGGCGGTGCAATTCTGGGGCCGCATGCCGCTGGAGAATCGCCGCCTGGTGCTGTCGGCCGGCGCGGGCCCGTATCGCTACTTCGACACGGTTCCGGCCGCCGAAGGCCGCGGTTACTCGAATACCCATGGCTGGGGCGTGCTGATGAGCGTGCGTGCCGCGTACTACACGTCGCACCGCTGGATTGCGCAGCTTCAGGTCAACCGCGCACAGGTGTTCAGCGGGCCCGACACGACGTCGGTGATGTTCGGCGTCGGCTACCAGCTCGACGCGCCCGACACGCCGGGCCCGCGCGACGCCGCGCTGCCGCGCACGCGCAAGGTTACGAACAACGAAGTCACCGCGATGCTCGGCGAGACGATTCTCAACAGCCGCTCGTCGCCTTCGACACTCGGCGGCAGCGTCGAATACCGGCGCGGCCTCACGCGTTCGATCGACTGGACCGCGACGTGGATGTACGAAGGCGCGAAGCAGGCGGTCCGCCGCAACGGGATCGCGTCCGAGCTGTGGCTCACGCGCGCGTTCCTGAACGACAAGGCCACGCTGTCGGCGGGCGCCGGCGCGTATTTCACCGTCAACCAGCGCAACCGCGAAGGCCAGCCCGGCCCGGGCGACGGCCGGCTCTCCGGCATCGTGTCGATCTCGGCCAGTTACCGGATTTCCGAGCGCTGGCTCACGCGCATCACGTGGAACCGCGTGGTCACGCGCTACGATCGCGACACCGACGTGATCCAGGCCGGCCTCGGCTACCGGTTCTAGCCGGGCGCACGCGTCGGGCGCGCCGCCCGCGTCACGCGCGATAGCCCGGATCGATCCGGTCGACGAGACGCTGCAGCGCGTCGAACGCGTCCTGTCCCGCGCCATGCTTCGGATCGAAATTCAGTGAATCGCGCACGCACCCTTCGAGCACGGACGGCGCAATCGGCAGCGCATCGCCGATCGCATGCGTCGCGATCTGCACCTCGCACGCGCGATTGAGCAGCCACATCAGCGAGAACGTCTGCGCGAGGGTTGCGCCGATCGTCACGGGCCCGTGGTTGCGCAGCAGCAGCACGGGCCGCCCGCCCGCGCTCTCGACGATACGCCGGCCCTCGTCGAGATGCACGGTGATGCCTTCGAAGTCGTGATACGCGACCTTCCCGTACAGCTGCGCCGAATAGAAATTCGAGAACGACAGCCCGTCGCGCGAACAGCACACGGCCATCGTGGGCGTCGTATGCACGTGCATCACGCAGTGCGCATCGGGCAGCGCCGCATGGATCGCGCTGTGGAACGTGAAGCCGGCCGGATTGATCGGCCAGTCGGCATGGCCGATCACGTTGCCGTCGATGTCGATCTTCACGAGATTCGACGCGCACACCTCGCGGTAATGGAGCCCGAACGGGTTGATCAGGAAATGTCCGTCCTCGCCCGGCACGCGCAGCGAGATATGGTTGTAGATCAGCTCGGTCCAGCCGAGGGTGTCGAAGATGCGGTAGGCGGCCGCGAGCTGCACACGCGCCTGCCATTCGGCTTCGGAAAAGCGCGCGGGACGCGCGAACGGCTGGTTCGGTACACGTTGCATGAGGAACTCCGGTTGCGAGGGGCGCGCGGCCCCGGGCGAGTGGCGGTGCGCATCGTCCATCGTCCGCCGGCGCCGCGCGCGGTGCGTATCGCGCACGTGCGGCGGTACGTCGTTCGGCGTCGTTCCGGCCCGCATTATGCGACGGGTTCCGCGGCGCCCTTCACGATATGCACATCGTTGCGTGCACAACCATATCACCTTTCCCCGCACACCGGTATCGCGGGTTTTGCCGGAGCCGTTTTCGCCCTTACAACTGGTCGTCGACCGGCAGCAGCGTGAAGATGCCCGTCATCATGTTGCGCAGCAGCCCGGCATGCGGGTCGACGTGATAGGTGGTGGTGCGACCGCCTTCGGTGCCCGTCCATTCGAGCGCGGGCGGGCTGCCGTCCGCCCGCGTCGCGAGCGTGACGCGGTAGCTTTCGTCCGGCTGCGTCACGCGCGCGAAGATCGCCGCGGCCTGCTGCGCGAGCACCGGGCTGTGGATCACGAGCGCGAGTTCGGTGTTCAGGTGCGCGGAACGCGGGTCGAGGTTCAGCGAGCCGATCACGAGAATCTGCCGGTCGATCACGTACGCCTTCGCATGCAGGCTCGCGCGCGAGCGCGAGCCGAACAGCCGCGCGGGCTGCTGGTCCGGCTGCGACTTGAATTCGTACAGCTCGACGCCGCGCTGCAACAACGGCACGCGATACGGCGCATAGCCGGCCTGCACCGCGACCGCGTCGGTCGCCGCGAGCGAATTCGTCACGATCGCGACGCGCACGCCGCGCGCGACCGTGTCGCCGAGGATTTTCACGCCGACGTCGTGCGGCACGAAGTACGGCGAAAACGCGAGGAATTCCTTCTGCGCGCCGCGCGTCAGCTCGGCCAGGCGCTGCATCGGCGGGCTCACGTACGTGCCGGTCGGCTGCGCGACCTTGGTCGGCGCATCGACCTTGAATTCGGCCGGCGCCCACACGAGTTCGAGTTCGTCGCGCGCGATCTGTCGTGCAAGCGGCGTCGCGTTCAGCGGCTTCGCGTTGTACGGATCGGCATTCTTGCGCCAGTGGTCGCGCAGCTCGTCGCGCATCGCGTCGAGATCCTTCGGATCGAACGTCTGATGATTGAGGGCACGCAACGGATAGCTGCTCGCGCTCGCCCAGTAGTCGTCGAAGCTCTTCGAGATGTCGTGCGTCACGGGGCCGGCCGCCAGCACGTCGAGATCGCGGAACTGCAGCGTCGGGCTCGCACTGAAGTATTCGTCGCCGAGATTGCGGCCGCCGACGATCGCGAGCTGGTTGTCGGCGATCATCGCCTTGTTGTGCATCCGGCGCGTGAAGCTGTCGATCCGCGTGAAGAAGTTGGCCGTGCGCTCCATCACGCCGCGCTGCGATGCGCCGAACGGGTTGAACACGCGGATCTCGATGTTCGGGTGCGTGTTCAGCGCGGCCATCACGCGGTCGATATCGTCGAAGTTCAGGTCGTCGACCAGCATCCGCACGCGCACGCCGCGATCGGCCGCGTACAGCGCCGCGGCGAGCAGCAGCTTGCCGGTCGTATCCTCGGTCGCGATGTAGTACTGCATGTCGAGCGTCTTCGTCGCCGCACGCGCGAGCGCGATGCGCATCTGCAACGCGGTGGCGCCGTCGGCCAGCAGCCGGAAGCCCGACTGCGCCGGATGCGCGGCTGCCGGCGCGGCCAGCGCATCGCGCAGCGGCGTCGCGGTATCGGCCGACAACGCGTGGGAGACGGGACGATCGAGCGAAGTGGCGGGCGGATGCGTCGCGCACGCAGCGAGCGGCAGCAGCGCGCAGACGATCAGCGCGCGGGCCTGGCGGCATGCGGCGCGCCACGACGGCGCGGCCGATGCGCGCCGGATCAAGGATGTGAGCACGGAAGCTTCCTCGACAGTCGGATCAATGGGCACATCATCGCCGCGGCGCGCGGCTGACAGGCGGTTCCGGTCGATTCTAGTGGGCGCCCGACGAACCGGTCAATTGGGCCGGGCCGCGCAGGCCGGCGCGCCCGCCGGTCCGATCAATCTCAAGCCGTCTCGCCGCTGCGCTCGAAATGGCTGCGCACGTAGTCGATATGCGTCTGCATCGCGGTGCGCGCCTCTTCGGGTCGGTGCGCGCAAATCGCGTCGCACACGGCCCGGTGCTGCAACAACAGCAACTCGGATGCCTGCTCGTCCCCCATCGTCATCCCGGCCACGTTGATCGAGATGTACTCGCGCAACATCCCGACCACGCTCGTGTGCAGATGCAGAAACATCGTATTGGGGCGACGCGAGCGCGATCGCCTCGTGCAGCTTCGCGTCGGTCGCGGCCTCGACGGACGCGTCGTCGTTCGACCGCGCGTGGATGGTGCCGCAAGCGGCAACGTGCACGCCGAAAAAACAAAAAACCCACGCCCGGACGAGCGTGGGTTTTTCATTTGGCGTGCCGGTCGCCTGCGTCGACGACCGGCGATCCGTTGCGCAATCTGCCGCGGGATCGGTTGCGGGATCAACTGCCTTTTGCGATGCGATCCTGGATGTGCTGCGCACGGCTCGCCGACGATGGATGCGAGCTCATCATCGAGCTCTGGCCGCCGTCCATCTGCGCGAGCTTCTGGAAGCCGGTGACGAGGCCCTTCTGGCTCATGCCCTTCTGCTTCATCAGGTCGAACGAGTAATCGTCGGCCGCGCTTTCCTGCGACTGCGAGAACTGCGCGTTGATGAACTTCTCGGTGATGTCGCCGAGCTGCGAGCTCGACAGCGCCGCCACGCCCGGCGACGCCGCGCCGGCCGCGCTGCGCGCCGCGCTCACCGCGTATGCCGTCTGCATCGCCTTCTTCGAGTGGCCGAGTGCGACGTGGCCCATTTCATGGCCGATCACGCCGCGCAGCTCGTCGTCGTTCATCATGTCCATCAGGCCGCTGTACACGCGCACGCAGCCGTTGCCCATCGCCCACGCGTTGACGTCCTTGGTCAGATAGACCTTGTAGTTGATCTTCTGGCCGTTCAGCGTCATGTCGCCGAAGCCCTTCATCACCTTCGTCAGACGCTTCGCGTATGCGCTGTTCGGCGGTGCGATCTTCGATTCGGCGTCGCTCGACTTGCACGATTCGTTCGACAGCGCCGCGATGTCGCTGTCCGACAGCGTCGCTGCCTTGAACAGGTTGGTCCCCGCCGACGTCAGGCTGTTCGCGTCAAGGTTCTGTACCCCGCCGCATGCGCTCAACAGAAACGCCACGCCACACGCCGCCACCGCTTTCTTGAGTTGCATCCCGGAATCCCTCGATAGTTGTATTTGGGAGCGGCGATTTTGCATAATCCGGCAGAAAATTACCAGATGTTTACATCGGATGACACGTTCATTACGCAGCGGATTGAAACGGCATGGCGATCCGGCGCCGTATTGACGACAAAAAGCGCGGCAATCGCCGCACGCCGGGGCGGCGAACGGAAAGGAAAACGGGCGGGCCTTCGCTCAGGCAGTCTGGTCGCGGCGCCGCGCCAGACGGCGCGCGACCAGCATCGGCAGCCGCATCGCGAAGCCGGTGAAAAGACGCAAGTGCATCCACGCGAGCAGCGCGTTGTCGCGGCCGTAGTGAAAGTGCGACACGCCGCCTTCGTGGCGGCCGAAATAGCGCACCGGCGCGTCGATGCGGATCGGGCGCACGCCGGCCCAGCACAGCCGCACGGCCGCTTCGGGATCGAAGTCGAAGCCGCGCATCCACGGCTGGCGCCGCATGATCGCCGCCAGCGGCGCGACCGGATAGACCCGAAAGCCGTACAGCGAATCGCCGATCCCGGCCCACAGCGTCTCCAGGTCGGCCCACGCGTTCGACAGCCGGCGCCCCTGCACGCGCAACTGCGGCGCGCTCGCATCGAACTTCGGCACGCCGAGCACCATCGCGTCGAGTGCAGCCTGCGATGCCGCCATGAAAGCGGGAATCAGGTCGGCCGGATGCTGGCCGTCGGAATCCATCGTCAGCACGTGCGTGAAGCCGCTCGCGGCGGCCGCGTCGAGCCCCGCGAGCACCGCGGCGCCCTTGCCGCGATTCTCCGGCAGCACGATCACGCGCAAGCCGGGATCGCGCTCGGCCATCGCCTGCAGCCGTTCGGCGCTGCCGTCGGTGCTGCCGTCGACGACGACCCATACCGGATTCCACTGCTCGCGCGCATGGCGCACGGTCGTGTCGACCTTGGCGCCCGGGTTGTAGCTCGGAATCAGGACGAGATGAGTGGACGACGCGTGCAGCTTGGACATGGGAACAGCCGATGGCGAAGACGGGGATCCTGACAAAAGTGTATGACGTGCCGACGACCGCCGGCACGCGTCGTCGACCCCGGCCGCATGCCGCGCCGGCTGCCGGATCGCGAGGTTCTCGCGCTTCACGACAGCCACTCCACGGCATGGCCGGCGCTGGCTTCGATCTCGACCAGCAGGTCGTCGCGGCACACGTCCGCGTGAACGAACAGCGGCCGCACGTGAGAACCGGCCACCTCGCGCAGCACTTGCCCGATCGCGGCCAGCGTCGCGGTATCGCCGGCGTCGCGCACGTAGACGCGATAGCTCAGGTCGGCGAGCGAGAACGGGCCGTGCCCCTGCCGCGCGGCCTGCTCGAGCACCGCCGCGAGGTTCGCGACCGTCTCGCGCGTCTGCGCGACGACGTCGCCGCGATGCACGGTGCGGTGCCCGACGATGCTCGCGGTGCCCGATACGAACAGCACCGGCGCCGCCTCGCCGTCCGCCCACGCAGCGGCGCGCGCGAACGTCGGCGCACGCGGGCCGTACTGCGCCGGATAGTGATACGCGCTCACCTGGCGCGGATTCTCGACGGAATCGGCCGGCGTTCGGCTCGCGAGGAAGTAAATCGCGAGCGGCGCGGCCGGCGACGCGTCACCCGCGACCGGCACGACCGAGCCGAGCGCGCACGCGGCCGGCACGCCGCCCGTCAAGGCACGACGGCACGCGTCGAACGCACGCTGACGGCCGATGTTGAACTGACGATAGCGCTCGATCCCGTACTGCACCGCATTGATTGCCGGCACCGTATTCCAGATCCGCAGCGGATACGGCATGCCGAGCGTATCGAGCAGGTCGAACAGCGCGCGGTACGCGTCGAACGTCGCGCGTTCGAGCGGCGTGCCGCCGTCGCGCGGTGCGTCGCATGCTGCATCGGCCTCGTGCACGACGAGGCTGCCGAACACGAGCCCCGCCGCTTCGCTGTGGCGATAGCACAGCGCACCGCGCCGCTCGCTGCGCAGGTCGTGCGCATCGCATTGCCACAGTTCGCAGACGGCATCGCCCGGTGCGACCTCGGCGCCGAGCAGCGCCATCTGCACCGGCGCGACCGGCAGGCCGGGCGCGGCATCGGTCAGCATCCGCGCCATCGTCTGCGCGCGCGCTTCGTCCGGCGTTCCCGCTGCGCCGATGCACACCGCGCCCAGTGCGCCGGGAAACACGCGCTCGAGTCCGCCGCCACCGCGGTGCGCATCGTGCAGCAGCGCGACGAGCCGCGCGTGGCTCATCCGGACGAGCCGCAGCGCGCGGCCGTCGCCGTGCGCGAACGGCGCGGCGGCAGGCAACGGGGAACACGGGCGCCGTTCGGCGTGGACTGGATGCACGGACACTTCGATTTCCTCACTAGATGGCGCCGGCCGCCCGACACCGCGGCCTTGCACCGCGTTGCGTGACGTCAGGCCAACGCGGCGCGCTTCGTCATGCGAGCCCGCCGTTGACGGACAACACCTGCCCCGTCACATAGGCCGCGGCGTCGGACACCAGATACGCGACCATCGCCGCGACTTCGTCGGGCCGGCCCGCGCGTTGCGCGGGCACGAGCTGCTTGATGCGTTCGGCGGGAAACGCCTGTTCGGCCATCGGCGACGCGATGATGCCGGGCGCCACCGCGTTCACGGTGATGCCGCGCGACGCGAGCTCCAGCGACAGCGACTTCGTCGCGCCGATCAGCCCCGCCTTCGCGGCCGCGTAGTTGGCCTGCCCGCGATTGCCGGTCACGCCGGCCACCGATGCGATGTTGACGATCCGTCCGCGCCGCGTGCGGATCATCGGCAGCAGCAGCGGCTGCGTGACGTTGAAAAAGCCGTTGAGCGTCACGTCGATCACGCCGTGCCATTGCTGGCGCGACATGCCGGCCATCGGCGCGTCGTCGTGAATGCCCGCGTTGTTGACGAGGATCTGCACCGGCGCATCGTCGATGAACGGCCGCAGCGCGGCGAGCGTCGCATCGGCGTCGGTCACGTCGAACGCGATCGCGTGCGCGGCGCCGCCGGCCGCGACGATCTGCTGCGCGACGGCCTGCGCCTGCGCGAGATGGCGGTTCGCATGCACCCATACTTCATGGCCGGCTTGCGCGAGCGCCGTGCAGATCGCCTGCCCGAGTGCGCCGCTGCCGCCCGTCACGAGCGCCCGCATCGAATGGCTCCGTTCATCGCGTTGTCACCTCGATCGACGCGGCCGCGCATCGTCCTTCGCGCGCCGCCGCATGCCGTCTTCACCGTTGCGCCGCGCCCGTGCGCGACGCCCGTGCGCGACGCCGTCACTTCGTGCGATGCGCGGCGACGTAGGCAGCCAGCGCACCGAGCGTCGCGAAGATCGTCTGGTTGTCCGGATTGTCCGAGCGCAGTTCGAAGCCGTATTTCTTCGAAATCAGCAGCGCGATTTCCAGGATGTCGATGGAATCGAGCCCGAAACCTTCGCCATACAGCGGGGTATCGGCCGTCACCGTGTCGAGCGGGACGTCTTCGAGATTCAGTTCGCCGATGATCAGCGTGGCGAGCTCTTGTTCCAGTGCGTTCATCATGCGTGCGTGCAGGCGGCCCATGGCAGCGGGAGGCGCCCGGAAACGGCAAGCCGTCGTGCACGCCCGGCGCGTGCGAATCTCCGTCCCTCCGGCCTCTGCCGGCTTCCCCGCCTGCGTCGTTTGGGGATCGTTTGTAAAAGTTACGCGGATTCTAGACGAAGGGTATCGGGCCGTATACCGCGAATGGTTACAAGACTGGCGAGCCGCCGCAGCGGCCCGTTTCGGACGCGAATGCACGAGACGCTTGAGCCGCTTTGGACGGAAATGGACCGACCCCGCAAAATCGTTCGTCCGGTGCCATACAATCGGTTACAAAACCCGCTCGCGGCCGCCCCGAACCCGCGCTGCCGCGGCCCTAAAATGAGCGTCCCGACCACCGGCCCGGATCCGCGTCCCGGCCGCCATTCATATGATGTTTCGGCGGCCCGCCCGCGCGTTCCGTCCACGATCCGATGTCTCCAGTGATACCGCGTCCGCCCTTGCGCTCCGTTCCGGTTCGCCCGCCCGTCAGCCGCTCCAACCCGGCTGCCGGCCGGTGTACGCGCCGCGCGCCCGGAGGCCGCCGATGAGCCGGCTGCTGCCCGTCGTGCGCGGCGTCGCGGCGGTCGGCGCCGTGGCTGCCTACCAGGCCGGCGCGCATTACGCGAGCGCAACGCCCGGCGCGCACGGCTTCGGCCTCGCGATGGCGCTCGTGCCGCCGCTGCTGCTCGCGCTCGGCGTGGCGTTGCGCTCGCCGCGGCGCGTCTGGCTCGTGCCGGCATGGCTGCTGGCCGCCGCCGCGCTGTGGGCCGCGCGCGCCCCGCTCGCGCGGCACTTCGAATGGGGCCTGTATCTGGAACACGTGAGCTTCAACGTCGCGATGGCGCTGCTGTTCGGCCGCACGCTCGCGGCCGGCGACGTGCCGCTGTGCACGCGCTTCGCGGCGACGATCCACGGTACGGTCACGCCGGCCGTCGCGCGCTACACGCGACAGATCACGCTCGCATGGACGGTGTTCTTCGTCGCGATCGCCGCCGTGTCGACGCTGCTGTTCGCGACCGCGTCGATCGTCACGTGGTCGACCTTCGCGAACTACCTGTCGCTGCCGCTCGTCGTCGTGATGTTCGCCGCCGAGCATGCGTGCCGGCGTGTCGCGCTGCCGCACGAGCCGCGGCCGCGCATGATCGACGCGGTGCGCGCGTATCGCGCGTCCGCCCACGCGTCGCAGGCCTCGCGATGAATTCATGACCGGCGCGGCCCCACGGCCGCGCGGCCTTCGTTCCCGTCTTGACCGATTTATGCCGACTCACCCGCTGGTATTCCATGCCTCGCCCGACCAGACGATCGCCTGGCGCGACGGCTCGCCCGTCACCGTGCGCGCATTCGTCGCCGACGTCGCGCGCGTAGCCGCCGCGCTGCCCGCGGGCGGCCATGTGTTCAACGTGTGCCGCGACCGCTATCGCTTCGCGGTCAGCCTGTGCGCAGCGCTCGTCGCCGGCAAGATCAGCCTGCTGCCGTCGACGCACACGCCGGAAATGGTCCGCCAGCTCGCGTCGTTCGCGCCCGACGCGTTCTGCCTGCACGATGCGCCCGATTGCACGATCGACCTGCCGCGCTTCGCGTATCCCGATGCCGCGCCCGGCGAACTCGCGAGCGACGCGCCATTCGCCGTCCCGCAGATCGACGCGGCGCGGATCATGGCCTACGTGTTCACGTCCGGCTCGACCGGCGCGCCGGTGCCGCACCGCAAGACCTGGGGCTTCCTGGTCGGCTGCGTGCATGCGGCGGCCGATCGCCTCGGGCTGCTCGATGGCCGCCCGGCCACGCTGATCGGCACGGTGCCCGCGCAGCACATGTACGGCTTCGAATCGACGGTGCTGCTCGCGCTGATCGGCGGCCTCGCATTCAGCAATCGCCAGCCGTTCTACCCGGGCGACATTCGCGACGAACTCGACGCGATCCCGCAGCCGCGCGTGCTCGTCACGTCGCCGATCCACCTGCGTGCGCTGCTGTCGGCCGGCCATGCGCTGCCGCGCGCGGCGCTGGTGCTGTCGGCCACCGCGCCGCTGTCGGAGAAGCTCGCGTGCGAGGCCGAGGCCGCGCTCGACGCGCCGCTCGTCGAGATCTACGGCAGCACCGAGACCGGCCAGATCGCGACCCGTCGCACGTCGCAAGGCGCGGCGTGGGAACCGTTCCCGGACATCCGGCTCGACGCCCGCGACGCACCGGACGGCGACGACGGCGGGCCGACGGTCTGGGTATCGGGCGGACACGTCGAGGCGCCCGTGCCGATGGGCGATGCGCTCGAACTGCTCGGCGACGGCCGGTTCCTGCTGCACGGCCGCAAGGCCGATCTCGTCAACATCGCCGGCAAGCGCACGTCGCTCGCGTACCTGAACCATCAGCTCAACGCGATTCCCCAAGTGGTCGACGGCGTGTTCTTCATGCCCGACGAAGCCGCGCCCGCACAGGGCGACACCGCCCTCGAGCCGGTCACGCGCCTCGTCGCGCTGGTCGTCGCGCCGACGCTCGCGGCCGCCGATCTGCAACGCGCGCTGCGCGAGCGGATCGATCCCGCGTTCATGCCGCGCCCGCTCGTGTTCGTCGATGCGCTGCCGCGCAATGAAACGGGCAAGCTGCCGCGCGACGTACTGGCCGCGCTCGTTGCGCGACATGCACGTGCCGCGGGCACGACGGCCGTGCCGCCGGCCGAGCGCGACCCGGCCGACGCGCCCGCGCTCGCGTTCACGATCGCCGCCGACCATCCCGCGCTGCCCGGCCACTTTCCCGGCCATCCGGTCGTGCCGGGCGTCGTGCTGCTCGATCACGCGATCCACACGATCGGCGCGGCGCTGAACCGTCCGCTGCATGCGTGGCGGCTCGGGTCCGCGAAATTCCTGAGCCCGGTCGCGCCCGGCGAACCGCTCGCGCTCGCGTACGACGCTGCTGCCAGCGGCGCGATCCGCTTCACGGTGCGCGCCGGATCGCGCGAGGTCGCGACCGGCGTGCTGTCCGCACCGCCGCCCGCGCAG
Organism: Burkholderia sp. MSMB1072; assembly: GCF_001524725.1. Classification (NCBI taxonomy): domain Bacteria; kingdom Pseudomonadati; phylum Pseudomonadota; class Betaproteobacteria; order Burkholderiales; family Burkholderiaceae; genus Burkholderia; species Burkholderia sp. MSMB1072. The sequence goes on from NZ_LOYC01000002.1 coordinate 25,372, forward strand.
GACGGCGCACAGCCATGAAGCGCACCGCATGGGCCGAGCGCCAGGAGCGCAGCAACGCGAGCTTGCTGCGCGCGATGACGTGGATATCGCTGCGCTTCGGCCGGCAGCGCGCGCGCATCGTGCTGCACCTGATTGCGACGTATTTCGTGCTGTTCTCGCCGGTCGCGTGCGCGGCGTCGCGCGACTACCTGCGCCGCGTGCTCGGCCGCCCCGCGCGCTGGCGCGACGTGTACCGGCACGTGTTCACGTTCGCGGCGACGATCCACGATCGCGTCTACCTGATGAACGGGCGCTTCGACCTGTTCGACATTCGGCTGCACGGCGAGACGCTCGTCGACGACGCGCTCGCGGGCGGGCGCGGCGCATTCCTGATGGGCGCGCACCTCGGCAGCTTCGAGGTCGTGCGTGCGATCGGCCGCACGCATCCGGACCTGCGCGTGGTCGTCACGATGTACGAGAAGAACGCGCGCAAGATCAACGCGACGCTCGCCGCGGTAAACCCGGCCGCGCAGCCGGAAGTGATTCCGCTCGGGCAGGTCGACTCGATGCTGAAGGTACGCGAGCGCCTCGACGCGAACTGCATGGTCGGCATGCTCGCCGACCGCACGCTGCTCGACGACGCGGCCGCGTCGCTGCGACGCCTGCCGCTGCTCGGCGCGCCGGCCGCGTTCCCGCTCGGCCCGCTTTACATGGCTGCGATGCTGAAGCGCCCGGTGATCTTCATGACGGGCCTTTATCGCGACGGCAACCGCTACGACGTGCATTTCGAGACGCTCGCCGATTTCTCCGACGTGCGGCGCGACGCGCGTGCGGCCGCGGTCGACGCGGCACTCGCGCGCTACGTCGCGCTTCTCGACAAGTACTGCCGCATGGCGCCGTACAACTGGTTCAACTATTTCGATTTCTGGCAAGGCGGCGATGCCGCGGCCGCGCGCCGCGACGTGGTGCGCACCGGCGCCGAGCTGCCCGCCACGAGGGATTCCGACGCATGACCGCCGTTCGCCGCCGCCCGTTCCCGTTCTCGTTGCCCCGCGTCGCCCGCGTGCTCGCCACCGGCGCCGCCGCCATTGCGCTGGCCGCACCCGCGCACGCGGCCGACGCCGGACCGGCGTGGAGCCTCGACCGGCTGATGTCGACGCTCGCGCAGCACAAGTCGGGCCGCGCGACCTTCACCGAGACGAAGACCCTGTCGATCGCCGCGCAGCCGATCGAATCGTCGGGCGAGCTGGTGTTCGTCGCGCCCGACCACCTGGAAAAACACACGCTGAGCCCGAAGCCGGAACACCTCGTCGTCGACGGCGACATGCTCACCGTCGAGCGCAACAACCGCAAGTACACGCTCGCGCTCGCGCGCTATCCGGAGCTCGGCGCGTTCATCGACAGCATCCGCGCGACGCTCGCCGGCAACCGCTTCGCGCTCGAGCAGGTGTACAAGGTCGCCCTTGCCGGACGCGGCGACGACTGGACGCTGACGCTCACGCCGCTCGACTCGCGGATGCTGAAGGTCGTCAGCACGATCACGCTCGACGGCACGCGCGACGTGTTGCGCAGCGTCGCGATCCGGCAGGCCGACGGCGATCGTTCGGTGATGCGCCTGCACCCCGTTGCGGCGAACGCGAACTGATGGACGATCGCACGCGCCCCTCCCCCGTCGCGCGCCGCCTGCCCATGTGGCGGCAGCGCGCGGTGCTCGTGTGGCTGCTCGCGCTCGCCGTGTGCGGCGTCGCGATCGGGCGCGCGCACTTCACGGCCGACCTGTCCGCGTTCCTGCCGAATGCGCCGAGCGCCGGGCAACGCGTGCTCGTCGACCAGTTGCGCGACGGCATCGTGTCGCGCCTGATCCTCGTCGCGATCGACGGCGGCGATGCAAGCACGCGCGCCGCGCTGTCGCGGCGCGTCGCCGGCACGCTGCGCGCCGATCCGCAGTTCGCGGCCGTGCACAACGGCGCAGCCGCGAACGATGCGCGCGACCGGCAATTCATCTTCGATCACCGCTATCTGCTGAGCCCGGCCGTCACGCCGCAGCGCTTCAGCGCCGACGGCCTGCACCGGGCGCTCGGCGACAGCCTCGACCTGCTGAGTTCGTCGGCCGGCCTCGTCGCGAAAGCGATGCTGCCGCGCGACCCGACCGGCGAAGTCGCCGCGCTCGTCGACGGCCTCGACCGCGCAGCCGAACCGGCGAGCCGCGACGGCGTGTGGGCGTCGCGCGACGGCACGCGCGCGGTGCTCGTCGTGCAGACGGCCGCCGCCGGCTCCGATACCGATGCGCAGGCACGCGCGATCGACACGGTGCGTCGCGCGTTCGCCGCCGCGAAACGGGCCATCCCGAATGCAGCGGCAACCACGCTCGCCATGACGGGTCCCGGCGTGTTCTCGGTCGACACGCGCGACACGATCCGGCACGACGTCGAGCGGCTGTCGACGGCAAGCGTCGTGCTGATCGTCGCGTTGCTGCTCACGCTGTACCGTTCGCCGCGCACGCTCGCGCTCGGCCTGCTGCCGGTGCTGACGGGCGTCGCGGCCGGGATCGCGGCGGTCGGCGTCGCGTTCGGCACGGTCCACGGGCTGACGCTCGGGTTCGGCACGACGCTGATCGGCGAAGCCGTCGACTATTCGATCTACCTGTTCGTGCAATCGGCGCAGGCCGGCACGCGCGGCGCCGCGCGCCCGGCCGACGCGACGCGCGCGTGGGTCGCCGCGTACTGGCCGACGATCCGGCTCGGCGTGCTGACGTCGGTGTGCGGATTCGCGTCGATGCTGTTTTCCGGATTCCCGGGCCTCGTGCAACTCGGGCTCTATTCGATCGTCGGGCTGACGGCCGCCGCGCTCGTCACGCGCTTCGTGCTGCCGCACCTGCGCGGCGAGCATGTCGCGATCCGCGACGTCTCGCGCATCGGCGCCGTACTCGCGCGCGCGGCCGACGCCGCGCCGCGGCTGCGCTGGCCGCTCGCGGTGCTCGTGGTCGCCGCATGCGCGACCCTCGCGCTGCATCGCGACGACCTGTGGAGCCGCGAGCTCGCCGCGCTCAGCCCCGTGCCGGCGGCAGCGCAGGCGCTCGACGCACGGCTGCGCGCGGATGTCGGCGCGCCCGACGTGCGCTATCTCGTCGTGATTGCCGCGCCGACCGAACAGGCCGCACTCGAAGGCGCGGAAAAAGTCGCCGCGCAATTGCAGCCGCTCGTCGACCGCGGCGCGCTCGGCGGTTTCGAAAACCCCGCCCGCTACCTGCCGAGCGACGCCGCGCAACGCGCGCGCCGGGCGAGCCTGCCGGATGCGGACGCGCTTGCCGCACGGATGCGCGACGCCGTCGCGCACCAGCCGATCGCGGTCAAGCCCGACCTGTTCGCGCCGTTCCTCGCCGACGTCGACGCCGCGCGTCACGCACCGCTGCTGACGCGCGCGGACCTGCGCGGCACGTCGATGGCGCTCGCCGTCGATGCGCTGCTGACCGAACGCGACGGCCGCTGGAGCGCGATGCTGCCGCTGCATGCGCCGGACGCGGCCCGCACCGCGCAGCCGGCGTCGAGCCTCGATGCCGCGCCGATTCGCGCCGCCGTCGCGCGCGCGGGCGTGGCCGATGCGCTGTTCGTCGACATGAAAACCGAAGCCGATCGGCTGTACGTGAGCTATGTGCACGAAGACATCCGCTTGTCGCTCGCCGGGTTCGCCGCGATCGCCGTGCTGCTGCTGATCGCGCTGCGCTCGCCGCGCCGTGCGGTGCGCGCCCTCGCGCCGCTCGTCGCGGCCGTGCTGGTCGTGACGGCCGGCTTCGCGCTCGCCGGCGTACAGCTGACGATCCTGCACCTCGTCGGGATGCTGTTGATCGTCGCGGTCGGCTCGAACTACGCGCTGTTCTTCTGCCGGCGCGACGACACGCAGCCCGTCATGCCGTACACACTGGTGTCGCTGCTGATCGCGAACCTCGCGACGGTCGCCGGCTTCGGGCTGCTCGCGCTGTCGCGCGTGCCGCTGCTCGAAACCTTCGGGCTGACCGTCGGCCCCGGCGCGATGCTCGCGCTCGCGTTCGCGGCGATTCTCGCGCCGCGCGCCGCACCGGCGGTCGGCCATCGTGAACGAGGAGGCCGCGCATGAATGCGCCGTCGTCGACTCCGCCGCACCACGCCGGCGCCGCGCGGCGCTGGAAACCCACGCCGCTGATCGCGGGCGCCGCCGCGCTGCATGCGGGCGCTGCCGCCGCCGCGATCGCGCAACCGGCCACGTGGCCGTGGGCCGTCGGCGGCGTGGTCGCGTCGCATCTCGCGCTGACCGCGGCCGGCCTGTGGCCGCGCAGCACGCTGCTCGGTCCGAACTGGACGCGCCTGCCGCCCGGCGCGGGCCGCCGCATCGCGCTGACGATCGACGACGGCCCGGACCCGGACGTCACGCCGCGCGTGCTCGACCTGCTCGACCGTTACGACGCGCGCGCGACGTTCTTCTGCATCGGCGATCTCGCGCGCCGCCATCCGCGCTGGGTCGAAGCGATCGTCGCGCGCGGCCATGCGGTCGAGAACCACAGCCAGCGGCACAGCCATACGTTCTCGCTATCGGGGCCGGCCGCGCTGCGACGCGAAATCGCGGCCGCGCAGCAGACGCTGACCGACATCGCCGGCACGCGTCCGCTGTTCTTCCGCGCGCCGGCCGGCCTGCGCAATCCGTTTCTCGAACCGGTGCTGTGCGAACTCGGCCTGCAACTCGCGAGCTGGACGCGACGCGGCTTCGACACGCGCGCCCGCAACGCCGCGACCGTCACGCGCCGCCTGCTGCACGGCCTCGATGCGCGCGACATCCTGCTGGTCCACGACGGTCATGCGGCGCGCGATGCGCGCGACGAACCGGTCGTGCTCGACGTGCTGCGCGAAGTGCTGCGCGCGGCCGCCGATGCGCAGTTGCACTGGACCACCTTGCGCGCGGCGCTCGCGCCCGAACCGTCCGGCCAGCCGGGCGTTCCGGCACCCCCGTTTGATAAAATCTGACCTCGAACGACGCGCCCGCCAGCCCTGCTGCAGCGCCCGTTCCGGCCACCGGAAGCGACCCTCGTGAAACCTCTCCTGCTCTCGCACTTCACCGCCACCAGTTGCATCGGCCGCGGCCTCGACGCGACCCTCGATGCGCTGCGCCACGCCCGCGGCGGGCTCGTGCCGTGCAACTTCGAGCGTGCGGACCTCGACACGTGGATCGGCGCGGTGGACGGCGTCGATGCGCACCCCGTGCGCGCCGATCTCGCCGACTTCGAATGCCGCAACAACCGCCTCGCGCAACTCGGCCTGACGCAGGACGGCTTCGACGCCCGCGTCGCGGCGGCCGTCGCGCGCTACGGCCCCGCACGCGTCGGCGTGTTCGTCGGCACGAGCACGGCCGGCATCCTCGAAACCGAACGCGCGTACCGGCGCCGCGACCCGGCGAGCGGCGCGCTGCCGGCCGACTTCCGCTACGCACACACGCACAACCCGTATTCGCCGGCCGCGTTCGTGCGAGCGTATTTCGCGCTGCGCGGGCCGGCGATGGCGATCTCGTCCGCGTGCTCGTCGGGCGCGAAGGTATTCGGCTCCGCGCGCCGCATGATCGAGGCCGGGCTGATCGACGCGGCCGTCGTCGGCGGCGTCGATTCGCTGTGCCTGACCACGCTGTACGGCTTCAATTCGCTCGAACTGCTGTCGCGCCGGCCGTGCCGGCCGTTCGACGTCGCCCGCGACGGCATCTCGATCGGCGAGGCCGCCGCGTTCGCGCTCGTCGAGCGCGCCTCTGCGCCGCCCGCCGCGCTGGACGGCGACGCGATCCTGCTGCTCGGCGTCGGCGAAACGAGCGACGCGCACCACATGTCGTCGCCGCATCCGGAAGGGCGCGGCGCGCGCGCCGCGATCGAGCAGGCGCTCGCGTCCGCCGGCCTCGGCGCGCACGATATCGACTACGTGAACCTGCACGGCACCGCGACGCCGAGCAACGATGCAGCGGAAAGCCGCGCGGTCGGCGCGCTGTTCGCCCGCACGCCGTGCAGCTCGACGAAGGGCGCGACCGGCCACACGCTCGGCGCGGCCGGCGCGCTGGAGGCGATCGTCGCCGCGCTCGCGCTGCGCGAGCAGTTCGTGCCGGCCGGCGTCAACACGACGCAGCCCGACCCGGCGCTCGCAGCCGATTACGTGCTCGCGAGCCGCGACACGCGCGTACGCGCCGTCCTCTCCAACTCGTTCGGCTTCGGCGGCACGAACTGCAGCCTGATCCTCGGCCGCGCCGATCACGCCCGCCGTTGAGGCCCGCCATGACCCTGACCGCCTTCATCGAAAGCATCGGCCTCGTCGGGCCGGGATTGAACGACTGGCCGCACGCGGCCGACGTGCTCGCAGGCCGCGCGCCCTACGCGCCCGCCCGCACCGAGCTGCCGCCGCCGGCCGGCCTGCCGTCCGCCGAACGGCGGCGCACGGGTCCCGTCGTGCGCGCCGCGCTCGCGGTCGGCCACGAAGCGGTGGCGGCGAGCGGCCGCGACGCCGCGACGCTCGCGACCGTATTCAGCGCATCCGGCGGCGACGGCCAGAACTGCCACGCGATCTGCGAAACGCTGGCCGGCGACGATCGCCAGTTGTCGCCGACCCGCTTCCACAACTCGGTGCACAATGCCCCGGCCGGCTACTGGAGCATCGCGACCCGCGCGACGGCGACGTCGAACGTACTGTGTGCGCACGACGGCAGCTTTGCCGCCGGCCTGCTCGAAAGCCTGTGCCAGGTCGTCGTCGATCGCGTGCCGAGCCTGCTGATCGCGTACGACACCGACTATCCGGAACCGCTGCGCACGGTGCGGCCGATCGACGACGCGTTCGGCGTCGCGCTCGTGCTCTCGCCGCAAGCAAGCGAGCGCACGCTCGCCCGCATCGACGTGCAGCTCACCGATGCACCCGCGACAACGCTCGCCGATGCCGGACTCGACGCACTGCGCGCCGGCAATCCGGCCGCCCGCGTGCTGCCGCTGCTCGATGCGCTCGCCGCGCGGCGTTCGACGCGCGTCGTGCTCGACTATCTGGCCGATACGCGCGTGCAGGTCGACGTCGCGATGCCCAAACCCGTCGCGGAGCACGCGCCATGATCGCAACGGCCGTCTTGACCTCACCGCTCGACCATGCGTGGATTGCCGCGCACATTCCGCATGCCGGCACGATGTGCGTGCTCGATTCGGTCGATGCGTGGGATACCGAACGAATCCGCTGCACCGCGACGAGCCACCGCGACCCGCACAACCCGCTGCGCGCGCACGGGCGGCTCGCGTCGGTCTGCGGCATCGAATATGCCGCGCAGGCGATGGCCGTGCACGGCGCGCTGCTCGGCGCGCACGAAGCGCGCCCGCGCGTCGGCTATCTCGCGAGCGTGCGCAACGTCGACGCGTTCGTCGACCGGCTCGACACCTTCGAGCAGCCGCTCACCGTCGACGCGCAACGCGTGAGCGGCGACGGCCGCTCGGTACTGTACGGCTTCGCGCTGCGCTGCGGCGAGCGCGTGCTGCTGTCCGGCCGCGCGGCGGTGATGCTCGACGCATCGGCCGCCGGCGCGTTTCAACCGGCGCCTGCCGGCCACACGAATCCTCGATGAAGAGGCCTACCTCAAGGAAACCGGTCGTGAAAGTTCGTCAGTTCATTGGCGCCGCGCTCGTTTCGGCGCTGCTCAGCCCGCTCGCGCACGCGGACATGTCGGAAGTGAAGCAGGACATCAAGCGCGATTCGAAGGAAGCCGCGCACAAGACCGGCGACGCGGCGCGCAGCTTCGGCCACGCGACCGCGAGCGCCGCGAAGGCGGTCGGGCACGGCGTCGCCCATGCGTCGCGCGAAGGCTGGGAAGCCACCAAGCGCACGACGAAGCGGATCTTCCACAAGAACGATTCGGGCGAGTCGGCGGGAAAAAGCCAGAAGCACGACTGATCGCGCGTCCCGCGCGCGTTGCCGAAGGCATGCGCGCGGGACTCGACCACTCATCGGTCGCTCGCCGATCGCAACGCGCCGGCGCCGCCGTCAGCGGGCGCCGCGCATGCGCCGTAGCGGCCTCGCCGGCCTGCGCGCGAAGCACTTGCCGTACGCGACCAGCCAGCAATCGCGATGATCGAAGTTCCGCAGCAGCCGCGCGCGGCGCCGCTCGAGCCAGTAGAGCGAGATCGCCATCGCCAGCGCGACGGCCAGCGCCGCCCCGCCGATCACGAGTCCCATCCAGGTGTCGCCCATGCGTTCTCCGGAATGCGAGGCCGAAGCGGCGCGCCTGCCGCCGCTCCGGCGCGGGATAGTGGGAAACGCGGCCTGCACGGCTTCGAACGCCGTGCGGGCCGCCGCGCGTCAGTGCATGTGCTGACCGCCGTTGATCGCGATGTTCGAGCCCGTCACGAAGCCGGCCTCCTCCGAGCACAGATAGGCCACCAGCGCCGCGACTTCCTCGGGCTTGCCGAGCCGACCCGCCGGAATCTGCGGGAGGATCTTCGTGTCGAGGATGTCCTGCGGGATCGCGGTGACCATCTTCGTCGCGAGATAGCCCGGCGACACCGTGTTCACCGTCACGCCCTTGCGCGCGACCTCGAGCGCGAGCGATTTCGTGAAGCCGTGCATGCCGGCTTTCGCGGCCGCGTAGTTGGTCTGGCCGACCGACCCCTTCGAGCCGTTCACCGACGAAATGTTGACGATACGGCCCCAGCCGCGCTCGACCATGCCGTCGCACACCGGCTTCGTCATGTTGAACACGGAGTCGAGGTTCGTGCGGATCACCGCGTCCCAGTTGACCTTGTCGAGCTTGCGCAGCGTCATGTCGCGCGTGATGCCTGCGTTGTTCACGAGAATGTCGACCGGGCCGACATCCCGCACGATCTTCTCGATGCATTGCCGGCACGAGTCGTGATCGGCCACGTCCACCGGGTACGCATGGAACGCTCGGCCGGCCGCATGCATCTCGGTCAGCCAGCGGTCCGCGTTGGCGTTGTTCGGCGAATACGTGACGACTACCCGGTGACCCGCATCGTTCAACCGGATGCTGACCGCTTCGCCGAGGCCGCCCATCCCACCCGTCACAACTGCAATTCGCTTAGTCATCCTATTAATTACCGACAAAAAAGTGATCGATGAAAGGCCGGGCAACGGCATCGCACATGCTGCCGCCCCGCCGCTTCGATGTGCATCCGCCCGCATCGCGGGTGCGGCACGCACCGGTACCTCGCGCGTATTGTCGATTGCCTGTCTTGCGCAAAAACCGCCCGGCTCACCCGCGGCGCCGCCCCGCGCCGCAAGCGAACCGTGCAGTCACCCCGCTCAGACGCGCTCGACCGCGAGCGCGACGCCCATCCCGCCGCCGATGCACAGCGACGCCAGCCCGCGCTTCGCATCGCGCTTGAC
>NZ_LOYC01000003.1:0-738 GCF_001524725.1 Burkholderia sp. MSMB1072
CGACTGGCCCGTGAGCGCAGCGCTCGGGAATGCCGACAGGAACAGCACCGTCTGCGCGACATCCTGCACCGTCGTGAACACGCCGTCGACCGTGTTGCCGAGCATCACCTTCTTGATCACTTCCTCTTCGCTGATGCCGAGCTCCTTCGCTTGCTCCGGAATCTGCTTGTCGACCAGCGGCGTGCGCACGAAGCCCGGACACACGACGTGCGAGCGCACGTTGTGCTTCGCGCCTTCCTTCGCCAGCACGCGCGCCAGGCCGAGCAGCCCGTGCTTGGCCGTCACGTACGCCGACTTCAGCGGCGACGCTTCGTGCGAGTGCACCGAGCCCATATAGATCACGACGCCGCCGCGATCGTCCTTGTACATGTGCTTGAGCGCGGCCTTCGTCGTCAGGAATGCGCCATCCACGTGGATCGCCTGCATTTTCTTCCAGTCGGAGAACGAATAGTTCTCGATCGGGTTGACGATCTGGATACCGGCGTTCGACACGAGGATGTCGACCGAGCCGAACGCTTCGGCCACCTTGTCGATGCCGGTGTTCACGGCTTCCTCGCTGGTCACGTCCATCGCGACGCCGATCGCCTTGCCGCCTGCCTTGTTGATCTCGTCGGCGACCGCGTTCGCGCCGTCCTGGTTCAGGTCGGCGATTGCGACGGCCGCGCCTGCCTTGGCCAGCTCCAGCGCGATTTCCTTGCCGATGCCGCTCGCGGCGCCCGTGACGACTGCGGTCTTGCC
>NZ_LOYC01000004.1:0-167311 GCF_001524725.1 Burkholderia sp. MSMB1072
GCGCTTCACTTCATTTGCCGTGATCAGCTTATGGCGGGACTTCCACCCGCAGGAATGCGCCCATGCTGGGCGCACACGAAAAAAAAGGCGCCCGAAGGCGCCTTTTTCGATGCTGCGAAGCGGGTTACCCCGCCCGTCACGCTTAGAAGCGGTGACGCAGACCAACCGTTGCTGCGGTTTGGTTGATCGACGAGCTCGGCAGGTTGTTGGCGAAGCTGTCGCCGTTGTAGATCGACGCGCCGATGCCGTTCTTCGCTGCACGCTGGTACACAGCTTGTGCGTAGACGTCCGTGCGCTTCGACAGTGCGTAGTCAGCTTGCAGACCGAACTGGTTCCAGTGCGTGCTGCCGTTGTTGATCTTCGCGTTCGTGTACGTGTAAGCAGCACCCAGGCCGAGAGCCGGCGTCAGGTTGTACTTTGCGTTGACTTCGTAGTTGTCGGTGCGCAGCGTGCCTGCAGCAACTGCGTTGTTGTCGAGACGCGCTTGCGTCCATGCAGCGCCGACTTGCGCCGGGCCGAATGCGTAACCAGCAGCAGCACCGTACGTACGGACGCGGCCTTGGCTAGCGATGCCACCGATTGCCGACGACGTCGCGCCGTTTGCGTTCGTACCGTCACCCAGGTTCGCTTGCGAGTATGCTGCACCCAGCTTCAGGCCTTGGAACTGGTACGACAGACCGCCGCTGTATGCACGGTTGTTGCCGAAGTTCGTGCTGTTCGAGAACGAGTACGTGCCGCCGAATTGCAGACCAGCGTAGTTAGCGCTCGTGTACTTGATCGTGTTGTTCTGCGCGACGTCGCCGTTCGTGCTCAGACGGTCGAGGTTCAGCGGGTGCGCGAAGTACGTGCCGCCCCACGAGCCCGTTGCCGTCAGCGGCGCCAGGTAGTCTTGTGTTGCGTCATACTGCTTACCCAGCGTGACCGTGCCGTACTGGCTCGACAGGCCAACGAAAGCCTGGCGGTTGAACATGCCGCCGTTGCCGTTTGCGAAGCGGCCGTTACCGATGTTGAAGCCGCTTTCCAACGTGAAGATTGCCTTCAGGCCGCCACCGAGGTCTTCCGAGCCGCGCAGGCCGAAACGGCTCTGGTCAATGCCCGAACCCATCGCCCAACGCGACTTGCCAGCTTGGCCGAGTGCCGGCTGGACGTTGCTCGTGTAGGTGATGCCTGCGTCCAGCACGCCGTACAGCGTGACGCTGCTTTGCGCGTGAGCGACGGTAGCGAACGATGCTGCAGCTGCTGCAACGATCAGAGTCTTGTTCATTCGTGGAGCTCCCTTCTAAAAAGAGGCAGGTCTCGCGACCTTGTTCATAAACGGTCTTCAACCGCCCGGGAGCGCCATCGGTCCTGCTGGCGGCGCCCGGATAGTTGCCCGTTTGGGAACCGTGAGTTTAGGGGTGTACCCTAGGGGAGCGATCCGCAAATAAAGAAATAAGCTTTTCCAGAACTAGAAATAATGAAAGTGGGGCCGCGTCATAAGTATTTGTTTTAACGTTTGTTTTTGACCTCTTGACGCCGGCTTTTTGGACGCTTTCATCGCACCATTCTTTCATGTCATCGGCTTGACGGTTGCATAGAAACAACAAACGGTTTCGGTTCGGCCCACCAAAAACGGTAATTATTACCTTATCAAATCTCAAATATTGGCCTTTCCGCATCTAAAACGTCCCCTCGGCACCCTAAACAGGGGCCGATACCTCTGCCACGGCGAGATTCCGTCAGCCGTTGGAAAGGAAACGCGGCTCGACCCCGCCGTGACACGCGGTAACAGCCTTAACCGGCCCCGTAACGCGGCGGGCAGACCGGCAGGCTAATGTAAGGCAGCCTCGTATACAGAACAGGAGCCGCCATGAATCGACGCTCGTTGCTGCGCGCCATCGGATTGACCGCCGCCTTCGTCGGCACCGGCTGGTTGCGCGCCGCCTCGGCCCAGCCTTCCCCGCCCGTGTATCGGCCCGCCGGCCCGAATCGCGTACCCGGCGGGCCGCCCTATGCAGACCGGCCGGGCTTCGCGCCGCCGGCGGCACGCCACGACCGTCGCCCGCCCCCGCCACGGCCGCATGGCTATATATGGACGGACGGCTATTGGCGCTGGCAGCGCGGCCGCTATATATGGGTTCCCGGTCGCTGGGTCGCGCGACGCCCCGGGCGCCGCTGGGTACCCGGCTACTGGCGCCGCCAAGGGTCGGTGTGGGTCTACGTCGACGGCTCGTGGCGGTGAGCAGCGGCTCGGCCCCAGCCGAAGGGCCGGAGCCGAGTCGCGCGCGAGAACCGACGCGGTCCACGCCACGCAATCGTGCGTTACGGCAGCCGCACTGCAGTCGACATATCGTCGGGTCGCCATTCCGGCGGCATCATTCCGATAACGAAGTCATACGATGGCGATGCGAATGCGTCCGGGGACGCTTCAACCCATCGAGATCGTCTACCGCACACCGCCGGTCAACGAACCGATGCGCGCACCGCGCCCAGCGCGCACCGCGCCCAGCGCGCGCCGGCCGTCCCGACCCGCGCAACCCGCGGGTCGCTCGCCCATCCCGTCCACGTATCGCCAGACAAGGAAAACGCTACATGTCATCGTCCCGCTCCCCCGTTCGCGCCGGTGCCGCATTCGTTTTGCTGGCCGCATCGACAGCTGCGCTGGCCGCCGGCCCCGCCGCACGCGACCTGGCCACCGAGGAAGCCAATCGCCGGCTCGTGCTGACGTTCTACGATCGCTTCTTCAACCGGCACGAAGCAGTCGAGGCCGCCGCCGTCGTCGCGGACGACTACAAACAGCACAACCCGTACGTGCCGGACGGCAAGCAACCGTTCGTGTCGTACTTCGTCGGAGCGTTCCAGAAGAACCCGGCATCGCGCGCGCGCATCGTCCGCAGCGCGGCCGACGGCGATCTCGTCTACCTGCACGTGCATGCGACCGAGCATCCGGGCGATCGCGGCGAAGCGGTGGTCGACATCTTCCGCGTGAAGAACGGCAAGATCGTCGAACACTGGGACGTGATTCAGCCGGTACCCGAAACGTCCGCGAACCAGAACACGATGTTCTGATGCACGACGCCGGACGCGACCGGCCGCCCCCTACGCCGGCCGAATCGACGCTGCTTCGCGATCTTCGACGGCAATCGGTTCGCCCGTTCGGTAGCGACGCTCGCGCAGTCCCGTGCGATCGAGACGTGCGTCTGCATTCGCAGCGCAGCACGTACGTCGCGCCAGGCCCGGGCGATCGGCGCGCGAACCGGCGCCGTCACGCGACGCCGAGCGCCAGCACCTGCTCTGTGGTCAGCACGTCGCCGAACGTATCCGACAATGCGGCCAGCGTCGCACGATGGAGGTCGCGGTGCGGCACCGTGCCGCCGTCCGCGACGTCGAGATCGCGCGTCGCGCAGGCATCGTCGACGACGATCACCGCATAGCCGAGCGGCACCGCATCGCGTGCCGCGCCGGCCACGCACGCATGCGTCATCAGGCCGGTGACGATCAGCGTGTCGATGCCGGCCGCCTTCAGCCTCGCATCGAGGTCCGTCGTCGGGAAGACGCTCACCGACGTTTTCTTCACGACCGCGTGAGCGGGCGCCGGCTGCAGGTCCGCATGAAAGCGGAAGCCGTCGCTGCCGTCGGCGAAGATCGGGCTGTCGGCCGACCCGACGTGCTGGATGTGGAACACCGGAATGCCCGCGCGGTCGGCGAACGCGATCACGCGCCGCGCATTGCCCAGCGCACGCGGCCCGTCCGGAATCGGCAGACGGCCGCTGAAGTATTCGTTCTGGAAATCGATCACCAGCAGCGCGGTGCGGGCGGCGGCGATCGACGTCGGTGCGCTCGCGCCGGCCAGGGTACGGATAGTCGGATGTTGCATGGAATGCCCTCTCGGTTGACACATTGGCGGAACGGCGCGCCGGGCCTTGCGGCGTCGCCGGACGCGGCCCGGAACCTTCCCCGGCCACGACGCGCCAGTGTCGGGCCGCGCGGCGCGGCGCGACAGCGGCGCGCGGGACAACGTCCGACAGAATTGGGCCAACGTGCGCGAGCGCCGCCTACGACAGCACGGCCGTTCGCGCGCCCGACCGCGTACGGCCGTAAGCGACCATCATCGCGAAGCTGAGCAGGAAACCCGCGCCGCCGATCAGCAGCAGGCCGATTTCGCCGAATACGGGCAGCAGGTTCGTCAGCGCCCCCGTCACGACCCACGCGACCGCCATCACCGAGCCCGCGACGCCGAGCGCCCAACCCTGCCGATCGTCGCTGACGGCATCGGAAAACGCGGTATACATCGTCGTGTACGCAACCATGTCGAAACAGCCGACGACCATCGCGAGCGCCCACAGCACCGGTTCATGCGGAAACAACGCGGACAGGATCTGGCCGAGGCCGGCCACCAGCAGGCCCGTCTTCGCGATCTCGATCACGCGCCACACGCGCAGCATCAGCCGCACGACGCACAACAGGCCGAACACGAAGCAGATGCCGATCACGCCGCTGAACAGCCCGAGCCGCGCGCTCGTATAGCCGAATTTCGCCTGCAACAGCAGCATGATGGTCTGCAGGTAGAGCCCGTAGCCGACCTGCATCAGGAAGAACACCACCGACAGGAACGCGACGTTGCGCTGGCGCGCGGCCTCCCGGATGATCCGCAACGGCAGCAGCGGATCGATGCGCGTATCGCCGCGCGGCGCGGCGCAATCGCGATACGACGCCCAGGTCCAGCACGCGCAGATCAGCGACAGCGCCGCGACCAGCACGAACGGCGTGCCGTAGTCGAACAGCGGCGAGATCGTCCGGTCGGACGCGACGCCGCCGAGCACCGGGCCGACAATCACGCCCGCGCTGAACGCAAGCGACATGATGCTCATGTCGTACGCCTTCGTATCGGGCGTGCCGAGATCGGCGACGGCCGCCTGCGCGATGCCCTGGCAACCGGCCATCAGGCCGGTGAGCCCGCGGCCGGCGAGCAGCAGCGCGACGCTGCCCAGCCACGCACCGCCCGCCATCGTGGCGTAGCCGACCGCGAGGCCCAGCACGCACAGCAGCAGGATCCGACGGCGGCCGTAGCGATC
Organism: Burkholderia sp. MSMB1072; assembly: GCF_001524725.1. Classification (NCBI taxonomy): domain Bacteria; kingdom Pseudomonadati; phylum Pseudomonadota; class Betaproteobacteria; order Burkholderiales; family Burkholderiaceae; genus Burkholderia; species Burkholderia sp. MSMB1072. Next base: position 5,055 of record NZ_LOYC01000004.1, read on the forward strand.
GGACAGCTCACCCATCAGCGACGAGCCGAAGAACATGCACAGCGGGTAGATTCCGTAGCCGAGACCGAGATAGAAATTGCGCGCGTGTGCACTGGCGTCGGCCGGCAGGATGCCCGCGTGCGGATCGCTGAAGATGGCGGACATCATCGGATAAACAAGCCCGAACCCCATCGCGTCGAGCGCGATGGCGAGCAGGCAGGGGCCGAGCAGTTTGTAGTCGAACCGGGACATGGCGACCTTCCGGACAGAGTGAATGATCGCCCAAGCGTAATGACCGGGCGGCGGCCGCGGTAGGCCGCCGCCGGCGATGCTAAGCATCGGTTCGCGCGATACCCCGCATGCGACCCGCGCCGATGGCTCGTCGTCCCGGCCGTGCGGCCGCGACTTGGCGCACGGCGGCCCGCCCCGAAGCAGCCGGCTGCGCGACCACGCACCGCGCGCCGTCGTGCATGAACATGCTGAAGAGGAATCCGAACGACCCTGCGAACGGCACGTACCACGCGAGGGGCGACGGGCGACCCGCTCGCACGCGTCGACCACGTGACGCCCAACGTCGTGACGCGGTGGGCGACATCTTCTCGCCGACCAACCTCGTATCGGGCAGCGTCGGCTGCTCGCTGCTGCCCGGCCATGCGCGCGAGCTGTTCGCGCACCGGATCGCGCTCGCGTCGCTCGCGGGAGCAACGACCCGTCAGACCTTCGGCCTGCGCGCTTCCCGCATCGCCGCGAGCGAGACCCGCCCCCTGCTCGCACTACTTCCCCGACCGAGCGAGCGGACCTTGCACGCCCTGCCCCGCGCCCGACGGCCAGCCGCCCGCGAGCGCCTTGTACAGCGCGACCGCCGATGCCGCGCTGCGCATCCGCCCGTCGGCCGCCGCGTCCTGCGCCTGCAGCAGCGTCCGCTGCGCGTCGAGCACTTCGTAGTAGTCGATCGCGCCTGCCGAGAAACGCGCCTGCGCAAGCTGCGCAGCGCGTGCGCTGTCGTCGGCCGCGCGCACGAGGTGCGCGGTCTCGTCACGCGTGCGGGCGACACGCAGCAGCGCGTTCTCGGTTTCCTCCAGCGCGCCGAGTACGGTCTGCCGATACTGCGCAAGCTGGCCGGCCGCTTCCGCGTCGCTCGCCGCGATCCGCGCACGCACGCGGCCGATGTCGAGGAACGACCAGTCGATGCCGAGCGCGATCAGGTTCGTGTCGCTGCCCGCGCGGAAGAACCCGTAGCTGCTCGTCGCGCTGCCGAGCAACCCGGACAGCGTGAAGCGCGGGAACAGGTCGGCGGTCGCGACGCCGACGCGGGCGGTCGCCGCATGCAGCCGCGCCTCGGCGGCCGCGACATCGGGGCGGCGGCGCAGTAGGTCGCCCGGCGTGCCGGGATCGATGTCGGCCGCGAGCGCCGGCAGCGGGACCGGCGTGCCCGTCGGCGCGGCCACCTTCGGCAGGTCGAACCGGCCGATCAGTGCATCCGGCGTCTGCCCGGTCAACACCGCGAGCCGGTGCTCGTCGACGCCGATCGCGGCTTCGTACACGGCGATCCGCGATGTCGTCGATTCGTACTGCGCGCGTGCGCGCGCCGCATCGAGGTCGGAGCCTCGCCCCGCGCCGACGCGCGCATTGATCAGGGCGAGCGTCTGCTTCTGGTTGTCGGCATTCTCGCGAGCGATCCGCAACCGCTCCTGCGAGCCGCGCAGATCGACGTACGTGCTCGCGACCTCCGCCGCGATCGCGACGCGCACCGCGCGCACGTCCGCGGCGCTCGCCGCCGTTTCCGCGCGCTGCGACTCGATCGAGCGGCGTACGCGGCCGAACAGGTCGAGTTCCCACGCGGCATTGATGCCGACGCTCGACGTCGGCGTGTCGCGCTGGCTGCGCGGCGCGCCGAACGCCTGGTCCTTGCTCATCAATTGATGGCCGATCCGGCCGCTCGCGGTGATCGTCGGATAGCGGTCGAACGTTGCCTGAGACAGCAGCGCATTCGACGCGTCGTAACGCGACACCGCGACCTGCAGGTCCTGGTTCGCCGCGAGCGCCGCATCGATCAACTGCGTCAGCACCGGCTCGCCGAACCCGCGCCAGAACGTGGCATCGGCGTCGGCCGACGCGTCGGGCGGCATATCGGACCCTGTCTGGACCGTCGCCGCGTCGCGCTGCGTCGCAGGACGGTCGTCGCGCGCGAACCGCGCGGCCGTGATCGTATCGGGCCGTTCGAAATCGGGGCCGACCGCGCAGGCAGCGAGCGTCACCGACATCGCCAGCGCGGAAAGACGGAAAGCGGCGCTCATCGGTTTTCTCCTTCGAGGGTGCCGTGCTGTTCGCGCCAGACGGCCGGCGTGCCGCCCGCGAGCTTGCGGATCGCCACGTAGAACACGGGGGTCAGGAACAGCCCGAACAGCGTGACGCCCAGCATCCCGGCGAACACGGTGACGCCGGTGGCCGCCCGCACCTCGCTGCCCGCGCCGCTGCCGATCAGCAGCGGCACCGAGCCCGCGATGAACGCGACCGACGTCATCACGATCGGACGCAGCCGCAGCCTGCACGCTTCGAGCGCCGCTTCGACCGCGCCCTTGCCCTGGATCTCGAGCTCGCGCGCGAATTCGACGATCAGGATTGCGTTCTTGCACGCCAGCCCCATCAGCACGACCAGGCCGACCTGCACGAACACGTTGTTGTCGCCGCCGGACAGCCACACGCCGAACAGCGCCGCGCACATGCACACGGGCACGATCAGGATCACCGCGAGCGGCAGCGTCCAGCTCTCGTACAGCGACGCGAGCACTAGGAACACCAGCATCACGGCCAGCGGGAATACGACGATCGCCGCGTTGCGCTGCGTGACCTGCTGGTAGCTGAGGTCGGTCCATTCCAGCGCGATGCCCGGCGGCAGCACGTCCTTCGCGATCTGCTGCAGCTTCGCGATCGCCTGCGACGACGACATCGTCTTCGGATCGGCGTCGCCGATCAGGTCGGCGGCCGGATAACCGTTGTAGCGGACGACCGGGTCGGGACCGTACGCGGGTCCGACCGTCACCATCGAGCCGATCGGCACCATCTCGCCCTTCGCGTTGCGCGTGCGCAGGTTCGCGATGTCGGCGGCCGTCTGCCGGTGGCCGGCATCCGCTTGCGCCATCACGCGATACACGCGGCCGAACACGTTGAAATCGTTCACGTACATCGAACCGAGATAGACCTGCAACGTATTGAACAGATCGGTCAGCGCGACGCCCTGCGCCTTCGCCTTGAGCCGGTCGACCTTCACCTCGAGCTGCGGGATGTTCGCCTGGTACGAGCTGACGGGATAGCTCATCCCCGGCGTCTTCGCGACTGCGGCCTGAAACGCGCCGAGCGCCTTCTGCAATTCGCCGTAGCCGAGCCCGCCGCGATCCTCCAGGTACAGCGAGTAGCCGGAGCCGTTGCCGAGCCCCTGGATCGGCGGCGGCATCAGCGCATAGGTGATGCCGCCGCCGATCGCCGCGAAACGCGCGTTCAGGTCCGCGTTGATTTGCGCGGCGCTGCGACGACGCCGGTCGAACGGCTTCAGGATCACGTACGAGTTCGTGATGTTCGGCGTGTTCACGCCCTGCAACGCGTTCAGCCCGGCGAACGCCGGCACCATCTCGACGCCGTCGGTGCCGAGCGCGATCTTCGTCATCTGCTCGGTCACCGCGCTGGTGCGCGCGAGCGACGCGCCTTCCGGCAGCTTCGCGCCCGCGAACAGGTACAGCTTGTCCTGCACCGGGATGAAGCCGCCCGGCACCGCGTCGAACAGCAGCGCGGTCGCCGCGAGCAGCGCCGCATAGACCGCGAACACCGCGCCGCGCCGCTTCAGCGTGCGGCCGACGACGCCGTGGTAACGGTCGGAGCTGCGTTCGAAGAACCGGTTGAACGGACGGAACAGCCAGCCGAATGCGCGATCGAGCGCACGCGTCAGCGCATCCTTCGGCGCGCCGTGCGGACGCAGCAGCTTCGCGGCGAGCGCGGGCGACAGCGTCAACGAGTTGATCGCGGAGATCACCGTCGAGATCGCGATCGTTACCGCGAACTGCTTGTAGAACTGGCCGGTCACGCCCGACATGAAAGCCATCGGCACGAACACCGCGCACAGCACGAGTGCGATCGCGACGATCGGCCCCGACACCTCGCGCATCGCCTGGTGTGCGGCGTCGCGCGGGCTCAGCCCACGGGCGATGTTGCGCTCGACGTTCTCGACGACGACGATCGCATCGTCGACGACGATCCCGATCGCGAGCACGAGCCCGAACAGCGTCAGCGTGTTGATCGAATAGCCGAGCAGGTAGAGCCATGCGAACGTGCCGACCACCGACACCGGCACCGCGACGAGCGGAATGATCGACGCGCGCCACGTTTGCAGGAACAGGATCACGACCAGCACGACCAGCACGACGGCCTCGATCAGCGTGTGCTGCACCGCGCGGATCGATTCGCGCACGAATACCGTCGGGTCCCACACGGGGCGGTATGCGACGCCGGGCGGGAAGCGCTTCGACAGCTCGTCGAGCTTCGCATACACGGCCTTCGCGACGTCGAGCGCGTTCGCGCCCGGCGACAGGAAGATGCCGACCACGGCCGAATGCCTGTCGTTGAAATACGAACGCAGCGTGTAGTCGCCCGCGCCGAGCTCGATGCGGGCGACGTCGGACAGCTTCACGACCTGGCCGTCGTCGCCGTTGCGCAGCACGATGTCGCCGAATTCCTGCACCGTGCGCAGGCGGCCGCGCACGTTGATCGACACGAGGAAGTCGTTTTTCTTCGGCGACGGCTCCGCGCCGAGCTGACCTGCCGACACCTGCACGTTCTGCTCGCGCACGGCCGCGATCACGTCGCTCGCGGTCAAGCCGCGCGACGCGAGCCGGTTCGGGTCGAGCCACAGCCGCATCGCGTAATCGCCGGAGCCGTACACGCCGACGTCGCCGATGCCGGTGAGCCGCGACAGTTCGTCCTTCACGTGCAGCGTCAGGTAGTTGCGCAGGTACAGCGAATCGCGGCTGTTGTCCGGCGAATAGAGGCTCACGTACATCAGCGGCGTCGGCGACTGCTTCTGCGTGGTCACGCCGTACTGGCGCACCTCGTCGGGCAGGCGCGACAGCGCCTGGCTCACGCGGTTCTGCACGCGCACGGCGGCCGTGTCGGGGTCGACGCCTTGCAGGAATGTGACGACGACCTGCAGGCTGCCGTCCGAACCGGCGACCGACTTCATGTACATGATGCCTTCGACGCCGTTGATCGCCTCTTCCAGCGGCTCGGCCACCGACTCGGCGATTTCCTTCGGGTTCGCGCCCGGGTACGTTGCACGCACGACGACGCTCGGCGGCACGACTTCCGGATATTCGCCGGCCGGCAGCATCGGGATCGAGATCAGGCCGATCGCGAAGATGACGATCGACAGCACGACCGCGAAGATCGGCCGGTCGATGAAGAATCGGGAGAAATCCATCGTATCGCTCCCGTCATTGCGCGGCAGGCGTGCCGGCATCGGCGACCGCCTGCGTCGCGCTGCCCGCATCGGCGCGCGCGGGCAGCGCCTTCGGCTTCACCTGCGCGCCCGGATAGTAGATGCGCTGCACGCCGTCGACGACCACGCGGTCGCCCGCCTGCAGCCCCTTCTCGACGATCCGCTCGCCGTCGAGTTCGCGGCCGATCGTCACGTCGCGGCGCAGCGCCTTGTCGCCCGCGCCGATCACGTACACGTACTTGCGGTCCTGGTCGGTCAGCACGGCCTTGTCGTCGACCAGCAATGCGCTCTGGTCGCGGCCGCTGACGAGTTGCACGCGCGCATACAGGCCCGGCGTAAACGCATGGTCCGCATTCGGCAGCCGCACGCGTGCGCGGATCGTGCCGGTCTGCGGATCGAGCCGGTTGTCGAGGAAATCGACGGTGCCCGCATGCGGGAAGCCCGTCTCGTTCGCGAGGCCGATGCGCACCGGATCGGCGCCGATCGCGCGATGTTTCGGGTCGGCGCGCCGCGCGTTGTAGCGCAGGTAGCTCTGCTCGTCGCAATCGAAATATACGTAGACCGGATCCTGCGACACGACGGTCGTCAGCAGCGTGTCGTCCGCACGCGCGAGATTGCCGACGGTCGCGACCGCGCGGCCGACGCGGCCGGCGATCGGCGCGCGCACTTCGGTGAAACCGAGATTGAGCTTCGCGTCGGCAACGGCCGCATCGGCCGCCTGCAGATCGGCGCGTGCCTGTTCGGCAGTCGCGCGCGCGTTGTCGAGTTCTTCCTGCGACGTCGCATGCGCATCGATCAGCGTCTGCACGCGCTTGAGCTGCACGTTCGCGAGGCTCGCGGCCGCACGGGCGCGCTGCTGCTGCGCATTCGCACGGTCGAGCGCGATCCGGTACGGGCGCGGATCGATCTCGAACAGCAGCGCGCCCTGCGCGACCACGTCGCCTTCCTTGTACGCGACACGCTGCAGATAGCCGCTCACGCGCGGCCGCAGCTCGACCGCGTCGACCGCTTCGACGCGTCCGTTGAATTCGTCCGCGAGGCGGACGGTGCGCGGCGCGACGGTGGCGACGCCGACTTCGGGAAGAGGATGGGCCGACGATGCGCCTTTGCCGTCGTGACAACCCGACAACGCCAGCAACAGGGCACAGGCTGCGCCCAAAGGCGACGTCCTGCGTAGGGAAAAGGAGAACATGATGCCTCGCGACGGGTTAAACTGCCGCGTAGCATAAAAGTTCAAGTTAACTTCAAGTCAAGCTTTTCCGGAGGGTGTCATGGGTATCCAGGAAACCCCGCAATGGCCGCTGATGTCGATCCGCGAAGTGGCCGCGCGCAGCGGCGTGCCGGCGTCGACGCTGCGCTTCTACGAGATGCGCGGGTTGATCAAGTCGCACCGCAACGGCTCGAGTCATCGCCACTATTCGCGCGCGGTGCTGCGGCTGATCGCGTTCATCGTGTTCGCGCAGAAGATCGGCTATTCGCTCGACGAAATCGCCGAACAGCTCGTCAGCCTGCCCGAGGACACCGCGCCGAGCAACAAGGACTGGCAGCGGCTGTCGCGCGGCTGGAAGCAGCGCGTCGCAAGCCGGATCGAGGAGCTGCAGCGGCTCTACATCAATCTCGACGAATGCATCGGCTGCGGCTGCCTGTCGCTGAAACGCTGCAAGCTGACCAACCCGGACGACCGCGCGGGCCGCAACGGGCCCGGCGCGCGACGCTGGCTCGGCGACAAGCCGCCGACCGACTCCGAATGACGCGCAGGCCGCGCGCGTCCTGCATCACCCGACGCGCCAGCCGCCGTTCACCGCGATCGTCGCGCCCGTGACGAACGACGCGCGCGGCCCGGCGAGCCACGCGACCGCATCGGCGATGTCGTCCGGCTGCCCGGCGCGGCCGACCGGCGTCTGCTCGCGGATCGTCGCCGCGACGGCCGGCGCGACCCCGCTGTCGCCGAAGAAACGCGTATCGGCGACATAGCCGGGCGCGACCGTGTTGACCGTCGCCCCGCGCGGCCCGAGTTCGCGCGCCAGCGCGACGGTGAAGCCTTCGACGCCGGCCTTCGCGGCCGCATACGCGAGGCCGCCCGGCAACAGGCTGCCGGCACGCGCCGCGATCGAGCCGATGTTGACGATTCGCGCGGCATGGTCGGCCAGGTGCGGCAGCACGGCCATCGTCGTCAGAAACAGGCTTTTCAGGTTCGCATGGAGCACCGCGTCCCATACGGCCTCGGCTTCCCCCGCTTCGGTATCCGCGCCGACGCGCCCGGTCAGCCCCGCGTTGTTGACCAGCACGTCGATGCGCGGCCATCGCGCGACGATCGCGTCGACGGCCGCCTGCGCGTCGCGCCGCACGCCCAGGTCGCCGGCCTGCCCGATCGCCGCGCTGCCCAGACGCTCGACGGCCGCCTTCAGCCGCGCCACGTCGCGCCCGACGATCGCGACGCGATACCCGTCCTCCACCAGCCGGCGCGCGATCGCGAAGCCGATCCCGCTCGATCCGCCCGTGACGATCGCCGTGCGTTGTCGTTCGTTGCCCGTCATGACCTGCCCTCCTTTCCTCGGTGTTGACGATTGGTGACGTTTGCAGTGTGGGCAACGGACGGCGATAGGTAAAATACGAATTCGATGACATATTGATACGCAAAAGGTATCGCCATGATCGATCTGCGGCAGTTCCGGCAATTCATCGCGGTCGCCGAAACGCTCAGCTTCCGGCGCGCTGCCGAGCGGCTGCACATGGCCCAGCCGCCGCTCAGCGCGGCGATCCGCAAGCTCGAGGACGAACTGGGCGTCGCCTTGCTCGACCGCGACACGCGCGGCTCGCGGCTCACGCCTGCCGGCGAAGCATTCCTGCTCGAAGCGCGGCGCGCGCTCGAACAGGCCGAGCGCGCGGTGGCCGCGGCGCGCCGCGCGGGCGCCGGCCTCGGCGGCACGCTGCGGCTGCGCTTCGTCGACAGCACGGTCAATGCGCTGTTGCCGCTGATCCTGCGCGCGTTCCAGGAACGGCATCCGGGCGTCGATTTCCAGCTCGAGGAAGGCACGACGGCCGAGCAGGTGCTCGCGCTGCGTCACGATCGCACGGACGTCGGCCTCGTCGTGCTGCCGGTGGCCGATGCCGGCGACGTGCGTATCGAACCGCTGCTGCGCGACCGGATGGTGGCCGCGCTGCCCGACGGCCACCGGCTCGCGCGCCGCCGCCGCATCGCGCTGGCCGAGCTGGCGGACGAACCGTGGGTCATGTTTGCCGCGCACCACGGGCCCGGCATGCATGCGCTGATCGTGACGGCATGCGCGCAGGCCGGCTTCGCGCCGCGCGTGATCCAGCAACCGCGCCAGATGCAGACGACGGCCGGGCTCGTCGCGGGCGGCATCGGCATCGCGCTGATGCCGCGCCTGTTCGTGCCGATGCAGCCGCAAGGCATTACGTTCTGCGAACTGAAGGATGCGGGCAGCCCGCTCGCGTACGAACTGGCGCTCGCATACCGTACGCCGTCGCCGCTCGTCGATGCGCTGCGCGAGAGCGCGCGCGAGGCGGTGCGCGAACTGGGGCTGGTCGCCGCGACGTGACCGCGCGCATCGCGCGCGGCGCTCAGTCGCCGAGGAAGTTGAGCGCGACGCCGAGCACGGCCTGCCGGAATGCCTCCGGCCGCGTCGGCAGCGACGTGAACTCCAGCATCATGTGGCGGTACGACACCGTCATGCCCACGGCGCTCGCGATCATGAAGAACAGCACGTTCGGATCGACCGGACGGATCGCGCCGGCCTCGACCGCATCCGCCAAGAGCGGCAACATCGCGTCGTGATACGGGCGCACGATTCGCTCCTGCAGCCGATCGAGCCGCCCGCCCTCCTCGGTCGCCGCCGTCGAGAAGAACATGCCGATATCCGGCTCCGCGAACTCGTGATCGACGCACAGCTCGAGCGCGCGCCGCACGCGGTCGCGGTGCGGCAGCGACGACGTGCGCAGCGCGCGCAGCGCGTCGAACATCGGTTCGGCCAACTCGACGATCTGCTCGACGACCGCCAGCCACAACGTTTCCTTCGTGCCGAAGTGATGGGCGATCAGCGCCGCGTCGATGCCCAGCTCGCGCGCGACTTCGCGCACGCTCGTCGCGTCGTAGCCGCGCTTCGCGAACGTGCGGCGCGCGGCCCGCAATATCACGTCCGGGCCGACGGACGCATCCGCCAGCGGCCGTCCGCGCGTACGCCGCTTCGACGGCGCGCGCTCAGTGACTTCTGCCACGTTTTTCCTGCTCCTTGAACGATTCGAATGCCCGTGCCCGGTACCCGGTTTCACGTACCGGAAGCGGGCGGCCTACCCCGCTGCGTTGACACGCCGAGCCGGGAAGCGCTAGGATCATACATTATTCATCACGTGATGATTTATCAATGACAACCCCTACACGCATCGTCATCGTCGGCGGCGGGATCGCCGGACTGCAGCTCGCGACCCGTCTGGGCGAGCGCCTCGGCCGGTCCGGGCGGGCGCAGATTACGGTCGTCGACCGCAGTCCCACGCATATCTGGAAGCCGATGCTGCACACGATCGCGGCCGGTACGCGCGACGTCCAGCAGCAACAGGTGATCTTCCTCGCCCACGCCCGCGATCACGGCTACGCGTACCAGCCCGGCGAACTGAAGGGGCTCGATCGCGCGCGCCGCCGCGTGCAGCTCGGCGAGATCCGCTCCCAGGACGGCGACGTGGTGATCGACGCACGCGAACTCGAATACGACGTGCTGATCCTCGCGCTCGGCAGCCAGGCCAACGATTTCGGCGTGCCGGGCGTGCGCGAGCACTGCTACTTCATCGACAGCCAGCAGCAAGCGGAGACCTTCAACGAAGCGTTGCGGATGCGCGTGTTCCGCAGCATCGCGCGCGACGAGCCATTTCGCGTCGCGATCGTCGGCGCGGGCGCGACGGGCGTTGAACTCGCGGCGGAGTTGAGCCGATTGCTGGAAGTGGCGCAGGCGTACGGTGACGAAACGGTGCGCGAGCGGCTGCAGCTCACGCTGCTCGAAAGCGGCCCGCGCATCCTCAACGCGTTTCCGGCGCGGATTTCCGCGTCGGCCCAGCGGCGGCTCGAACAGATCGGCTTTCACGTGCTGACGTCGACGCGCGTCACGTCGGCCGACGCGAACGGCTTCCATTACGGCGACGGTGCGTTCGCCGAAGCGGACCTGATGGTCTGGGCGGCCGGCGTGAAGGCGCCCGACTTCATGCAGGCGCTGGGCGGGCTCGACACGAACCGCGCGAACCAGATCGTGATCGGCCCCACGCTGCAGGCGACCGGCGACGAGCACGTGTTCGCGATCGGCGATTGCGGAAGCCTGCTGCCCGACGGCCACGAACGGCCGCTGCCGCCGACCGCCCAGGTCGCGACGCAGCAGGCCGAGCATCTCGCGAAGCACCTTCCCGCGTGGCTCGACGGCACGCCGATTCCGCCGTTCGCGTTCCGCGATTTCGGCGCGCTGGTGTCGATCAGCGATTACGACGCGTTCGGCACGCTCGGGCAGTTCGGGTTCTTCCGCGGCGGCTTCATCCAGGGGCGCTTCGCGCAGTTCAGCCACCTGATGCTCTACCGGCGGCACCAGCAGGCGCTGCACGGTTTCCCCAAGGCCACCTTGCTGTGGATCGCCGAACGGATCAACGGCTGGGTGCAGCCGCGCATCCGCCTGTCGTGATGCCGCGCGTCGCGGCACCCCGTAACGTTTCGAGGAACAGAGACATGAACAACCGTGCAGCGCCCTGGCTCATGACCGTCGCCGCAATCGGCCGCTTCGACATGCCGTCCGTCTCGTGGGGCGGCCCGCGGCGGCGCAGCGTCACGCGCGACCGGCTGCCGTCGTGGGACGCGACGAGCAAGCCGACCATCAGCGTGCTCGAACGGCCCACGGCCGACACCGTGATGATCTCGTGGTGCGACGCGTGCACCGGGCACTACGGCTACCAGAAGTGGCGCCTGTTCACGACGCGCAAGCGCGGCGTGTGCGCGCTGTCGGGGCGATCGATCGAGATCGGCGACAGCGTCTATGCGCCGCAACTGCTCGGCTCGACGCCGGGCAACGCCGCCGCGATGGTGCTCGCGGCCTGCATCGACGACGCCCTGGCGGCCTGATCGTCAGGTCGACGTGGGCTGCCCGGCGCCATAGGCCGGCGCATCGTTCTGCCGTTCGAGCTGGGCGTCGAGATGCGCGGCATGCGCGTTCGCTTCGGACTCCGACATCAGCTCGCCTTCCCACTTCGCGACCACCGCGCTGGCGATCGAGTTGCCCACCGCATTGGTGGCCGAGCGGCCCATGTCGAGGAACGTGTCGACGCCGAGAATCAGCAGCAGCCCGGCTTCCGGGATGTTGAACTGGTGCAGCGTCGCCGCGATCACGACGAGCGATGCACGCGGCACGCCGGCCATCCCCTTCGACGTCAGCATCAGGATCAGCAGCATCGTGACCTGCGTGCCGAACGACAGGTGGATGTTGTACGCCTGCGCGATGAACAGCGACGCGAACGTGCAGTACATCATCGACCCGTCGAGGTTGAACGAATAGCCCATCGGCATCACGAAGCTCGAGATCTTGCGGCGCACGCCGAAACGGTCGAGCGCGTCGAGGATCTTCGGATACGCGGCTTCGGAGCTGGCCGTCGCGAACGACAGCATGAACGCTTCCTTGATCAGCACGAGCAGCTTGAACACACGGCGGCCGAGGAACAGCAGCCCGGCAGCGACGAGCGTGGCCCACAGCAGCACGAGGCTCACGTAGAAGTCGCCCATGAACACCGCGAACTTCAGCAGGATCGACAATCCGTTGACCGCGACGGTCGACGCCATCGCCGCCATCACCGCGAGCGGCGCGAGCTTCATCACGTAGCCGGTGATCTTCAGCATCACGTGCGCAAGCTGGTCGATCGCGGCGACGAGGATCTTGCCGCGCTCGCCGAGTGCGGCGAGCGCGACGCCGAAGAACATCGAGAACACGACGATCTGCAGGATCTCGTTGTTCGCCATCGCCTCGGCGATCGACTTCGGCACCATGTGCCCGACGAAATCCTTCAGCGTGAACTTCGACGTCGCGAGATGCGCGGACGCGCCGATGTCCGGCAGCGGCAGGCCGAGGTTCTCGCCGGGCCGCAGCAGGTTCGCCATTAGCAACCCGAGCAGCAGCGAGACCAGCGACGCGGTGACGAACCAGCCGAGCGCCTTCACGAACACGCGCCCGACCGACGACGCGTCGCCCATGTGCGCGATGCCGACCACCAGCGTCGAGAACACCAGCGGGCCGATCACCATCTTGATCAGCCGCAGGAACACGTCGGATACGAGCGAGATGTAGCCGGCGATTTCGGCGGCCGACTGCTTGTCCGGAAGCTGCGTGTAGATCAGGTAGCCGATCAGGATGCCGGCTGCCATCGCGAGCAGGATCCAGCCTGCCGCAGACATTCGTTTGTTCATGATGGAATTCGCCGCACGGCGATGGAGTTGACGGAAGAAAGAGGCGCGTGCCGTGCCATGGGGCGCGCGGAGCGCGCCGCTCGGGCCGACACGGAGATCCGCGGACGGACGCGCCGCCGCACCGGCATTCGCGGCAACGCGAACGCCGGCGGCAGCGATCCGGCATGCAGCGATCGGATCAATAGCCGATTGCGGAGCCCGCCGGACGGCGCGGGTCGTTGTAGCCGTAGATGAAGCCCACACGCACGTTGCCGGACACGGACGAATCGTTCCCGGAACTCTGGCGGCTCGCGGCTTCGGTGCCCGGCAGGCCGACCATGATCAGCTCGGCGGCGCCCCACGGCGTCTGCTCGACCATCTTGTAGCCCATGTTGCGAAGGATCGCGAGCGTGTCGGGCGACAGGCCGTAGGTTTCGTAATAGACCGCGTCGGGCAGCCACTGATGATGGATGCGCGGCGCGGCGACCGCGTCCTGCGGCGTCATCCCGTAGTCGATCACGTTCAGCACGGTCTGCAGCGTGATCGTGATGATGCGCGAGCCGCCCGGCGAACCGACCACCATGAATACCTTGCCGTCCTTCTTCACGATGGTCGGCGCCATCGACGACAGCGGACGCTTGCCCGGCGCGATCGAGTTGCGCGTGCCCTGCACGAGGCCGAACAGGTTCTGCGCGCCGACCTTCACGGTGAAGTCGTCCATCTCGTCGTTCAGGAAGAAGCCCGTGCCCGGCGCGATGACCACGGCGCCGAAGCGGCCGTTGACCGTATAGGTCGTCGACACCGCATTGCCGTCGTGGTCGACGATCGAATAATGCGTCGTTTCCGGCTTCTCGTGCACGCCGACGCCGGGCTGCACGTCGACCGACGGCGTCGCCGTGTCGGCATGGATGCTCTTGCGGATCTGCGCCGCGTACTCCTTGCTCGTCAGCTTCGCAACCGGGTTGTCGATGAAGTCCGGATCGCCGAGCAGCGTGTTGCGGTCTTCGTACGCATGGCGCATCGCTTCGGTCATATAGTGGACCGCCGCGGCCGAGTGATAGCCGAGCTTGCGCAGGTCATATCCTTCGAGGATGTTCAGCGTCTCGCACATCGTCACGCCGCCCGAACTCGGCGGCGGCGCCGACACGAACTCGTAGCCGCGATACGTGCACGTCAGCGGCGCCATGTCCTGCGCGCGATAGGACGCGAAATCGGCCGCCGTGATCACGCCGCCGCCGCGCCTGGCCGCCGCTTCCACGATCTTCGGAATCTCGCCGTGATAGAACGCGTCCGGCCCCTGCTCCGCGATGCGCTCGAGCGTGCGCGCCAGATCCTTCTGCACCAGACGATCGCCCGGCTGCAACGCCGTGCCGTCCGGGCGCAGGAAGATGCGCGCGGCTTCCGGGTCCTTCCTGAAGCGCTCGACCGTCGTGTCGAGGATGTCGGTATCGCCGCGCGTCAGCACGAAGCCGTCGCGCGCGAGCCGGATCGCCGGCGCCATCACCTGCTTGCGTGTCAGCTTCCCGTACTTGCGCTGCGCGAGATCGAGCCCGGCCACCGTGCCCGGCACGCCGACCGCGCGATAGCCGTACAGGCTCTGGTCCGGAATGACGTTGCCGGCCGCATCGAGATACATGTTCGCGGACGCCGCGGCCGGCGCTGTCTCGCGGAAATTGATGAAGCGGTCGCGACCGTCGGCCAGGTGGAGGGTCATGAAGCCGCCGCCGCCGATGTTGCCGCAGCATGGGTTGGTCACGGCCTGCGCATAGCCGACGGCCACCGCCGCGTCCACCGCGTTGCCGCCTGCCTTCAGGATGTCGACGCCGATCTGCGACGCGAAGTGCTGCGACGACACGACCATGCCGTTCTTCGCTTCGACCGCCGGGTCCGACGCGGCGAACGCGCACACGCTCATCGCGGACAACAGGGTGAGTACTACGAGCCGCCTCATGACGGAATCCTCCAGACGAATAAACCGGCGCATGCCGGGATGCGCGGCCGCACCACCGCGTATCGACGCCGCCCGTTCGACGTGTAATAAACGGTACATTTCCGCAAGGCCGCGATCATAGCACCCGCTTTTTTGCGTCAAAAACTAGGGTAATTACTGAATTCAAAGCGGATATGCGGGACTATCTTTGTCGAGGCATGTTAGATTTATTACATATATGAACGTATTCGTGGATCGAGCGATACGTCCCTCTAATTTCGAACCGTGCGCGGCCTGCCGCACGTCGATCGGCTAACATGCGTGCAGTTACCGGCAGACGCACGTCTGCCGTTCGATCGTTCAATTCAGATAGAGAGCCGGAGTGCCGATGGGGACGAGCATCAGGGCGTTGCTGCTATCCCAGATGGATAGCTTCACGCCGTCGGAACAGAAGGTCGCGCAGGCGTTGCTGGATCGCTATCCCAGTCTCGGGCTGGGCCCCATCGCGCAGTTCGCGAAGCAGGCGGAAGTCAGCGACCCGACCGTGTTCCGCTTCGTCGTCCGGATCGGCTTTCCGAACTATTCGTCGTTCCAGCAGGCGCTGCACGACGAGATCGACACCGCGATGAATTCGCCGCTCGCGCGCATGGATGCGTTTCATTCGGAAACGGGCATGCGCGACAGCCACGCGGCGATTTTCCAGCGGCTGTCCGAATCGCTCGCGACCACGATCGAAGGGCTCGACGCGGCCGCGTTCGACGCAGCGGTGGCGGTGCTGGCCGATCCGGACGTACGCATCTTCTGCGGCGGCGGGCGCTATACGGCGCCGCTCGCGTCGCTGTTCTCGTTCACGCTGGCCTATGCACGGCCGCACGTGCAGTACGTCGAGCCGAACGTGAATCTCGCGTCCGTCGCGCTGGCCGACATGGGGCGCACCGACCTGCTCGTGATCTTCGACTTTCGCCGCTACCAGAAGGACAGCATCCGCTTCGCGCAGGCCGCGCACCGGCTCGGCGCGCGGATCCTGCTGATCACCGACGAATGGCGCTCGCCGATCGGCGAATTCGCGGAGATCGTGCTGCGGATCCAGGGGCGCCCTTTCGCGATGCTGCAGACCAACGTGCCGGCGCTGGCGCTCGCCGAAGCGCTGGTGATCGGCGTGACGAACCGGCTGCCGGAACTGGCCCGGCAGCGGATGGAGAAGATCGAACAGCTCAACGCGGGCGGGATCGAGTGGGATACCAGCCAGCGCGATTTGCCCGAATGACACGTGGCCGCCATTCGGGCGCGGCGCTCAACTCTCGACGTCCTCCAGACTGAACACTTCCGTCTTGTCGTTGTACGAGAAGACCTCCCCGTACCGCCCCCAGTCGATCACCGCGTCGAGCGTTTCCTCGGCCGCTTCGTCGGACAGGAAATCCTCCAGCTCCTGCTCGAAGCGCACGCGCGGCGCGCGGTGGCCCGGACGCTCGTTCAGCACCTTCCTGATCCGGGCAGCAAGCGGCACGTGCTTCAGCAGGTGATCCGCGAACATCAGCTTGCGCTCCTGCGTGCCGAATTCCGCGAACACGCGTGCGGGCGGCGTCAGGAACACGTCGCCTTCGCGCACGTCCGCGAAGCCGAGGTACTGCAGCACTTCCGCGATCGGGAACAGGTCGTCGACCTCCAGATGCAGCGTGCGCGCGATTTCCGGCATGTCGGCGCGGCCGTGGTACGGCGCCATCGCGAGCGTCTCGATCAGGCCGGCCATCAGGTTGGTCGACACCTGCGGCAGCCAGCTGCCGAGCTCGAGCCCCTTCTTCGTCGCCTCGCCGGTCTGGCGCGCCGTCATCTTCGCGTAGATGTCGTCGACCAGCTTGCGGAAATCGGTATCGAGCCGATTGCGCGGATGCTTGAACGGCACCTTGATCTCGGCGATCACGCGGCCCGGGTTCGACGACAGCACGAGGATCCGATCGCACATGAACACCGCTTCCTCGATGTTGTGCGTGACGATCAGCACCGACTTGATCGGCATGCGGCCTTGCGTCCACAAATCCAGCAAGTCGGTGCGCAGCGTTTCGGCGGTCAGCACGTCGAGCGCGGAGAACGGCTCGTCCATCAGCAGGATAGTCGGATCGACGACGAGCGCGCGCGCAAACCCGACGCGCTGGCGCATCCCGCCCGACAGCTCGCGCGGATACGCGTTCTCGAAGCCGTCGAGGCCGATCAGGTCGATCGCGGCCAGCGCGCGTTCGCGCCGCTCGCGCGCGCCGACGCCGAGCGCCTCCAGCCCGGCTTCCACGTTCTGCAGCACGGTGAGCCACGGGAATAGCGCGAAGGTCTGGAACACCATCGCGACGCCTTCGGCCGGGCCGCGCAACGGCTTGCCGAGATAGGTCACTTCGCCGTCGGTCGGCTCGATCAGGCCGGCGATGATGCGCAGCAGCGTCGACTTGCCCGAGCCCGAGCGGCCGAGCAGGCCGACGATCTCGCCTTCGCGCAGCGACAGGTTCGCGTCGTCGAGCACGAGCAGCTCGCCCTGCGTCTTGTTGAAACCGCGGTTCACGTGCTCGACGCGCAGGATTTCCTCGCCGAGCCGGGGCGGCTGCAGCGGCTGGGACGTCTTGACGGGGGCGTTGATAACGGTCGAATTTTGCATCGCGCTTACTCTCAATCGAGACGGAGCCGGGATTCCGCATAGGCGTACATCGGACGCCACAGCAGGCGGTTGAACAAGGTAACGAACAGGGACATCACGGCGATGCCGAGGATGATCTTCGGGAAATCGCCGGCGGCGGTCGTTTGCGCGATATACGAGCCAAGACCGTGCGCGACGACCTTCGTGTCGCCCCACTGTACGAACTCGGACACGATGCTCGCGTTCCACGCGCCGCCCGATGCGGTGATCGCGCCCGTCACGTAGTACGGGAAGATGCCCGGCAGGATCGCCTGACGCCACCACTGCCAGCCGCGGATGCGGAAATTCTTCGTCGCTTCCTTGTAGTCGTTCGGATAGGACATCGCGCCGGCGATCACGTTGAACAGGATGTACCACTGCGTGCCGAGCACGATCAGCGGCGACAGCCAGATATCCGCGTTCAGGTGAAAGCGGACGATCACGATCACGAATACCGGGAACAGCAGGTTCGCCGGAAACGCGGCGAGGAACTGCGCGAGCGGCTGGACCTTCTCGGCCAGCTTCGGGCGCAGCCCGATCAACACGCCGAGCGGCACCCAGATCGCCGACGCGATCGCGATCAGCACCAGCACGCGCAGCAGCGTCACGAGCCCGAGCACGAGCACGTGGCCGACTTCGGCCATCGTCACGCCGGTCGCGACGAAGCTGACGACGCGCCAGACGACGTACACCGTCAGCACGATCACGAACGCGCCCCACACGATGTCGCCGATGCGCGACGAACGGCGCGACGATGCGCCGCGCGCACGCGTGCCCTTCAGCGCCGGCAGTCGCAGTGGAATCCGCGCGGCCTGCGACAGCAGCCAGCCGGCGGGCACGAGCAACTGATGGATCAGATGCGTGCGACGCATCATGTCGAGCAGCCAGGATTGCGGCGCATCGCCCGACGCGGTGTTCTCCATCCGGAACTTGTCGGCCCATGCGACCAGCGGGCGGAACAGGAACTGGTCGTAGGCGAGGATCACGACCGACATCGCGACGATCACCCAGCCGACCGCGCCGAGATTCTTGTCCGAGATCGCCTGCGCGAGATACGCGCCGATGCCCGGCAGCGTGATCGTCTGGTTGCCGACGGTGATCGCCTCCGACGCGACGACGAAGAACCAGCCGCCCGACATCGACATCATCATGTTCCAGATCAGGCTCGGCATCGAGAACGGCACTTCCAGCTTCCAGAAGCGCTGCCACGACGTCAGGTGAAATCCGCGCGACACTTCGCTCAAGTCGCGCGGCACCGTGCGCAGCGACTGGTAGAAGCTGAACGTCATGTTCCATGCCTGGCTCGTGAAGATCGCGAAGATCGCGGCCAGCTCCGCACCGAGCACGCGCCCCGGAAACAGCGCGAGAAAGAACGTGACCGTAAACGAGATGTAGCCGAGCACCGGCACCGACTGCAGGATGTCGAGGATCGGGATCAGCACCATGCCCGCGCGGCGGCTTTTCGCGGCGAGCGTGCCGTAGACGAGCGTAAACACGAGCGACGCGACCATCGCGGCGAGCATTCGCAGCGTGGTGCGCAATGCGTATTCGGGCAGGCTCGCCGGATCGAGCGAGATCTTCTGCGTCTGCAGCACGCCGATCGGCGCCATCGTCTGGTGAAAACCGACGATCGCCATCGCCAGCACGCAGATGATCAGCGGAAACGCGACGGCATCCCAGCGGTTGGGCAGCACGCGCCACGCCGAGGCGTTCGCGGTGCGGTTCGGATCGAAACTGATATCCATCGGTAGCGTCTTGTGTCGAATTGAAAATCGATGGGTCCGGCCGCGTGCCGCGCGGCCGGGCGTCGCACCCGCGGTGCGAATCAGGACAGCCCGTGCAGTGCCCGGTATGGGATGGCCGACCGCGCGAGCGGCAGCACCGAGCCTGCCTTGACGAAACGGAAACCGGCACCGGGATGAATGCCGACATCGGCGATGCCGCCGGCAACGATCAGAAAAAACGGCGCGAGGCCGAGGGTGCGCATGCGGTGACCGACCGCACCGACTGTGTCCGTTGCCGCGAAGTTCGGCATGAAGGGCTCCGGAGAGGTGATTCGGAGTGGGAGGCTATCGGGCGGTCGTGACGCAAATGTGACGTGTCACTTACAGGACATTGACAGGTCATCCGGCGGGCGTCATGCATCGCGCCGTCGGCCCCGAACACGGAGTCGATCCCGCAACGGTCGGGAATAAATGCGCCGCCTCGCCGGTATCGCATGCGAAGGCGCCGGCTTATTCCAGGACGATCCGGCCGTCCGGTTTCGTCACACGAATGCGAGGCTTACATGTCTTCATCGACCCCCACCCGCCCGTCGCGCCGCAAGGCCCTGCAGTGCATGGCCTTCGGCGGGCTCGGCACGCTGTTCACGCTGTCGGGCGGCATCCTCATCCCGTTCGACCTCGCGCTCGCGCAGACCGGCGACGCGCGCCCGGCCGACGCGGGCCGACCGCTGTTCGTCCAGATCAGCGATACGCACATCGGTTTCAACAAGGACGCGAATCCCGACGTGTCGGCCACGCTGAAGCAGACGATCGACCTCGTCAACGGGATGCCTGCGCTGCCCGCGCTGACGATCCATACCGGCGACATCACGCACCTCTCGAAGCCGGAGGAATTCGATCACGCGTCGCAGTTGCTGGCCGCGCTGCGCGTGCCGGAACTGCATACGGTGCCCGGCGAACACGACGTCACCGACGGTTCGGGCGCCGAATATTTCGCCCGGTTCGGCAAGGCGTCGGACAACCGCGGCTATTACAGCTTCGACCATGCGGGCGTGCACTTCATCGGCCTCGTCAACGTGATGCACTTCAAGCCGAACGGGCTCGGCAGCTTCGGCAACGAGCAGCTCGCGTGGCTCGCACAGGATCTGAAAGGCCGCTCGTCGAGCACGCCGATCGTCGTGTTCTCGCACATGCCGATGTGGACCATCTACGAGCCGTGGGGCTGGGGTACCGGCGACGCGCCGCAGACGATGGCGCTGCTGCGCCGCTTCGGCTCGGTCACCGTCCTGAACGGACATATCCATCAGATCGTGTCGAAGGTGGAGGGCAACGTGACGTTTCATACCGCCCGCTCGACCGCGTTCCCGCAGCCGACGGCCGGCAACGGCCCGGGCCCCGTCCCGCTCACGGTGCCGCACGAGCGGCTGCCGTCGATGCTCGGCGTGACGACCGTCGAATTCGCAGGTCACCCGGTCGCGTCGTCGCTGCACGATGCGACGCTCGCGTGATCAAAATAAGGAGAACGACATGATTCGCTTCCAACGCGCTCGAATCGTCGCGATGCTGATCCTGTGCGGCGCGGCCGCCGGCACGCCGCCCGCCGCATTCGCGCAGGGCCCGGGCGGCCCGCTCGTGACGATCCGCAATTTCATGTTTTCGCCGATGTCGACCACGATCAAGGCCGGCACGACGATCACGTGGAAGAATCTCGACGCGGAGCCGCATACCGTCGTCAACGACGCCGGCATCTTTCATTCGAAGGCGCTCGACCAGGACGAGACGTATGCGTTCCGCTTCGACAAGCCGGGCGTCTACAAGGTGTTCTGCGGGATTCATCCGTACATGAAGGAGACGATCACCGTCGAATGACGCGGCCCGCCACGCAACGCGCGGGCGAACCACGAGCGGCAGCCGCCTGCAAAGGCCGTCGCCCCTTCGCTCGCCAGGCAGACTGATTCGCTTGCGATTCCTGCATTTTCCGTTCGATCGCTTTTCGTCACGGGCGAGCCTTGCACGCAGGCTCACCGCCCCGCTGCGCGCAGGTCCGGCGCGGTGCCGGCGACGACCGGACACGACGGCGGCAACGCCTGCCCGAACAACACGGCCAGACCGCAGGCAGACGTGAACATGCCGAGGCCGTCATGCCCGACACCCGGCACTTCGACGACCTGCTGCGCGAGATCGTCCGGATGCCGCTTCTTCAGGTAATCGAAATAGGCGAGCCCGCGCGCCAACCGGTACGGCCCCTGCGCCATCGCCGCGCACGAGCGATCGATGAAATGCGTGTAGGGATTCGTGTCGGCCTGCCCGAGCAGGTACACGACATGGCGCGCGACGTAGCGCGTCTCGAGATCGCGCACGTCCTGCGACGCAACGTAAGGCGGCGCCGATTTCAACCCGTACTTCCATTCCGTCGCGCGCGGACAGGCGCCGCCTGCAAGCGCGTCGGCATTCGGGCGTTCGTCGTCGAAATACAGGTAGCTCGACGGGTTCGCGACCACGTAGCGCACGGCGACGCCGGCCCGTGCCAGCGCATCGCCTTCGCGCCCGGTGACTGCATAACGCTGCAGCAACTGCGCGCCGGCGGAGTGACCGATCACGACGACCGTGGATAACGACGGGTACAGGCTGCGGTCGGCGAAATGCGCGAGCAGCGCGTCGAGCGCCGCGAACGAGCTGATCGGGCCCGGCTCGCGCGCCGGGTCGCCGCCCTTCCATCCTTCCTGCGTCCACGCGAGCGTCGGTGCGGGCAACGAAAACGCGCGCACGTCGGCGCGTGTCAGGAACTGCGGTGCGACCACCATCGTGCCCGCGCCGAGCGCGCCGGCCTTGTCGACGACCTTGCGCCCCGTTGCGTAGTACGCGTCGGCATTGCGCAGCGTGCCGTGAATCACGATGAACACGCGCGTGACGTCGGGCGCGGCCCGGTCGAGCGGATGATCGGCGTAGACGGGCAGCATCGCGCGGCCCTGCGACGTGTCGACGGTCACCCGTTGGTCGGCGACGGCCTTGACCGGCGCTTCGAGGCGTTCGCGCTGCGTGGGCGTGACGGCTTCGGCCGGCTGTGTGGCGGCCAGCATGCCCGCCGCCGCGCAGGCTACCGCAAGCGGCACGGCAGATGAAAGGGCTCGGGCTGCCGGCAGCGCACGCGCGGCGCGTCGGATGCGGGCAAAGGCGACGGATATGACGGACATGGCGGCGACTCGAGTGGCGGATATGACTTGAACGGCGATGGTTGCAGAATCCGTCGCGCGCTGCCGGCCCGTTGCGGAAAACGGGTCAGCCGGCCGGTTGCGCACCCGGTTCGACGTCGGCGCACGCTTCGCCCGAGCGGCGCTGCATCTGCTGCACGATGCCGGCCAGTTCGCCGATATGTGTCGGCACAGCCTGCTTGCCGGCGCGCGCCCACGCTTCGAACGACGTCATGCCGCTCACCGCGCCGACGAACGGCACGCCGGCGCGCTCGGCCGCCTGCGCGTCCACTGCGTGGTCGCCGACGTAGACCGCCGCCGCGGCAGGCAGACCCAGCCGCGCCAGTGCCTGCACGAGCCCTTCGGGGTCCGGCTTGTGGCGCTGCACGTCTTCCCCGCCGATCACCACGTCGACCCGCGATTGCAAGCCGTGACGTTCGAGAATCGCGTCGATCCGGTAGCGAAACTTGGACGACACGATCGCGACGGCGATTCCTTGCTCGCGCAACGCCGCAAGCAGCGGCGGCACTTCGGGATAGATGCGGGTGCCGGACACCATGATCTCGTCGGCGCGCGCCACGAAGTGCCGCGCGAACGCATCGGCCCGCGCCGCGCCGGTTTCGCCCGTCAACGAACGGAACATGTCCGGCAGCGGCAGCCCGATCACGGCGCCGATCTGCGCGGGCGTCGGGCCGGCGGCGCCGAGCCGGTCCAGCGCATGCTCGGTGCACGCGACGATCGCGGCGGACGAATCCGCCAGCGTCAGGTCGAAATCGAATATCACGGCCCGAACTGGCATGAAAGACTCCGTAAGCCAAGCACGATGCCACGTATGTTACGCGGGCGGCGACATGAGATCGTCGCCGAGATGGCCAGAAACCGGTGCCCCTCCGTCGAAGGCGCCTCCCGCCGTCGATCCGCCCCCGCGATCGACGCACGCTATCAACCCCATTGCCGACAGTGCTTTCGAACATATCGCAAAATAACGATATAAGATTCGTTCATCGACGATACCCGTTGCCTGATCGACACACCCAGCCTTTCCATGCCGACCGAACTCGACATCGACGCGATCCTGAAAGCGCTCTCGAACCCCGTGCGCCGGGAGATCCTCGTCTGGCTGAAAACGCCCGGCGAGCATTTTCCGCAACAGACGCTGCCGTACGAACACGGCGTCTGCGCGGGCCAGATCGACGCGCGCTGCGGGCTGTCGCAGTCGACCGTGTCCGCCCACCTCGCCACGCTGCAGCGCGCGGGGCTCGTGACGTCGACGCGGATCGGCCAATGGGCGTTCTTCCAGCGCAACGAGGCCGTCATCGACGCATTTCTCGACGCTCTGCGCCGCGAACTCTAGCCAACGGCCGAACCGGCCATGCGGGGGCGCCGTCGCACACGACGCGGCGGCTTTCCCGCCTTTCGTAAGAGGTTATCTGCCATGCCCACGTTGTTCGATCCCGTTACCCTCGGCGAGCTGACCCTGCCGAACCGCATCGTGATGGCGCCGCTCACCCGCTCCCGTGCGGGCGCGGCGCGCGTGCCGAACGCGCTGATGGCGCGCTACTACGCCGAGCGCGCGTCGGCCGGCCTGATCATTACCGAAGCGACGTCGGTCACGCCGCAAGGCGTCGGCTATGCCGACACGCCCGGCATCTGGTCCGACGAGCAGGTCGAAGGCTGGAAGCAGATCACGCAGGCCGTGCACGCGGCTGGCGGGCGCATCGTGCTGCAGCTCTGGCACGTCGGCCGGATCTCCGATCCGATGTTCCTGAACGGCGATCTGCCGGTCGCGCCGAGCGCGATCGCCGCGGGCGGCCACGTGAGCCTCGTGCGTCCGCAGCGCCCGTACGTGACGCCGCGTGCGCTCGAACTCGACGAAATTCCGGGCATCGTCGCCGCGTACCGCAAGGGCGCCGAAAATGCGAAGGCAGCCGGCTTCGACGGCGTGGAGATTCACGGCGCGAACGGCTACCTGCTCGACCAGTTCCTGCAGGACAGCACCAATCGCCGCACCGATGCATACGGCGGCCCGATCGAGAATCGCGCCCGCCTGCTGCTCGAAGTGGTCGACGCGGCGATCGACGTGTGGGGCGCCGGCCGGGTCGGCGTGCACCTCGCACCGCGCGGCGACGCGCATACCATGGGCGACTCCGATCCGGCGGCAACGTTCGGCTATGTCGCGCGCGAACTCGGCCGCCGCAGGATCGCGTTCATCTTCACGCGCGAATCGTATTCGGGCGACGAGTTGAGCCCGCGCCTGAAGGAGGCGTTCGGCGGCCCGCTGATCGCGAACGAGCAGTTCACGCTCGATACCGCGCAGGCCGCGCTCGCGAACGGCAGCGCCGATGCGATCGCCTGGGGCAAGCTGTTCATCGCGAACCCGGACCTGCCGCGCCGCCTCGAAATCGGTGCGCCGCTCAACACACCGGTGCCGGAAACGTTCTACGCGGAAGGCGAAACGGGCTACACCGACTACCCGGCGCTGAGCGACGCGGCCTGACGGCAGAACGGTGCGGGTTCAGGCGTGCACGTCGGCGCGCATGAACACGCGCCGCGTTTCGTCGAGACCGAGCGCGACGTGGTGCGCGCGAATCGCGCGCAGCGCGTCGTCGAGCGCTGCATCGTCGACGATCCGGAAACCGAGGCGCGCGTAGTAAGGCGCATTCCACGGCGCATCGCGGAACGTCGACAGCACTACCTGCTCGACGTGCTCCCGCGCCGCGCGCGCCATCACCTGTTCGATGAGACGTGCGCCGATCCGCTGCCCGGCATGCGACGGCGCGACGTCCAGTTCCTCCAGATACAGCCGCTGCGCATCGAGCAGCCGGTAGAACGCGAATCCGACGCACGTGCCTTGCGGATCGACCGCGACATACGCGCGACCGTCGTCGATCCGCACGCGCACGGCGGCCGCATCGGTCGGCTCGCCGTCGGCGATATCGGCCATGCCGATCGCGCGAAACCGCTGCGCGGCGGCGACTTCCACGGCGGCCATCGCGGCCGCGTCTTCCCGCGTGGCGGGACGAATCAGGATCGATGCAGGCATGACGGCGATTCAGGCAGACAGTCTGGAACGGCCGTCACTATAATCGAAACTTCAGACGTTTCGAACGCCTACCCAGGAGGCTTGCCATGACGTTGTCCGCCCTCGCCGTCTTCGCCTTCGCGTTGCTCGTCACCGCCGGCACGCCCGGCCCGAGCGTTGCCGCGCTCGTTGCACGCGTGCTGACGAACGGCGTGCGCGACGTGCTGCCGTTCCTCGCCGCGATGTGGCTCGGCGAAGCGCTGTGGCTCACGCTCGCGGTCGCGGGGCTGTCCGCGTTCGTGCACACGTTCGCGACGGGCCTGACCGTGCTCAAGCTGCTCGGCGTCGCGTACCTGCTGTTCCTTGCGTGGAAGATGTGGACCGCGCCCACGTCGGCGGGCACGGACGAGCTGCCGACCGGCCAGTCGCCGTGGCGCATGTTCGTGGCCGGTATGCTGGTCACGCTCGGCAACCCGAAGATCATGCTGTTCTATCTTGCACTGCTGCCGACGATCGTCGATCTGACGCATGTCGGTGTCGTGGCGTGGGCCGAGCTCGTCGGCACGATGTTCGCCATCCTGGTTCTCGCCGACTGCTTCTGGTCGCTGCTCGCTTCGCGTGCGCGTGCGTTGCTCACGTCGGCACGCGCAAAGCGGATCGCGAACCGCACGAGCGCGACCGCGATGGCCGGCGCGGCGGTGGCGATCGTGACGCGGTAAGCCGCCGTCGGGCGCGCAGCGCGGTTCCCTTCTTCGTCGCCTCGGGAATCGACATGAAAACCTGGCTATCGGCTGTCCCGCTCTGCCTGTGCGCCACGGTTGCGCACGCGGCCGGTGTCGAGTTCGTCCGGATCCCCGCCGATGCAACCGGCCCCGAGTTGCGTGCGAAGCAGATCCGTGCTGGCGACCTGCCGAAGGCGCCGCTGACGCACGATCCGCGCATCAAGGCCTACGTGCTCGCCGATCCGTTCGACATGTTTCCGACCGTCGACACGCTGAAGGACGTGCATGCGCCGATCCAGCTGTGGGCGTCCGCATCGGGCGGCGGCGGTGTCGAGCCGCAAACGGTCTCCGAAGTGGCTGCCCTGCTGCCGCAACGGCCGGAATTCCACGTCGTGCCGCATTCCGCCCATTTCGCGTTTCTGTCGCCGTGTTCCGAACGGCTCGCACGCAGCGCACCCGGCATCTGCACCGACGCAAAGGGATTCGATCGCGCCACATTCCACGAAACGCTCGACGCCAAGGCACTCGCGTTCTTCAACGCGAATCTTCGCTGACTAGCAGCGAAACGCCTTGCGCCAGCCGCCCTGTTCAGGCGCGCGATCGTTGCATTCGATCAGCGCACGCACCAGCGCCCAGTCGCCGTCGTCGCAGAAATCGAGCAGCACCGCGCCGTACGGGCCGCGCTGCTCGCGCAAGCGCTCGGCCAGTCGCGCATGAATCCCCTGCACCCGGCCATCGCCGAATGCGACTACCGACGGATTCGCCCCCATCCCCGTTCCGCTGCAGAAACTGAGCGCCCAGCGGCCGCTGTCCGGCAGCGGCAGGTGCGTCAGCAGCGCGTCGATCGCGCGCCACTTCCATGCGATCGACGCTGCCACCGGCACGCGATATTCGTCCTGGATCACGAATGCGCCGTCCGGATGATCGATCGTAAACGTCGCGTTGTCGGACCACGCGGTCAAGTCGATACCGAGCGGCCGGCCGCTGCGAAAGCGCCGCAACAGCACGACCGCGCCGCGCACGTCGCCGAGCGTCGGCAGCGTGCCGCCGGCATGCCAGCGCAGCCGCGGATGCCGCGCGCGATGCGCGTCGAACGTCGCATCGAAACCGCGCGTGCACGCATGCGCCGGCCACTCGTCCTTCACCGACATCACGATGCATTCGCGAGGATGCGCATCGAGAAAGCGCGTACAGGTTGCCAGCACGTCGTCGAACGTCATGCCGAGCGCGATGCCGCCGTGATGGATGTCGAACGCGTCGCGCACGTGCCGGCAGCGGATGTCGAGCAGCCGCACGCCATGCGCGAGCTGCGCGTCGAGCGGCGCACGCTGCGTGCGCACCAGCGGATCGTCGACCGTATACGCACAGGTGTCATGGCTGCCCGGTAGGGTCAGCGTATGCAGCAGCCGCGCGTCGTCGAGCGCCGACATCCAGTCGGCAGGCGGCATGCACGTATCGTGGCGCGAAGGAATCATGAATCGATGAATGACAAGGAAAGAAAACCGTGGGTGACGGCGTCGGATGTTGCGGCGCGGGCCGGCGTGTCGCGCTCCGCGGTGTCGCGCGCGTTCTCGCCGACGGCAAGCATCGCACCGCAAACGCGTGAACGGGTGATGGTCGCCGCGCGTGCGCTGGGCTATCAGGTCAACCTGATCGCGCGCGACATGATCACGCAGCGCAGCAGCATGATCGGCGTCGTGACGGCCGGGTTCGAGAACCCGTTCCGCGCGCGGCTGCTGTCGGACCTGATGGCCGCGCTCGGGCAGCGCGCGCTCACGCCGCTCGTGACCAATGCGGAAGATCCGCGCCAGGTCCGGCAATCGCTCGAACGACTGCTCAGCTATCGGATCGCGGGCCTCGTGATGACGTCCGCATCGCCGCCGCTGTCGGTTGCGCAGCAGTATCTCGAACACCGGATTCCGGTCGTGATGATCAACCGCGAAGCGAATCTGCCGGGCGCGGACGTGATCGTCAGCGACAACGCGGCGGGCGCCGTCCACGCCGCGCAGCGGCTCGTGCGGGCCGGCGCGCGCCGGCTCGCGTTCGTCGGGCCGCGCAGCGCGAGCTACAGCGCGCGGTCGCGCGCCGCGGCGTTCGAACAGGCGATCGGGCAACGCGACGCGTTCGACGCGACGCTCGTACGCGTGCTCGACACGCCGTCCGACACCCACGCCAGCGGCATCGACGCCGCGCGGCAACTGTTCGCGGCCGGCGAGCGGCCCGACGGCGTGTTCTGCTCGTCCGACCTGCTCGCGCTCGGCGTGATCGACGTCGCGCGCCGCGAATTCGGCTTGCGCGTGCCGGACGACCTTCGCGTGATCGGCTTCGACGACATCCCCGCCGCCGCATACGATGCGTATGGGCTGACGACGCTGCGGCAGGACACGCACGGCCTCGCGCACGCGGCGATCGACCTGCTCGCCGACCGGATGCAGACGTTCGACGGCCCGTCGCGCACGTGCGTCGTACCGGTCACGCAGGTGGTGCGGGACAGTTGCGCGTGACGGCGCGGGACCGGGCGCGGCCACGCCGCGCGTCACTTCAACCCGCCCGCGAACCCGCGCAACAGGTAGCGCTGCACGTAGCCGGCCACGGCGAGCGTGGGCAGCGACGCCATCAGCCCCGCGCTCATCAGGTCGCCCCAGTCGATGCCGTTCTCCGTCACGTAGCCGGCAATCGCGAGCGGCAGCGTGAAGCGGCTCGGCGTCGACACGAACAGCAGCGCGATCAGGAATTCGTTCCAGGCCGCGATGAACACGAAGATCGCGGTCGCGATCAGCCCCGGCGCGCACAGCGGCAACACGATCTGCACGAGCCGCCGGGCGAGCCCCGCGCCATCGATGCACGCCGCTTCCTCGTATTCGACCGGAACGTCGCGCACGAACGCGAGCAGCATCCAGATCGCCATCGGCAACGCGTAGATCTGGTACGCGAGCGTCAGGCCGAGCGTCGAATCGAGCAGGTGCAGCCGCTTCGCGAGCGCGAACAGCGGCACCGCGATCGTGATCGGCGGCATCAGCTTCAACGCCAGCACGAGCACCAGAAACAGCAGATCGAGCCGCGCCGGAAATCGCAGCCGCACGAGTGCATACGCGGCGGGAAACGCGAGCGCCAGCGCGAGCAGCGTCGTGCCGAAGCCGACCAGCAGCGAATTGGCGAGCGGCGCGCCGATGCCGTTGGACCACACCGATGAAAAATGCTCGACGGTCGGCGCGGCCGGCCAGATCCGCAACGGATGATCGAGGCGTTCGAGGGTCGGCATGAAGGCCGCGCCGGCCATCCACAGGCACGGCAGCAGCAACAGCGCGAGTGCGACGATGCGCAGCGCCCACGGCCCCGCGTGACCGAATACGGCGCCCGTCCGTGCGCACGAGATGCCCGCCGATTGCGTCGTCATGCGCGCCGCTTGCGAACCGTCTGCCATACGTACCCCGAGACCAGCAGCGCGGACGCCGCGAGCATCAGCACCGACGCGGCACTCGCCGGACCGACGTTGAAGAAGCGGAAGCCCGTGTCGTAGATATAGGTCGACAGCGTCTGCGTCGCATTGCCGGGGCCGCCGCCCGTCAGTGCATAGACCTTGTCGAACAGCTTGAACGTGTCGATCGAGCGCAGCAGCAGCGCAAGGCCGATCTGCGGCGCCGCGAGCGGCAGCGTGATGTCGCGCAGGCACTGCCACTCGCTCGCGCCGTCGGTGCGTGCGGCTTCGTACAGTTCCTGCGGAATCGACTGCAGCCCGGCCAGCACGATCAGGAACGCCATCGGCGTCCACTGCCACACGTCGACGAGTGCGAGCGACCACAGCGCGAGGTGCGGATCGGACAGCCAGCGCACGCCGTCGACGCCGAACGCCGCGAGCAGCGCGTTCAGGAAACCGTCGAAGTTCAGCCAGTTGCGCCAGATCGCCGAGCACACGAGCGTGGACAGCATCATCGGCAGGATCGCGAGCGGCAGCGCGATGCGCCGCCCCGGAAACGCGCGCACGAACAGCAGCGCGAGACCGAAACCGAGCACGACTTCGGCAAGCGACGCGACGAGCGTGAAGCGCAGCGTGTTGCCGAAGCCGGCCGTAAACGCATCGTCGCCGAGCACCGCGCGATAGTTCGCGAGCCCCGCGAACGCGCGGCGGCCGGCCGAGTAATCGACCCGGCAGAACGAGTCGATCAGCACCTGCGCGACCGGATACAGCGCAAGCGCGGCGAGCACCAGCAGCGCCGGCCCGAGCAGCGCGACGAACGGCAGGCCGCGGCCGAACGCTTTCATGCGGAACGCCCGGCCAGCGGATCGACGGGCGCGCTCACTTGCCGGCCGCGACCGTCGCCTGCGCGATCTTCTGCTGCG
Source organism: Burkholderia sp. MSMB1072 (assembly GCF_001524725.1). NCBI lineage: Bacteria > Pseudomonadati > Pseudomonadota > Betaproteobacteria > Burkholderiales > Burkholderiaceae > Burkholderia > Burkholderia sp. MSMB1072. The sequence continues at coordinate 35,531 of NZ_LOYC01000004.1, forward strand.
CCTGGCGCAGCGCGGCATCGGGCGCTGCCTGCCCCGTCAACGCGAGCTGCAACTGATCGCCGAGAATGCTCTCGACCTGCTGCCAGTCCTTCACGCGCGGCCGTGCGCGGCCAGCCTCGAGCGCCTTCAGTTGATCGGGATACCAGCGGTACTGGCGCACCAGCGCCGGATCGTTGAAGACGCTGCGGCGAGTCGGCGGAATGCCGATGCCGGCGAGGCGCGTCTGCGTATCGCGCGCGCTCAGGTAAGCGAGGAAGTCCTGCGCGAGCTTCGCGTGCGGTGCGTCCTTCGGAATGCCCATCTGCCAGATGCCGAGCATCGGTGCCGGGCCTGCGGTCTGCCCCGGCGGCGGCTGCAGCGCGATCTGCCCGACCACGCGCGACTGCTTCGGATCGTCGAGCGCCGGCACCCACGCCGGCCATACCTCGATCGACTGCGCGGCCGTGCCGCGCTGCAATGCATCGCGCACTTCGGCCGCGCCGTACACGTCGACGTCCTTCGGCGCGAACGCCTTCAGCGCGAGGAACGTCTTCAGTGCAGCCTGCGCTTCGCGCGAATCGATCGTCACGTTGCCGGCATGGTCGAACACGTCGCCGCCGTACGCCCACAGGATCGGCAGGAACCCCGTGACGACCGGGTTGCCTTTCGTGCCGCGGAACACGACGCCCGACACGCTCTTGTCCGCGCCACCGACGGTCTGTGCGATCTTCAGCACGTCGTCCCAGTTGCGCGGCGGCTGCAGCTTGTACTTCGCGAGCAGATCCTTGCGGTACGCGAACATCTCGACGTTGCCGACGATCGGCAGCGCGTACAGCGCACCGGCCGCATTGCGGCCGAGCGCGACGGCGGACGGCACGAGATCGGCGTCCGCGAGCGACGCGGGCAGCGGCTTCAGCCAGCCGTTGCCGATGAATTCGGGCGCCCACGTGTCGTCCATCATCACGAGGTCGTAGGCGCCCGTGCCTTCGCGCATCGACAGCTTGAGCTTCTGGTACAGGTTCGCGTTCGGCAGCTTGAGCAGTTCGATCTCGGTGCCCGGATGCAGCTTGTTGAAGCCGGCGACGGCGTCGGCCAGCCCTTTGCCGTAGATGTCGTCGCGGCCCGCGATGACGAGATCGGCGGCCACGGCGTGCATGGCGGCGAAGGACAGCGCAAGGGCGACGGACAGCGCGCGCAGGCGGCTCGGCAAGGTCATGAGGTCTCTCTCGTTCGGCGTGGTGGCGGGACGGCCAGGCGTTGCACACGTGTGCAACGCGGGGGACGCGGCTGGCCGCCTGATGCGAACGCCATTGTTCACGCCGATCGTTAAGAATTTATGGCACGCGTCGAATGCCGGTGCGCGGCATTTGCCGTCGTACCGCTCGCGCCGGCCGTATCGATCGTGCCGTGATGCGACGACGGCCCGGAGGTCAACCAGGCACGCCATGCGCGCCCGACCGGCCGCCTCATGCCCGCAGCAGCAGCCGTCAGAAGTTCACGCGAATCCCGGCCAGCACCGCCAGTTGCCGGCTCGAATTGCTGTTCGCGAGCACCGGAATCTGCGCATAGTTCGCCGCGTTGCCGTTCGCGTCGGTGCCGAGCCCCGTGCCGCTCGCGATTTGCCCGATCGCGACCGCATACAGCGCCGTGCGCTTCGACAGGCTGTAGTTCGTGCCGAGGTTGATCTGGTGGAACCGCGTCGTACCGCGCCCGTCCGTATGCGCGGCGTTGAAGATGTACGCGACGCCGCCTTGCAGCGCCGGCGTGAACATGTACGTGACGTTCAGCTCGCCGACGTCGAACGTGAACGCCTGCGTGCGCGGCTGTGCGGCGGTCGAGAAATAGCGGCTGTCGCCCAGGCGCGTATGCGTGTAGGTCAGCGCGACCGTCGCCGCGCCGAACGTGAGCGATCCGCCCGCGCCGAACGCGCGCATCGAGCCGGCATCCTGCAGCAGGCAATACATCGCGCCCGGGTTGCCGCACGCGAAATCGCCGATATAGCCGCTCGCGCCGCCGAGCGCCGCGTCGAGCGGCTGATGCAGGTCGAGATAGCCGAGCGAGAACGCCACCGGCGCACGGGTGTACGTCGCGGCCACCGCATAGCCGCGCTTCGCGGAAAAATCGCCGGCCTGCCCACCGAAGCTGAACGTGCCGCCGAACGTGAGCCCGTTGAAATCGGCGCTGGTGAATTTCACCGCGTTGTTGAAGTTGAAGGCGGCATTGAGGTTGTCGACGTCGCCGAGATGCGAGCCGTACGGCGTCGCCCAGTTGTTGCTCGACACGTACGCGCCGAGCATGTCGGTGTACGAGTCGTATTGCCGGCCGAGGCCGAGCGTGCCGATCCCGTCCTGGCGCAGCCCGACCCATGCCTGCCGGCTGAATGCGGTGCCGCCCTGCAGCGCCTGCCCGCTCGCCGACAGGAACTGCTGCTCGAGCGTAAATACCGCATCGAGGCCGCCGCCGAGCGGCTCGGCGCCCTGGAAGCCGAAGCGGGACGGCACGAGGTTGCCGCCGCCCATCTGCCACGCATGGCCGCCGCCCGTGCTGCCGTCGGCGCGCGTGAACTGCTGGTTGGTCGAATAGATGATGCCGGTGTCCACGGTGCCGTACAGCGTCACGCTCCCCGAGGTTTGCGCGTGCGCGTGCACGCAACCCAGCATGACCGCGGCCGCGGCCAGTCGTCGTCCGTTCTTCATGTCCCGCCCCTCCATGTTCATCGATTTGCACTGCGAACCGATGGTGTTGTCGATATGGGTGGCAGGACTTTATCCAGCGAAAATTCCGGACCCCTATCCCAAATCAGCAAACGGTGACGAGGACGGGCGACGCACGACGGCGCCGTCGCGGCAGGAGGACGTCATTCGGGCCGCAAGGTTTGCGACGGCAACTCGCCGAACAGGTCGCGATACTCGCGCGCGAAATAGCCGAGATGCGTGAAGCCCCAGCTCGCGGCGGCTTCCCCGACGCCGAGCTGCTGCACCGGCGTCGTGCGCAGCAGGCGACGCACCGCGTTCAGCCGGATCGTGCGCAGGTAGCCGACCGGCGTGACGTCCGCCACGCGCTGAAAGCTCGTTTGCAGCGTGCGGCGGCTGCAGCGCAGCGCGCGGCACAGTTCGAGCACGGTGACGGGTTCTTCGGGCCGCTCGCGCAGATGCTTCTCGCAGCGGCTCACGATATCGCTGTAGGTGGCGTGCGTGATGTCGCGGCGCTCGACGCCGATGCCCTGTTCGAGTGCATCGAGAAACATGCCGAGCATCGCGTCGCGAAACATCTTGCGGGTGGCCGCATATTCGAGGCAGCCCGGGTTGCGCTGGGCATCGTCGATCAGCGCCGACAACCGCATGCCGAGCGCGACGCCCTGCGCATCGGACAGCCGCGTCACGTGCCGCAGCCTGCGCGCAGCAGCCGCACCGAATTCGGCTTCGCACAGCTCGTCGACCATGTCGGACGCCGCGCTGATCCCGACGAGCCCCATCCCTTCCGGCGTGTGGAATTCGAAATCCTCGCCGGCGCGCAGCGCGAGCAGCGCATAGCCGTCGACCGGCTGCCCCTGGAACGTACCCGCGAGCGGCACGGACAGCGGCACCGCGAGCGACGTGCGCCCGAGCGGCGCGAGCCCCGTTTGCGCGACACGCCGGTTGGTCGTCTCGCGGAAGAAGTGGAAATCGTCGTACAGCACCTGCGTGACGGTGCCCTTGAAGCGGCCCGGCGTCATCTGACGATAGACCTGATGCCAGCCCGCGATCGCGAGCCCGTGATCGTGCACGTCTTCGTGTGAGCGTGACTGGAACAGCATCGGCGTCTCCGGTAAAACCCTGGGGTGCTGGACGCGGCCGCCCGGTTCGCGCGGCACGCATCGCCATAGCTTACCCTCGCAAAATCCCGCGTAGTACGGTTTCGAACGCGAGACAGGCCGCCGACAGCGCCGCGGCCTGCTCGTCGATCAGCCTGACATAGCGGCGAAACGACGGCATCCGGTTCACGACCTCGCTGCCGCCGAACGGCACGATCGCGAGCGTCCAGCGGCCGTCGCGCGCGTCGATCGCGCAGTCGGTCAGGTGCAGCGGCCGCAGCGCGTCGGCCAGCGCCGGCTCGGCGATCAATGCAGCCAGCGTGTCGACGAAGCGCGGGTCGCATCCGGGCGCGGGCGCCGCCTCGATGCCGGTTCGACGCAGCCAGCCGGTCTGCCGCACGCGCGCGCTGCCCCGCGCGGCCGGGCCGTCGGCGGCCGCCGTCACCTTCACGCCGACCGTATGCATCAGGAACTGGCGCTCGACGCGCTCGTCGATGCTCACGCGCACACCGTTCGACAGCCGCGCCGTGACACCACCGACGCCGCCAACGCCGCCGCCGGCATCGCGCACGGCCCGCAGATCGGCGAGCACGCGCGCGGCGATCGCGCCGGAGCGGTGACCGGGCGGCGGCGCATCGGCCGCCGCGCGCCATCGGGCGAGTACGGCCTTCACGGCGCGACGTGCTCGTTGCGCAGCACGTCCTCGACCGGCACCGGCTTGAACGGATGCCGGCGCTGCACGACGAGCGTCCAGAACAGCGCGTACAGCGCGGTGAGCCCCAGCATCGCGCCGAACGGCACGTAGATGTCGCGCGGGTTCATCCCGGGCGGCGTGATGTACCAGATCGCAAGCACGATACCGACGCTCGACACGATCTGCGGCAGCGGGAACAGCGGCGAACGGTACGGCCGCGGCAGGTCCGGGCGGCGGATACGCAGCATCACGACCGATGCGGTGACGAGCAGGTACGCGATGCCCCACGCGCAGGTCGCGGCAAGCACGAGATGCAGGATGCTGTCGAGATTGCCGTTGATCAGCCACGCATGGAAGATCGGCACGACCGCCGACGCGACGATGCCGACTACCGGCGTCTTGAAACGCGGATGCAGGTACGCGAAGCAGCGCGGCAGCGCGCCGTCGATCGCCATCCCGTACAGAATGCGCGGCAGCCCGGCCATCAGCGTGTTGATCGTCGCGGCGCCCGCGCACAGGAACGCGATGCCGAACCACACGCGGCCGAATGGCCCGAGCACCTGCAGCGCGAAAGCGGGAATCGCGCCCGGCGTGTCGAGCAGGTGCGTGAGGCCGTCGGGGCTCACCGGCACGTTCGCGACCTGGCGGCGGATCGCCGCGCCGTACAGGAACATGCAGATCGCGACGCCGACGAGGCCGAGCGCCATCGCGCGCGGGATCGTGCGGCCCGGCGCCTTCATTTCCGGCGCGAGCGGCGTGACGAACTCGCAGCCGACGAACATGAACATCGCCATCCCGACCAGCGACAGCACGGCCGGGATCGACGTGCCGACGGCCGAGCCGCCGAACCAGCCGTCGAGATGCACGGCCGGCGCGGCCGCAAGCCCGAGGATCCCGAAGATCATCAGCGACAGCCACATGCCGGCCGTCAGCACGATCTCGAGATTGCTGAATACCTTGATGCCGACGATGTTGGTGATCGCGAACGTGACCACGAGGCCGACGCCGACGAGCCATGAACTGTTGTGCTTCTCGAACGCGGCGTTCAGCGACTCGAAGTTCACGAGCGCCATGATGCCGCTCAGGATCGTCTCCGCCGTGCCGGCGAACACGTGCACGAGGAAATACGCGGAAATCGTGCCGGTGATCGCCCAGAAGCGGCCCAGCCCGCACGACAGGTAATCGTAAACCGAGCCGGCCGTCGGCAGCATCGCGGCGGCTTCGGAGAACGTGGTCGCCTGCGCCTGCATCATCACGAACGCAACGATCATCGCGACCGCGAACGCCCAGCCGCCCATCCCGAAGCCCGACGTCGCGGTGAGGATCACCGGGCTCGCCATGATGAGGCCGACGGCGCTCGCCAGCGCGGTCGGGAAACCGACCGCACCGGCCTTCAATGCGGCGCCGCCGCCCGCTTCAGCCGGCAAGCCGGCGGACGTATCGCCCGCGGCGCCGGTCATTCCCGACCATCCCGACATCGTTGTCTCCTTCGTTGGTTGGCCCGAGCCGACGCTTCATCGGCGCCGGGGCCGGATGCTCTGCGGTCGGCCCCGGGGCGGTGCTTCAGCCCGACGAGACCCGGGGCCCTTGTCGATCACGGCGTGATCCGATGTCGAAAAAATACGCAGGCAAAATAATCCGGTCATAGCGCAAATCGGCAAACCCGCGATGGCGTTTACCCTCCGCCGCGGGTTTGCCGTCATGCGGTCACGCCGTCATGCGAACGGTACGGCCTCGAAGCCGGCCGCGAGCGCATCGACGATCCGGTCGAGCTGTTCGCGCTGGATCACGAGCGGCGGCGACAGGATGATCTTCGTGCCGACCGGACGCACCAGCACGCCGTTTTCGCGCGCGACTTCCGCGACCGCGTTCGCATAGCCCGACAACGGATCGATCGGCTCGCGCGTGTCCTTGTTCGCGACGAGATCGAGTGCGAGCATCAGCCCCTTGCCGCGCGCCTCGCCGACTGCCGCGAAGCGCTCCGCGAACGGCTGCAGCGCTTCGAGCAGGTACGCGCCCTGCTTCGCCGCGTTCGCCGGCAGGTCTTCCTTCACGACGATGTCGAGGCTCGCGATCGCGGCCGCGCATGCAACCGGGTGGCCGGCGTACGTGTAACCGTGCATGATCGCCCCGCCGAAATCGGCATTCGCGGCGAACGCATCCTCGATCCGCGCGTTCACGACCGTCGCGCCGAGCGGCACGTAGCCCGACGAAATCCCCTTCGCGAGACACATGATGTCCGGGCGCACCCCCCAGCCGCGGCTGCCGAACAGGCTGCCGCTGCGGCCGAAGCCCGTCACGACTTCGTCGGCGATCAGCAGCACGCCGTAGCGGTCGCACACCTCGCGCACCAGCGGCCAGTAATTGGCCGGCGGCACGATCACGCCGCCCGCGCCCTGGATCGGCTCCGCGATGAACGCGGCGACGGTGTCCGGGCTCTGGAACTGGATCTCGCGCTCGAGCATTTCCGCGCAGATCCGGCCGAGTTCGTCCGGGTCCTGCGTGAACGGGTTGCGGTACGGCCACGGCGTCTCGACGTGGAAGCAGCCGGGCAGGTTCGGTTCGTAGTTGCGGCGGAACACCGTGTTGCCGTTCACCGACGCACCGCCGAAATGCGTGCCGTGATAGCCCTGCTTCAGCGAGATGAACTTCGTGCGATCGGCCTGGCCGCGCACCTTCCAGTACTGGCGGGCGATCTTCAGCGCGGTCTCGATCGAATCGGAGCCGCCCGAGCTGTACAGCACGCGGCGCATCCCTTCCGGTTCGAGCATGTCGATCAGCTTCTTCGACAGCTCCTCGGCGCGCGGATGCGAAATACCGTCGAACAGCTGGAAGTATTCGAGTTCGTCGAGCTGACGCACGATCGCGTCCTTCACTTCCTGGCGGTTGTGGCCGACGTTCACGTTCCACAGGCCCGCGACGCCGTCGACGAGCTTGCGCCCCTCCTCGTCGAACACGTAGCAGCCGTCGCCGCGCACGATACGGATCGGCTTGCGCTGTTTCATTTCGTTCGGGTGCAGCATCGGGTGCCAGAATTTCGCTTCGTTGTAGCTCATTGCAGTCTCCATGGTCGGATCGGTTGAATCGGTTCGTTCGGATTCGTTCGGGTTCGAGCGCCGCGCGTCAGTGCGCGATGCAGACGGATTTGGTTTCGGTGAAGCCTTCGATCGCGTACTGGCCGAATTCGCGGCCGATGCCCGATTGCTTGTAGCCGCCGAACGGCATCGACGGATCGAGCGGGATATGGCAGTTCACCCACACGGTGCCGGCCTCGATCTGCGGCACCAGGTTCATCACGCGTTTCAGGTCGTTGCTCCAGATGCTCGCGGCGAGGCCGTACGGCGACGCGTTCGCGAGGCGCACCGCGTCGGCCGCGTCGTCGAACGGCACGACGACGATCACCGGGCCGAATACCTCGTCGCGCACGATCGCGCTGTCCGGATGCGGATCGGCAATCACGGCCGGCTTCACGTAATAGCCGGGCAGATCGTCGGCCGGCGTGCCGCCCGCGAGGAACGTGAGGCCCGCGCGGCGCGCGCCTTCGATGTGCTCGACGACCTTGTCGCGATGGTGCGCGGAGACCAGCGGGTTGATCTGCGCGGTGGTGTCGAGGCCAGCGCCGAGCTTCATCGACTGCGCGACGCCCGCGAGGCCCTCCGCGAGCGGCGCGAACTTGCTGCGATGCACGTAGATGCGCGACGCGGCCGCGCATACCTGCCCCTGGTTGAAGAACGCGCCGGCGGCCACGCCGTCGAGCGCCTGCGCGACGTCGACGTCGTCGAGCATCACGATCGGGTTCTTGCCGCCGAGTTCGAGCGAGAAGCGCGTCATGTTCTGCACGGCCGCCGCGCCGACCAGCTTGCCGGTCGCGGTCGACCCGGTGAACGAGATCTTCGCGATCGACGGATGGCTCGCGAGCGCCGCACCGCAGACGCGCCCACCCGTGACCACGTTGAACACACCGGGCGGCACGCCGGCGTCAAGCGCGAGTTCGGCCAGGCGCAGCGCGGTGAGCGGCGTTTCCGGCGACGGCTTCAGCACGATCGTGCAGCCGGCCGCGAGCGCGGGAATCAGCTTCCACACCGCGATCATCAGCGGAAAATTCCACGGCACGATCGCGGCGACCACACCCACGGGCTCCTTGCGCGTATAGGCCGTATAGCGTGCGCCGGGCGGGAACGGGATCGACACGTCGAGCGTCTGGCCGGTGATCTTGGTCGCCCAGCCGGCCATGTAGCGCACGTATTCGACGCTCGCGCCGACCTCGATCGCGCGCGACACGTGAATCGACTTGCCCTGGTTCAGCGTTTCGAGTTGCGCGAGCGTTTCGGCGTCGGCTTCGATCAGGTCTGCGAGTTTCAGCAGGATGCGTTCGCGGTCGGCCGGCCGCAGCCCGCTCCAGACGCGCGCGTCGAATGCGTGTTTCGCGCTGGCGACCGCGCGGTCGACGTCGTGTGCGTCCGCATCGGCGACGGTCGCGAGCCGCTCGCCCGTGGCCGGGTCGTACACGTCGAGCCGCGCGGCCGCGTGTGCGGGCTGCATTGCACCGTCGATGAAGAGGCCGAAATCGCGCGCGACGAAAGTGCGCACGGTGTCGCTGACGGCGACGAAGTTCGTGTTGCTCATGGGCGTCTCGTTGATGGTCGTGGCTGGATCGCGTGCCGGTGAGGCACGCGTGCGTCGGACCACTGTATCGACGGGGAATCGCGCCCGGTGAGCGCAAATTGGCAGCGCGTGGGACGCCGGGAGGGGCGAGTTCGTCCCCTGCGGCGACGCACGGGCGGAGCGGAGCCGTAACCCGGCTCGATATCGCCGCGGGCAGGGCTGCCCGCGCGCGGAACGATTACAGGAACAGCGCCCCGACCAGCTCGGTGCGGTTCGATACGCCGAGCTTGCGGTACATGCGCATCAGGTGCGTCTTGATCGTCGGTTGCCCGAGCGCGAGATCGCGTGCGATCTCCTTGTTCGAGCGGCCGTCGCGCACGAGCCGCGCGATCTGCTCCTCGCGGTAGGTCAGGCGTTCTTCGCAGCCGATCCGGTGGATGCCGCGCCGCGCGCGCAGCAGCGGACTCAACGCGGCTTCGGCGACCGGCTGCAGCCGCGCGAGCGCGTCGATCTCGCCCGGTGCGAACCGGCCGGAGCTGCCGCTGCCGCTGCCGTTCGCGTCGCCAATGCCGAAGCGCAGCAGCGAGAATGCGCCCACCGTCCGGCCCGCATCGCGCAGCCAGATCTCGACGACGTCGGCCACGTCGTGGCGCCGCAGAAAACGGGTCCAGTACGCGGACGCATCACGTCGCTCGTCGGGCAGTTGGGACGCGAGCGTGACGACCGCGCATTCGCCCTCCGCGCAGCGCGACGGATGGAGCGGATCGAGCATCCGGTAGCGGGCGACGTAGGTGCGATGCATCGATTCCGGCATCCCGAACAGCTCGAAATCGGCCGGCTCGCCGCTCCGGTCGAGCCGGTAGAACACGATCGCCGACGGGCTCGCGAATGCGTCGAACGCATCCACGCACGCGCGCAGCGCGCGTTGCCAGTCGGCGCGGGCGTGGTCGGCGGAAACGGACAAGATGGGCATGGGAAATCGGCCGGCAGGCGAACGCATCGAATCTCGACGGTCGGGCCAGCCTACCGGCGCCGAAAAGCGCCGGTGAGCACAAATCGGCAAATCGTCCCGGCCCGGCCGCGGCGGCCGGTTCAACCAGGACGATATCGGCGCGCGACGGTGCGCGCGCGTCGTTTCAGCGTGCGTTCGCGGCGAACGTGTCGCAGGCGCTCACCTCACCCGACTCCATCCCGCGCCGCAGCCAGTACACGCGCTGCTCGCTGGTGCCGTGCGTGAAGCTTTCGGGCACGACGTAGCCCTGCCCTTGCTGCTGCAGCCGGTCGTCGCCGATCGCCGCGGCGGCCTTCAGCCCCTGCTCGAAATCGCCCGGCTCCATCAGCCGCTGGTTCGCGCGCTGCGCGTTGTTCGCCCACACGCCGGCAAAGCAGTCGGCCTGCAGCTCCATGCGCACCGACAGCGCATTCGCGCGCGCCTGGCTCGACCGCCGCCGCGCGGCGTCGACCTTGTCGGCGATGCCGAGCAGGTTCTGCACGTGATGGCCGACTTCGTGCGCGATCACATAGGCCTGCGCGAAATCGCCGCCCGCGCCGAAACGCTTGCGCAGCTCGTCGTAGAAGCCGAGATCGATATACACGTTGCGGTCGCCCGGGCAATAGAACGGCCCCATCGCGGTCTGGCCGGTGCCGCACGCGGTCGGCGTCGAGTTGGTGAACATCACGAGCTTCGGCGGTTCGTACTGCGCGTGCAGCTGCGTGTTGAACACATCCGTCCACGTGCGTTCGATATTGCCGAGCACCTTGCGCGTGAACACCGCGCCGGGATCGTTGGCCGGCGCGCCCTGGCGCTGGGTCGGCGCGGGCTGCGCCTGCTGCTGGCGGCCCTGCAGCGCCGACGCGCCTTCGAGCACGACGCGCGGATCGATACCGAAGAAATACGATGCGGCGAGCGCAACCACGATCGTGCCGATGCCGATCGTCGCGCGCCCGCCGCCGAACCCGCCGGCGCCGCGTCGATCCTCGACGTTGACGCTTTCTCTTTCGTCGTCCAGCCTCATTGCCGGCCCCTCCCTGTTCTTTTGTCGATGGTCCGGCCGCGCCAGCGCGCAACCGGGCGATACGCCGTGGCGGCACGAGCCGTCGGCGGACGCGATACCTGTGCCGCGGACGCCCGCTCGCGCCGATTCCGCCTGCCGCCCGATTCGTACGACGGAACCGGCCGACCGACGCGCCGCGCGCCACTGCGCGCGCGCGCCCGCGCTATTTTGCCGGGCTTTCGCGGCTTATCGCAAAAATGTGGAGGATAGAGCGATTCGGCGGCGAACATCGTCAGCCTTTGCAAAATGCGCGACGGCCGCCGCGCCCGGCCGCCCGGACAGCCCGCATTCATCCTTTCGGCGGATACCGGGGCGCGCCCGCGCCGCATAAAGTGGCCGGACCGCCCCTTTTCCGGAGAACGACATGACGCAACCGCCCGCCCGCACGATCGCGATCACCGGCGCAGGCACCGGCATCGGCGCCGCGTGCGCGCGCCGCTTCGCCCGTCGCGGCGACCGCGTCGTGCTGATCGGGCGCCGCCAGGCCCCCCTCGACGCGCTGGCTGCCGAAACGGGCGGCCTCGCGCTCGCGGGCGACGCCGCCGGCACCGCCGACTGGGCCGGCTTCCTGCCGCGCATCGCCGAGCGCTTCGGCCGCGTCGATGCGCTCGTCGCATGCGCAGGCGGCCACGGTGTCGGCCGTGCGGACGAAACCGACGACGCGCAGTGGCGCGACGCGATGCGCGCGAACCTCGACACCGCATTCGTCAGCGCGCGCGCGTGCCTGCCCGACCTGATCGCGCAGCGCGGCAATATCGTGCTGGTCGCGTCGATCGCGGCGCTCGCGGCCGGGCCGGGCGTATGCGGCTACACGGTCGGCAAGCACGCGCTGCTCGGGCTGGCGCGATCGCTCGCACGCGACTACGGCCCGCACGGCGTGCGGGCGAACGCCGTCTGCCCCGGCTGGGTCCGCACGCCGATGGCCGATGCGGAAATGGCACCGCTGATGGCCGCGCACGGCGATTCGCTCGACGAGGCGTACGCCCGCGTCAGCGCCGACGTGCCGCTGCGGCGCGCGGCCGAACCCGACGAGATCGCGGCCGTGTGCGCATTCCTGGCGTCGCCGGACGCATCGTTCGTGACCGGCGCGACGCTCGTCGCGGACGGCGGCGCGACGAGCGTCGACGTGCCGACGCTCGCGTTCGACCGGCTTTGACGCCACCGGAAGGCGTCGCACGCGCCGGCCCGCGCCCGAATCCATTAACATCGTCCGGATCCGCCGCCCGGCGCGGCACCGCCTCACCGTTCGGAATGCGATGAACATCCGGTTTCTGGAAACCTTCGTCTGGCTCGCGAAGCTGGAAAACTTCCGGCTCACGGCCGAGAAACTGCACACGACGCAAGCCGCCGTGTCGAGCCGCATCGCATCGCTCGAGGAGGCGTTCGACGTGCGCCTGTTCGACCGCAACACGCGCTCGGCCACGCTCACTCCCGCGGGCCGGCGCATGCTGGCCTACGCGGAGCGGATCGTGCGGCTCGACGGCGAAATGCGGCGCGACATCGACGCGGCGAGCGATGCGGGCCTGATCCGGATCGGCGTGATCGAATCGATCGTGCACAGCTGGTTCCCCGCGCTGATGGCGCAACTGCGCGAGCGCTATCCGCGCCTCGACGTCGAGATCACGAGCGACACGACGCTGCATCTGATCCGGCTGCTCAGCACCGACGGCGTCGACCTGATCCTGCAGACCGACCCGGTGCCGGGGCCGGACTTCACGAACCTGCCGCTGTGCGAATTCCCGGTGCGCTGGGCCGCGAGCCCGCGCCTCGGGCTCGGCGGCCAGCCGCTCGACGTCGCGCGCCTGGCCGGGTTTCCGATCATCAGCTTCTCGCGCCACTCGGGGCCGCATGCGACGATCGAGCGGCTGTTCGCAGCCGTCGAACGGCCGGCCAGCATCAACTGCATCACGTCGGTCGCCGCGATGATCCGCCTCGTCGCGGACGGCTTCGGCGTGGCCGCGCTGCCGCCCGCGATCATCGGGCGCGAACTGCACGAAGGCACGCTCGAACTGCTCGACGTCGAGCCCGAGTTCCCGGCGCTGCCGCTCGTCGCGACGTACCGCAGCCAGGGGCTGCCGGTCGCCGCGCGCATCGCGGAACTCGCGAGCGAAGTCGCGCGCCCGACGGCAGCCGCCGCGAACCTCGCGAAGCCGGCCGCCCCCGATCGCGTCGACGCAGCGCCCACGTGCAAGGCAACCGGGACGAAGACGAACACGTCGGCGAAAACGAAGCGCACGGCGAAGGCCGCATCGCCTGCCACACCCGCCGCGAAACGCCGCCCGCGCCGCTCATAAGAAAACCTGTTCACCGCGAATTTGTTTTCTTGTTGGACGGGCGCGGCCCGCCTTCGGGACACTGAGGTTCCTGACACCCCGTCACGAGGACCCCCGCGATGACCCGCCTTTCCCTTCCGCACGGCCAGCTTTGCGTCTGGACGGATATCGACCCCACGCACGAAGCCGATTTCAACGCGTGGTACGACCGCGAGCACATGCAGGAGCGTGTCGCGATTCCCGGCTTCACGCATGCGCGACGGTTTCGGGCGACCGACGGCGGCCCGCGCCGATACCTCGCGCTGTACGTGACGGACGCGCTCGACGTGTTCCGCGGCGACGCGTACCGGCGCGCGTTCACGCAGCAGACCGCGTGGTCGCTGGCGAACTTCGAGCGCATGACGGGCACGCAGCGGCGCGTCGGCGAGCTGACGATCGAGGCCGGTGACGGCGAAGGCGCGCATCTCGCGCTGTTCGTGTTGCCGCCGGACCGCATCGACGTGCCGCACCTGCGCGAGCGCTTCGACGCCGCGCTGCACGAACCGGGCATCCACGCCGCGCGGCTCTTCCGCACGTCGCCGGACCTGTCCGCGCCGATCGGCGCCGCAGCGGCCGCCCGCCCGGCCGCCGATGCGCTCGTGCTGATCGAAGGCAGCGACGCGGCGGCCACGCGTCGCGTGGCGGCGACGCTCGCCGGGCACGACGACGTGCGCACCTTCGACCTGCTGTGGCGCGCCGCCGCGCCGCTGCCTGCCCGGCGACGCGACACCGAAGCCGACGCGGCCGCCGCTGCCGCCCTGCCTGCCTGAACGCTCGACGCCGACGCCCACGCCGGCCCCGCGCTTCATCCCGTCATCCGTCACGACCTGCCCGATACCATGAGCACTCTCGTCCAGCCCGCCGCCCACGCGCCCCGCCGTGTCCGCAACAGCCGACTCGCGACCGCGAGCATGATCGGCACGTCGCTCGAGTGGTACGACTTCACGATCTACAACACGCTCGCCGCGCTCGTTTTCAACCATCTGTTCTTTCCGTCGGTCGATCCGCTGGCCGGCACGATCCTCGCGTTCTCGACCTATGCGGTCGGCTACGTGTCGCGTCCGCTCGGCGGCTTCGTGTTCGGCAACCTCGGCGACCGCATCGGCCGCCGCGCGGTGCTGATGCTCACGCTCGTGCTGATGGGTGTGACGACCGCGCTGATGGGCGCGCTGCCGACCTACGCGCAGGCCGGCATCCTGAGCCCGATCCTGCTCGTCGCGCTGCGTTTCGTGCAGGGCGTCGCGCTCGGCGGCGAATGGGCCGGCGCGGTGCTGCTCTCGGTCGAGCACGGCGACCAGAAACGGCGCGGGCTGTCCGCCTCGTGGACGCAGATCGGCCCGTCGTTCGGCACGCTGCTCGGCACCGGCTGCATCGCGCTCGTCACGCTGTCCACCACGTCCGACACGTTCCTGTCGTGGGGCTGGCGCCTGCCGTTCGCGGCCAGCGCACTGCTGGTCGTGTTCGGATTCTGGCTGCGGCGCGGCGTCGACGAAACGCCGCAGTTCGAGCAGCTCGCCGAATCGCACGCGACCGCCGACGTGCCCGTCGCCGACGTGCTGAAGTACCACTGGAAGCGCCTGCTGATCGCAGGCGGCTCGCGGATCGGCTCGGACGTGCTGTATGCGCTGATCGTCGTGTTCACGCTGACCTACGTGACGACCGTGCTGCACCTGTCACGCCCCGTCGCGCTGACGGCCGTGATGATCGGCACGGCCTGCAACGCGCTCGCGGTGCCGTTCTTCGGTGCGCTGTCGGACCGCTTCGGCCGCCGGCCCGTGTATCTCGCCGGCGCGCTCGCCGGCATCGTGTGGGCGTTCGCGTTCTTCGCGCTGCTCGATTCGGCGCGCCCTGCGGCGATCGTCGCGGCCGTCGCGATCGGCCTCGTGATCCATGCGGTGATGTACGGCCCGCAAGGCGCGTTCGTGACCGAACAGTTCCCGACGCGCGTGCGTTATGCCGGCGCGTCGCTCGCGTACACGCTCGCCGGCATCGTCGGCGGCGGCTTCGCGCCGCTCGTGATCGCCACGTTGTTCCGGCAGACGGGCACGACGACGGCCGTGTCGCTGTACGTCGCCGCCGCGCTCGTCGTCACGTCGATCGCACTCGTCGCCGCGCGCGAGACCGCGCACCGGCCGCTCGAGGATTGAGCGCAGCCGCCAGCCGATTCATTCCTTCGCACTTCAAACGGATAGCCGCATGCCAACCCTGTCGTTCAACGTGATTTCCCCGCAAGGCACGCCAGCCGCCGTCGACGCCGACGTCGAACGCGTCGTGATCGCCGGCTGGGCCGGCCGCGACCCGGCCGCGATCCGCGCGCACATCGATGAACTCGCGGCGCTCGGCGTCGCACCCCCGTCGACCACGCCATGCTTCTATCGCGTGTCGTCCGCGCTGCTCACGCAGGCGCCGTCGATCGGCGTGCTCGGCGCGCGCTCCGGCGGCGAAATCGAATGCGTGCTGGTCGACAGCCCGGCCGGCACGCTGGTCACGGTCGGCTCCGATCACACGGATCGCGAAGTCGAAGCGTACGGCGTCGCCGTGTCGAAGCAGGTGTGCGCGAAGCCGCTCGGCCGCGACGCGTGGCGTTATGCGGATGTCGCCGATCACTGGGATACGCTCGAGATGCGTTCGTGGCTGATTGCGCGCGATGGCGAACGGGTGGCGTACCAGCACGGCGCGGTCAGCGGCCTGCTCGCGCCCGACGTGCTGTGGCAGCGGTTCGACGATCGCCGCACGATGCCCGCACGCTGCGCGATGTACGGCGGCACGGTCGCCGTGCACGGCGCGATCGCGGCGATGGACGACGGCGACGCATTCGAGATGGAGTTGCACGATCCGGTGCTCGGACGCAGCTTGCGACACCGGTATGCAGTCGAGGTGTTGCCGGTCGTGGCGTAACGGCGAGCGGAACATCGCACGGAACACGGGCACGACGGTGTTCAGTCGTCGCGCCCGTTCCTACCTGTACGACTCGAAGCAATGGTAGTCCGGGAAGTTGAACTGCGAGTTGCCGCAGTACAGCACACCGGCCAGGTTCGCACACCCGCTCAGTGCGAACACGATTGCCCCCGCAACCGATATTTTCCATCCGCAATACCCCATCGCGCCCCCGTTCTCGCCTTATCGGTACTGACCGACATGATGCGCATCGGACGCACGCGGGTATGTGGAGAATTGTGGCCTCGTGCGTTCTCCGGTTCGCCGTGACGCGTTTCCGTGCACGGGCGCAGCCCGGCCTTGCTCACCCGAGACACCCGAGCCCCGCCAGCGTCGCCTCCACCGCGGTATCGAGCGGCGTCACCGGCTCGCGGCCGAGCACCGCGGTCACGCGCGCGTTGTCCATCCGGACCGGTTCGCGCCACAAGTAACGCATCTCGAGCAATTCGCGCAGCGTCGTGACGAACGGCGCGGCTACCCACACGAGCCACCACGGGAAATCGCGCAGCGCCGGCCGCATGCCGTGCCGCTGCGCGACGCGTTGCACGGCCTGCGCCATCTGCATGCCGTCTTCATCCCAATGCCCGCCCAGATGAAATCGCGCGAACGGCTCCAGCGTCTCGCGCCGCTCGATCAGCTCGACCATCACGCGGGCCACGTCCGGCACATACGACCACTGATGGCCGACGCCGCGGCTCGGCACGCGGATGGCCGCGACGGGCCGCCCGGGCTGACCAACCCTTGGGAAAACCAGCTGTTGCCGAGCTGCGGCCCGAAGAAATCGCCGGCGCGCACGACGATTGCCCGCACGCCGCGCGTGCTGGCGTCCTGCAGCCGCCGCTCCAGCTCGACGCGGATCGCGCCCTTGCGGGTCACCGGATGCTGCGGCGCATCTTCCCGCAGCACCGGAAACGCATCGGCGCCGAAGTTGTAGACCGTGCCCGGCAGCACGACGGTCGCCTGCGCGGCCCGGGCCGCCGCGAGCGTGTTGTCGATCATCGGCAACACCTGCGTAGCCCAGTTCCGGTATCCGGGTGGGTTCACCGCATGCACGATCACCCTGCAACCGCGTGCGGCGCGCACCACCGCATCGCGATCCAGCGCGTCGCCGCGCACCCACGCGATGCCGTCGCGCTCCACGGCCTCGGCAGCGAGCCCGCGCTTGAGCGCACGCACCTGCCAGCCCGCATCGCGCAACTGCCGCGCGACTTCCCCGCCGATTCCGCCGCTCGCGCCGAGCACGAGTGCCAGCCGTTGCGTCCCGCCTGCGTTCTTCGCCATTGCCGTTCCCCTTGAATGAAACCATCACGACACGCATTCTGGCGCGCAGCCGGCTATCAAGGAATTGCCTAACCCGACGGATCGGCTATACATTTATGCATGACCACCGCTCTGAACTGGGAACGCTACCGCACCTTCCTCGCGGTGCTGACGGAAGGCTCGCTGTCCGGCGCGGCGCGCGCGCTCGGCATCACGCAGCCGACGGCCGGCCGCCATGTCGCGGCGCTCGAAGCGGCGTTCGGCCAGACGCTGTTCACGCGCTCGCCGTCTGGCCTGCTGCCGACCGAGGCCGCGCTCGCGCTGCGCGGCCATGCGGAGGCGCTGCGCAGCGCGGCGGCCGCGTTCGAGCGTGCGGCGGCCAGCCACGGCGCCGGCGTGCGCGGCATCGTGCGGATTTCGGCCAGCGACGTGATCGCCGTCGAGGTGCTGCCGCCGATGCTCGCGCAATTGCGGCGCGACCATCCGGGGCTCGTGATCGAACTGGTACCGACCGACCGCATCCAGGACGTGCTGAAGCGCGAGGCCGATATCGCGGTCCGGATGGCGCCGCCCGCGCAGGATGCGCTCGTCGCGCGGCGCGTCGGCGAAATCGAGGTCGGGCTGTATGCGCGCGACGATTACCTGGCGCACCACGGCGCGCCCGCGACGATCGACGCGCTCGCGCATCACGCGCTGATCGGCTTCGATACGGTCACGCCGTTCATCCGCTCCGCGGGGCGCGGCATGCCGATGTGGAAGCGCGACGCGTTCGCGCTGCGCACCGACAGCAACCTCGCACAGCTTGCGATGATCCGCGCCGGCTACGGAATCGGCTTCTGCCAGACGGCGCTCGCGAAACGCGACGCGCGGCTCGTGCGCGTGCTGCCGGACGGGCCCGCGATGCGGCTGGAAACCTGGGTCGTGATGCACGAAGACCTGCGGACGAGCCCGCGCTGCCGGGCCGTGTTCGATGCACTGGCCAACGGGTTGCGTGCATATGCGGACGCGGACGATGAAGTCGCCGAGTAGAAAGCGGCGTGCGTGAATCGCGCGAGCCGCGTCATTCGTGGGTTTTCCCGGCGAACAGGATGTCGGCGATGCGCCGCCACGGATTGTCGGGCATGGCGTAGCAGCCCAACCCCTCTTCCGACGCCTCGGCCCAGTCGATCATCGCTTCCAGGTATTCGCCGATCGAACGGTTTTCCCAGCCGAGCGCCGCGTGGGCATACGGCGACAGCGGCGCATCGGCCTCGAGCTGCCGCTCCGTGCGCCAGTCATGGCAGAGCACCCGCAGGAAGTGGACCAGCGAGCGCTCGTCGACCACGCGCTCCAGCGCATGCTCCAGCTTCGCGGCCATCTGGTTCTTCAGTTCGTCGTCGTTCATGCCCGTAGCCCCCTGGCGCGCCCGTCGGTGACGCGCCGCCGCACGACGCGCGGCATGGTGTTACATCAGCAGCTGACGCGACAGCACCTCGCGCGCCTGGGTGACGGTCTCGCGCTCGCCCGGCAACGGCGGCGTCAGCGAAAACACCGCGTCGGGCAAAGGCGGCAGCCGGTATTTCGTGCCGAGCCGCATCAGGCCATCGCCGATCGCCGACGCGCACAGGCAGCCGACCCCGAGCCCCGCCGCGAGCATCGACTGCAAGCCCGCGACACCCGACGCGCTGTGCACGAGCGCGTACGGCGTGTGCCGTTCGTCGAGCGAGCGCACCGCGACCTGATGCATCATGCAGTCGTCCGGCAGCAGCACCAGCGGCAGCGGTTCGGGCAACTGTTCGGCGAGCGCGGGCGACGCGACCCACGACAGCGGCTCGCGCCGCAGCACCCAGCGCGTGTCGGCCGACGCCGGCCGGAACGGCCCGCTCGACATGTTCATCACGACGCCGAGGTCGATCTGCCCGCGCGCGTGCGCCGCCTCGATATCCGCGCTCTTCATCGCGCTCACGTGCAGGCTCAACTGCGGGTAGCACTCGCGCAGCCGCGCCAGCATGCCCGCCACTTCGTTCGTGCGGTAATAGTCGGTGATCGCGACGCGCAGTTCGCCCTTGATCGCCTGCCCGCGCAACTCGTCGAACGCCGCCTCGTTCAACGCGACGATGCGGCGCGCATGCTTCAGCAGCCGCGAGCCGGCCGGCGTCGGCTCGACGCCGCGCTTGCTGCGCACGAACAGCGGCACGCCGGCGCGCGATTCGAGCTTGCGCACCTGCTCGCTGACCGTCGATTGCGACAGGTGCAGCAGCGGCGCGGCTGCCGTGAGGCTGCCGGCATCCGCGACCGCCGCGAAAGTGCGCAACTGATCCAGATCGAAACCGCGCATCGTCATTCCCCATCCATCGATTAACCCGATGGATGCTACCACTCTTTCCCGCTTTTCCGAACCATTGGCGATGCCCAGAATAATGGGGCAACGGCCTGCCTGGGCCCATCACCCATCAGGCCCCTAATTTTTCGGATCCTTCATGACGAACAACACCCTTGCTTCCTGCGCGCCGGCCGGCGCGGCTGCCGCGACGCCACGCAGTCACCACGGCTGGGCGCTCGTGGTCTTGCTGGTCGGCGCCATTCTGCCGCCGCTCGACTACTTCATCGTGAACCTCGCGCTCCCGGCCATTCGCGACGGCATCGGCGCACGCCAGGCCGAGTTGCAACTCGTCGTATCGGCCTATGCGTGCGCGAACGCGGTCGTCCAGATCACCGGCGGGCGTCTCGGCGACCTGTACGGACGCAAACGCATGTTCATGATCGGCATGGCCGGCTTCGTGTTCGCGTCGACGCTGTGCGGGCTCGCCGGCAACGGCACGGTGCTCGTCGGCGGCCGCGTGCTGCAGGGCCTGTTCGCCGCGATCCTCGCGCCGCAGGTGCTCGCGACGATCCGCAGCGTGTTCAGCCCGCAGGAGCAGGTGCGCGTGATGGGCTTTTACGGGTTCGCGTTCGGCCTCGCGGCCGTGATCGGCCAGCTCGGCGGCGGCGCACTGATCAGCCTGCATCCGTTCGGGCTCGGCTGGTGCGCGATCTTCCTCGTCAATCTGCCGATCGGCATCCTGGCGTTGATCGGCAGTTGGCGCTTCATCCCGGAAAACCGCGCGCCGCGCGGCCAGCGCATCGACGTGCCGGGCACGGTGCTGATGTCGCTGTTCCTGCTGATGCTCGTGTACCCGCTCACGCACGGTCGCGAAGCCGGCTGGCCGCTGTGGATGATCGCGTGCGGCGTCGGCGCGCTGCCGATGCTCGGCGCGCTGCTGACGGTCGAAGCGCGCCGGCTCGCGCGCGGCCACGATCCGCTGCTCGACGTGCGCCTGTTCCGCAACCCGGTCGTCGCGCTCGGGCTGCTGCTCGCGTTCCTGTTCTACATGCTGAGCGCGTTCTTCCTGAGCTACGGGATCTATCTGCAGGGTTGCCTGAACTGGTCGCCGCTCGCGTCCGGGTTCGCGATCCTGCCGCTCGGGCTCGGCTTCCTCGCGAGCCCGCTGCTGATGCCGCGCCTCGTCGCCCGCTTCGGCGGGTATCGCGTGCTCACGCTCGGCTTCGCGATGCTCGCGGCCGGCGTCGCGAGCGCCGCCGCGCTCGCCCGCGACGGCGCGCCGGGGCCCGGCTTCTATGCGGGCATCGCGGCGATCGGCATCGGGCAAGGGCTCGTGCTGCCGTCGGTCGTGCGGATCGTGCTCGCGGAAGTCGATGCGGCCCGCGCCGGTGTCGCGTCGGGAATGGTCAGCGCGATGCTGCAGATCGGCGCGGCGGTCGGCGCCGCGACGATCGGCGGCGTGTTCTTCGCGCGGCTCGGCGTGCATCCGGCCGCGCTCGATTACGTGCAGGGGTTCAGGGCGTCGATGTTCACGCTGACGGTCGTGTTGCTGGTCTGCATTGCGCTGTCGATGGCGCTGGAGCCGCTGCATCGGCGGCTGCATGCGGATGCGTGACACGGAGCACGCGACGAAACGGCATCGTCAGCCCGACGCGGATCGGACAACAGGCGCGAGACAGGTGCGGCGCGGCACCTCGCCGGCCTCCGGTTCATCGGTGAGGCTCGCGCTGCGCGTGCCGCGCCTCCCATTCGGCCAGCTCGACGCGATAGCGTGCGAGCGCTTCGTCATACAGGTCGAAGACGCACGGCGAGCAGCCGCTGTTGCAGCAGTCTTCCAGTTCGGGTTGCACGGGTGGGGTCGGACGGGGATCGTCGACGGACGAATCTCCGGAAACTTGGTTCGGCACGGCGTGTTCCGGTAATGTGAAGTGGTCAGTATAGGGCGATCCGGGCCGCCGCCGCGTTCGGCGGGCCGGGCGGATCGACGATGAACGCGTCCGCCATGGCGCGATCGCCGGGTGCGGCACGCCGCTGCGGTCGCCTCATTCCGCCCCACAGGAGCTGCGCGATGGCCGAAGCCGTGAATCCACCGGAAGTCTGGGCGCCGTTCGGCGCGTTCTCGATGGCCGTGATCCAGGGCGACGGCCGGATCGTGCATCTGAAGGGACAGATCGCGCTCGACCGCGACGGGCAGGTCGTCGGTGCCGGCGACATGCGCGCCCAGGCTCGCCAGACGCTCGAGAACATCCGCGACGTGCTGGCCGCACTGGGCGGGCAAATGCGCGACGTGATCTCGCTCGTCCATTACGCCACCGACATCGACGCATTCATGCAGGCGGGCGACATCCGCAACACCTACTTCGCCGAACCCTATCCGGTGACGACGACCGTCCAGGTCGAGCGGCTCTACCATCCCGACCTGTTGATCGAGATCGCGGCCATCGCCGAAATTCCGCTGGCGCGGATTCGTCGTCCGCTGTCGCATGCGTGAAGAGCATCGGGCTCGCGTGAAAACGCTCGCCGGTCGAGGCTTTGCCGACCGGCGCGCGCTTGCTTGCACCCCGCTAGCCTACTTCGCGGGCGCGCCCGGCTTCAGCGCCGCCGGCTTGTCGGCCAGCGGCTGCCACGCAGCGCCGAGCGAATACCAGTCGACGCGGCGCGTGAGCGTCATGATGCCGGCGAGGATCGCGAACAGCAGCAGCGAACCGAGCATCAGCGCATTGTCCTCCGACAGCAGCAGCCCGTAGAGCGCCGCGTACAGCATCGCCAGCAGCGCGGTGAACGTCGCGCCGCGCTTCACGCTGTGCAGCACGAACGACAGGTAGAAGCCGAGCAGCCCGATGCATGCGCCGCTCGCCGCGAGATACGCATAGCCGAACGCAATGTGCTCGGACAGGCTCAGCAGCAGCAGGAAGAACAGCGCGAGCGACAGGCCGACCAGCGTGTACTGGATCGGGTGAATGCGCAGCCGCTTCACGAGCTCGTACATGAAGAAGCTCGCGAACGTGAGCATCACGAACAGCGCGCCGTACTTCGTCGCGCGTTCGGCCTGCAGATAGACGTTCACGGGTTCGATCACCGATACCGACGCCATCTCGATCCCGCCGTCGCCGTTGCCGGACGCCACCTGCTCGCGCGCCTTCGTGTTGAACGACGTCACGTGCCAGTTACTGACGAAGCCGCGCGCGTCGATCATGCGCTCCGCCGGCAGGAATTCGCCGCCGAAGCTCGGATGCGGCCACGTCGATTTCAGCGAAAAGTCGTTCTGGTCGCCCACCGGCGCGAACGCGACCGATTCCGCGCCCGCGAGCGGCAGGCCGATGCTGAACGGCACGACCGTCGCCCCGGCGTTTGCGTCCGCCAGCGCCGCGAGATCGACGTTCGCATGCACGCCCTGGCGCAGGCCGTCGAGCCGCGTACCCTGCTCCACGTCGATCCGCTTGCCGCCGATGCGCAGATCGGGCTGCGCCTTCAGCCCGCGAAGGTCGCCGATGCCGAGCGCGACATAGGCGTCGTCGACCTTGAAGCTCACGTGGCCGTCGGCTTGCGGCAGCTTCTTCAGGTCCGGCAGCGGCAGCGTGCCCGTCATCCGGCTGTCGAGCCCGTACACGAGCGCCTTGTGAATGCCGCGATAGCGCACGCTGACCGACAGCGTGCCGTCGACCTTCAGCGTCTTCGGGAACACGAGCAGCCGCTTCGCCTCGCTTTTCAGGGTGGTTTTCGCCTTGCCGCCGGCGCGTACGTCTTCGCTCACGCGCGTGACTTCCGTGTAACGGACGACGAGCACCGGCCCCGTCACCGTCTGCGGCCCCGCGTAGCTCGCCCAGATGCTCTGCAGCGCGCTTTGCCGATAGTCGGCGCGTTCCCGCACGATGCTCTGGACCATCTGCAGCGGGATCAGGATCGCCAGCGCGAGAAGCGCGGTGATCATGGACTTGAACAACAGGACTCGATTCATTGCTGGCAGGTACCGGAGTGGAAGGTACGGTCAGCATGAGCGGCCCCGGTGAAGGGCGATTGAAGCCGGCGTGAAGTGAATGTGTGGCGGGTGTGAAGCGCGCGGTCAGCCCGCCGACGGCAACGTGAGCGTCGCGCATGCGCCGCCTTCCGCACGGTTCGCGAGCGCGACCTGGCCACGGTGCAGCATCGCGACTTCGCGCACGAAACACAGCCCGAGGCCCGTGCTGCGATCCTGCCCATCGGGGCGCGGCAGCGAATAGAAACGTTCGAACACGCGCGACAGCGCATAGTCGGGCACACCGGGGCCGTCGTCCGCAACGCGCACGACCGCGACGTGCGCCCTGCCCGCCGGCCGCCGCTCGAGCGCGATCCGGATCGTGCTGCCCTGCGGCGCGAAATCCAGCGCGTTGTCGAGCAGGTTGCCGAGCGCCTGCCGCAGCAGGAACGGATCGCCGTCGACGACCGCCGCACCGCCCCCGTCGGCCGCATCGTTCGCATCGATGTGCAGGCTCACGCCGCGCTGCCGCGCGCGCGGCTCGATATCGTCGACGAGCTGTTCGAGCACCGGCCGCAGCGCGACCGGCTCGTGCACCGACAGGCGCTGCTTCTGCTCGACCTCGGCCAGCGCGAGCAGCTTGCGGATCATCTGTTCGAGGCGGCCGGCCTGACGGCGGATGTTCTCGGTGAAACGCCGGCGGTTCGCGACCGGCATGTCTTCCTGCAGCAGCTCGGCCGCGCCGCTGATCGCGGCCAGCGGGCTTTTCATCTCGTGCGTGAGCGTATGGATGTAGGTTTCGACGTACTGCCGGTCTTCCAACCGCTGATGCATGCTTTCCACCGCGCGTCCGAGCTCGGCCAGCTCGTTCGCGCCCTGCAGCGGCATCGACGCGCGCTCGCCGGCCGCGATCGCGCGCGCATAGCGCTGCAGGCGCCGCAACCCGAGCACCAGCCACCACGTGCACGCGGCGCCGATCAGGATCGCGCCGCCCATCAGCAACGCGCCGTACAGCATGATCTTGCGCTGGCTGCGCGCGATGAACGGCGCGACCGTCTGGTTCGGCTTCGCGATCGTCAGCACGCCGATGATCTCGCTGCCGCGCCGGATCGGCGCCGCCACGTGCATCACGGTGCTGCCGTCGTCGTTCGGATCGCTGCGCGTGCTGCGTGCGCCGTATTCGCCGCGCAGCGTCCGGTACACGTCGTTCCAGCGCGAATAGTCCTGTCCGACCGCGCTGCCGGCCGAATCGTAGCGCACGATGCCGTGCGCGTCGGTGATGTAGAGACGGTAGCCGATCGCGTTCTTCTGGATGCCCCACACGTTCGCGCTGACCGGGCGCTCGTGCAGTTTCCCGAGCTGCCGTGCGAACGCGCCGTCGGCGATATGCCCGTTCGCCATGTCGTCGGCGGCCAGCGTCGCCAGCACCTGCGCGGTATCGACGAGCGTGTCCTCCATCGCTTCGCGCACGCCGGGCTTCACCTCCTGCACGAACACGCGCAGCGTGATCAGCGCGGCCAGACCGACGATCAGGAAAAAGCCGAAGAAGATGCGCAGGCCGATATGCATGGCGGTGCCGGTCGTTACGGTTGCAGCGAATAACCCATCCCGCGGTGCGTGCGGATCGGGTCGCGCTCGGGATCGATCGCACGCAGCTTCGCGCGCAGCGTCTTGATGTGCGTGTCGACCGTGCGATCGGTCGAATCGAGCGCCTCGTGCCACACGAGATCCATCAGTTGTTCGCGCGAATAGATGCGCCCCGGATGCCGGACCAGCAGCGCCAGCAGCCCGAATTCGTAGCGCGTGAGATCCAGCGCGTGACCGAGCCACGACACGCGTGCACCGTCGGCGTCGAGCGCGAAGCCGGGGGCGACCGGTGCAGACGCGTCCGCCGGCGCGGATGCGGGCGCCGGTTCCGGCGTGGCCGCCCGATGGAAGCGGCGCAGGATCACGCGCACCCGCGCGGCCAGCTCGCGCGGCGAAAACGGCTTGACGACGTAATCGTCGGCGCCGATCTCGAGCCCGACGATGCGGTCGATCTCGTCGTGCCGCGCGGTCAGGAAAATCACCGGAATATCGGTGAACGTGCGCAGACGCCGGCATACCTCGAAGCCGCTGAGGTCCGGCAGGCCGACGTCGAGCACCACGAGATCGACACGCGTGTCGCGCAGGCGGTCGAGCGCCGCCTGCCCGAGCGTGCAGTGGACGGTCTGCATGCCGTCGGTGCCGAGGGCGTAGACGATCGTGTCCGCGATCGCCTGTTCGTCTTCGACGATCAGGATGGTGGGCTGAGTCATGGTCTCGGGTTCGGGTCGCGCAATCCGGTGCGACATTGTACGCACGGCTGCCTCGGCGAGCCCTTGCCCGGCGCGCTATGCGACGCGCCCGCTCACCGGAATCGACGCACCGGTGATCGCCTGCGCGTCGTCCGACAGCAGGAATCCGATCGTCGCCGCGAGCTGTTCCGGCCGCACCCAGCGCGAGAAGTCGGCGTCGGGCATGTCCTTGCGGTTCGGCGGCGTGTCGATGATGCTCGGCAGCAGCGCGTTCACGGTCACGCCGCGATCGAGCAGTTCCGCCGCCAGCGCCTCGGTGAGCCGCGCGACACCCGCCTTCGCGGCCGCATACGCGCCCATCCCCGCGCCGGCCTTGAATGCCGCGCCCGCGCCGATGTTGACGATGCGGCCGGCCCGGCTCGCCACCAGGTACGGCAGCGCGGCCTTCGACGCGTTCAGCGCCGTCTTCACGTTCAGTTCGTACATGCGGTCCCACGTAGCGGCGTCGCCGTCGGCGATCGTCTGCCACGCGAATGCACCGGCGATGTTCAGCAGCGCGTCGACCCGGCCGAATTCGCGGTTGACCGTTTCGAGCGCCTGCGCGGCGGCCTGCGGATCGACGAGATCGATGCCGCCGATGCGCAGCGCATCGGCCGGCACGCCGGGCAGCGCCTGCGCCGCCGGGGCCGCGCCGCGGCCAATCAGCGCGACGCGTGCGCCGCGCTCGCCGAGCCACGCGGCCGTCGCGACGCCCAGATGACCGAAGCCGCCGGTGATCGCGACTGCCTTGCCTTTCAGGTCGTGTTCCATCGATGTGTTCTCCTGGATCGAGGGGTGATTGGATGAAATGCCGACAGCGTAGCGCCGTTCACGCGTTCGTGCGCACGGCGACGAGGGTGCGGAGATGCGGTTCGCCCGTCGTTTCGCCGTGATTGTCGGGCGCCGGCGCGGCGGCGGCATCGCGAGACGGATCCAGTCCATGCACCGCCGGCGAAGCCCGACGAGCGCGCAGCCGGACGGCCGGGCATAATGCGCGATGCCCGCCACGCGCGGCGCGCGGCACGGCCGCCGGGCCGCCCGGCCCGGCGGCCCGTGTCGCCGCCGACCCGCATCCCGAACCTCAACCCGTCAATCCCATGCAAGTACTCGTCATCGGAACCGGCAAGCTCGCCCACGAGCTGCTCGGCTCGCACAAGCTCGACCCGGCCACCTGCCGCGTGATGCCGTGGTCGGACGGCACGCGAACCGACGCCCGGTCGATCGTCGTCCATGCCGGCTCCGGCCGCGAACTCGCCGCGGCGATCGCGTTCTGCCAGGCCACCGCGTCGCCGCTCGTCGAGTTGTCGACCGGCTCCGACCTCGAAACCGGGACGTACGGCTTTCCGGTCGTGCTGTGTCCGAACACGAACATCCTGATGCTCAAGTTCATGAGCATGCTGGAAACCAGCGGCCACCTGTTTCGCGACTGCGCAATCAGCGTGACCGAATCGCATCAGGCCGGCAAGACGTCCGTGCCCGGCACGGCCGTCGGCATCGCCCAGTCACTCGGCGTGCAGCCGGCAGCCATCCGCTCCGTGCGCGACCCGGCCGTGCAGCGCAGCGAATTCGGCATTCCCGACGATCAGCTCGGCCGCCATGCCGTTCACCGGATACGCATCGACGACGGCGCATGCAGCCTGCAGTTCGAATCGCGCGTATCCGGTGCGACGCCCTATGCGGACGGCGTATCGCGCATCGTCAAGGCCGTCCGGCAACACGATCTCGAGCAACGTCGCTATTCGATCGTCGAATTCATCCGCAACGGCTGGCTGTAGTCGCGGCGGCGGCGGGCACGGCCTCGCCACAACCGCCGCCCTCGCTGGCCCACCGCTACCCGTCCCCCAGCACCGCCCCGCTCTCCGGCAAGGTCGCCCCGCCGTCCACGACGATCGTCTGCCCGGTGATGTACGCCGCGTCGGCCGATGCGAGAAACAGCATCGCGTTCGCGACGTCCTCCGGCTCGCCCATCCGTGCCAGCGGAATGTCGCGCGCGATTTGCGCCGCGACCGACGCATCGCCGAGATTGCCGGCCGCCGGCGTGCGGATCATCCCCGGTTCGACGCCGTTGACCGTCACGTTGCGGCGCGCCAGCTCCAGTGCCGCCGCCCGAATGAAACCGTTCACGCCGGCCTTCGACGCCGCGTAATGCGCAAGCCCCGGATAGGCGACGCGCGGCCCCGTCACCGACGACGTGACGAGCAGCCGCCCGGCCCCCGCGCGCTCGAACGCCGGCAACGCGGCCTGCGCGAGCCAGAACAGCGCCGACAGGTTGACCGACAGCGTGCGCTCGAGCGTCGGTTCGTCGATCCGCGCAAACGGCGTCAACGGAAAATACGCGGCATTGTGGACGACGACATCGAGCCGGCCGCCGTCGCGCTCGACTGCCGCAACGAGCGCACCCAGCTCGTCCCGGCTCGCGGCATCGACCCGATACGCGCGTGCGTCGCCGCCCGCGCTGACCAGCGCGTCGGCCTGCGCGCCTGCCGCGTCGCCGTTCAGATCGGCGAGCGCGACGAACGCGTCGGATTCCGCGAAACGGCGGGCGATCGCCGCGCCGATCCCTTGCGCGGCGCCCGTGACGAGCACGACACGCCCGCTGAAGTCCGCACGCACGCGGCCGCTGCCCAGCATGGCTGTCATCGCTGCCCCTCGCCGCCGAGCGGGTGCACGGTTTCGTTCAGTACCTGCGCGTAAGCGCCGATCGGGAAATTCGACAGCGTGCCGAAATCACCGCCCTGATAGCCGAAGATCTTGCCGTCGGTCTTGCGCTGCGCGAGATCGATCAGCACGACGCCGAGCGTCGGCACCACCTTTTCGCGCCACACGAACAGATACAGCTCGTCCGCGATCCTGAAGTAATGACAGCGGTCGACGTCGGCCAGCCCGCCTTCGACACCCTGCAGGCACTGCCACGCGTAGAAATTCTCGTTCAGGTAGATGTGCTCGTAGCATTCGGTCGGGCTGTAGCGGTACATCGTCCGCTTGCCGATCAGCTCGCGCGTGGGTGCATGCAGCGGCCCCGGCCGGGCGTGGCCGCCGAGCGTGCCGTGCCGGAATTGCGCATCGACGGCCGTCAGCGGCAGCCCGCGCGCGACGCGCGTAAACGCATCGATGCGCGTGTCGGCTTCCGTGGGCAGCGTACCGACGACCGACGTCCACACGCCGGCGTCGAGATCGATCACGAGGCTCACCGATGTCGCGCGTGCGGTGGCATCGATGTAGTCGACGAAGTACAGGCCGTCGCGCAGCCGCGTCACGCGGCACGGTGCGCGGCCGCCGGTATCGGTCGCCGCATCGCGCCACTGCAGCGCGCCCGGCTCGAACGTATGGACGCGCCACACGCCCGATGCGTCGCCGAGCGCCAGCGTCCGCCCGACGAGCGCGTCGACGGGTGCGAGGACGTTCGCTTCCGGCGCGAAGCCGTCCGCGAGCGCACCCACCTGAATGAATACCGGATCCTGTCGTTCCACCTGCCGTCTCCCGCGCAGCTTCAGGCCCGGCGGGCCGTGTACGCTGCTCATGCGCACATGGTGCGGGCTGCGCGCGCCGCGCGGTATCCGCCAAAAGGATGAAGGGCGCGCGGCGCCGGAACGCGCTAAAGTGCACGTGATCCGCGCCGCGACCGGCGCGAGGAGCGCACATGCACCGTGTCATCCATTACCGACGCAGCGACGAAGGCATCGAGGCAATCAGCCTCGAATCCGATCGCGCGTTTCCGCGCCACGCGCACGACGAATTCGGGGTCGGCGTGATCGTCAGCGGTGCGCACCGGTCGTGGAGCGGCCGCGGGCAAGTCGACGCGCTGGCCGGCGACGCGATCATGGTCAACCCCGGCGAGATGCACGACGGCTTGCCGCTCGAGGCCGGCACCGGCCGGCGCTGGCGGATGCTGTACCTCGCCCCTGCGCTGGTCGCGGGCGTCGCGGCGGAAGAAGGCCTCGGCGGCGTCGAGCTCGCGCACCCGGCCGTGCGCGACGCGCGGCTCGCGGCCGCGGTCGGCCGGCTGCATGCGCGCATCGTCGCAGGCGAAACCCAGCCGCTGGCCCGCGACGAAGCGCTCGTGATGCTCGTCGCCGGTTTGCTCGCCCGGCACGCCAACCGCACGCTGCCGGCGGCGGGCGTCGCACCGGCGGTCCGCGTCGCCCGCGAGCGGCTCGACGCAGCGCCGGGCGCCCCCGTGTCGCTCGCCGAGCTGGCCGACCTGAGCGGCGTCAGCCGCTTCCAGCTGTTGCGCGGCTTCGCGCGCGAGCTCGGCATCACGCCACATGCATACCTGGTTCAGCAGCGCACGCGGCTCGCGCGTGCGCTGCTGGCCGGCGGCCTGCCGATCGCCGATGCCGCAGCCGAGGCCGGCTTCGCCGATCAGAGCCACCTGACGCGCGCGTTCGCGCGCCAGTTCGGGATCACGCCGGGGCGGTTCATGCAGGCGGGTTGAGCCACGCTGTCGCCCGCGCAGTTCGAGGCCGCCGGGCGCACTGCATTCGCAGGCGATTGCCGCGTCGACGGCAGCCGCGCCCCATTGCGCCCGTCCACATCGACGGCACACCGCATCGACACCTCTCCGTGCTGCAATTTCGTTCAAGACGCACCCTGCGCGGGGCGCGACGATGCGGCACATGAAGACACGACTGATCGGCTATCTCTATCTCGCCGCCGCGATGGCCGGCGTCGGCAGCACCGTCGTCGCGAGCCGTCTCGCGGCCGGCGGCCTGCCGCCGTTCGCGGCCACCGCGCTGCGCTTCCTGATCGCGACCCCGCTGCTGTTCGCGCTGATGCACGCGCAGCGCTTGCACTGGCCGCGCATTTGCGCACGCGACGCCGTGCTGCTCGTGATCCAGGCCGCGGCGGGCGGCGTCGGCTATACGGTGCTGCTGATCAGCGGCACGAAGCTGTCGTCGCCGCTCGATGCGGGCGTGATGCTCGGCACGCTGCCGGCCATGTCGACGCTGATCGCGGCCGTCGTGCTGCGCGAGCGGCAGACGCCGCGCGACTGGCTGGCCGCCGCGCTCGCCACGGCCGGCGTGCTGTTCGTCACGTTCGCGCCGGGCCACGCGATGCCGTCGCTCCAGACGCTTGCCGGCGATGCGCTGGTGCTGGCGGCCGTCGCATGCGAAGCAGTCTTCATCCTGCTCAACCGGCGGCTTGCCGCGCCGTTGCCGCCGCTCGCGCTTTCCACCGCGATGTCGGGCCTCGGCTTCGTGCTCGCACTCGTGCCGGCCGCGTTCGAATGGCATGCGCTGGCGAGCGGTTGGACCGTCGGCGCCGTGTCGGCGATCGCGTACTACGCGTTGATTCCGACCGTGCTCGGCTACCTGTGCTGGTATGCGGGCTCGGCGCGCACGAGCGGCACCGAGGCGGCCCTGTTCACGGCGGTCGCGCCGGTTTCGGCCGTGCTGTTCGCGGTCGCGCTGTTCGGCGAAACGCTGACCGGCACGCGTGTCGCCGGCATCGCGCTCGTCGTCGCCGGCATGCTCGTCGGCGCGACGCGACGGCGCAGGCCGCCCGTCGAATCACGCGGGACGCTCGCAGCGCAGACCGCCACCGACTGACTCGCGTTCATCGCGCGTCCCGCGGAAACGGCGGCGGCCTCCTCCGCCGCATCGCCCGCCGATTCCCGCCTTCCCGCGACGTAACCGGCGCTGTAGGAATGTGTCCGCGCACCGCAAAACCGTTGCGCGCGACTGCGCAAGATGCAATATTCGCGTGGCCCGACCCTTTGACAACCCTCGAACGACAATCCCCACGCAATGAACAGGAAGGAAGCCAAAACAAGAATCGCGGTGCTGCTATCCGCGGGAACGAGGAAGGCCGACGCGCTGGCCGAACTGTCCGGACAGGGGCTCAAGGATCGCGTGCTCGCGCACCTGATCGCGTCGCGCCCGGATCCCGAACGCTGCCGCAAGAACAAGGTGCACATCCGGATCCTGATCGGCCTCGGCGTCGCCCAGTTGGTCATCAGCCTGATGCTTGCGTACTACTTCTTCGCGTCCGGCGCCGGCGGCGTGCTCGTCACCGTCTTCCTTGCGTTGACCGTGCCGCTGTCGTTGCTGTTCATCTGGGGATTTGCGACCCATCGTGTCGGCGCGTATCACGCGTTCATCCTGCTGTCGCTGCTGCAGATGCCGAAGACCGTTGCCGATCTCGGGCGCGATCCGGCGTCCGCGCTGCCGAGCCTCGCGATCACGGTCGTGCTCGTCGGTTACGTGTGGTTCGTCCGCAACCGGCTGTTCCCCGACTACGGCTGGTTCACGCCGCGCAAGGTCGAAGGCCGCTACGCGTTCGTGGAACGCGCCTGACGCCACCGACGTCGCGTCGGGCGCAAAAAAGGCGCCGGGCCTTCCCGCCATCGCGGAAAGACCCGGCGCCTTCTGCATTCCGGAACCGATCGGCTTACTTCGCCTTTTCAGCCGAATCGCTGATCGCCTGGCCACCCTTCGAAATGTCCTGGCCCATGCCTGCGACCGTGTTGCAACCGGCGAGCGCGGCGGTCACCACCAGCAGCATTGCAGCAATCGTACGCGTCATTCTCATTCTCCTTCGAATCAACAAGCCCGACCGGGCGAATCGTTTGTGGCGTGGCGCCCGGCACGCTGCCGGACACGGGGCCTGACCTGATTATACGGAGACGCGCGCCGGTGCGGCCTCGCCGAGTGTCCTGCGCGCCACACCACGCGCGCTCGCAGATTTTTCTTGACTTCATCGTGGCACCAACTAATATACGCATCGCGTATATTTTCCGCCAGGAGCCGCCGATGACCGTTCCCCAGCAAGCCTTCCTCCGCGACGCGATGCGCCGCCTCAACATGACCCGCGAGGCATTCGCGAATCGCATCGGCGTCAGCCGGCGCGCACTGGATACCTGGCTGCTTCCGGACGATTCGCAGGAATCGCGCGGCATGCCGGAGATCGTCGAGCGTTTCGTGTCGGAAATCGTCGAACGCTCGGCGCCCGACGGCGAGAACTATACGCAAAGCGTAGACAAGCAAGGGCTCGCGAAGCAATTCCTGTTCGAAGGCAAGCCGCAATTGATCTCGGTCGACCAGTTCTCGCGGGATTCGGTCGAGGCGCTGTTCCGCGTGGCCGATGTCATGCAGCCCATCGCGCGACGCCACAAGATTTCGCGGGTGCTCGAAGGCGCCGTGCTCGGCAACCTGTTCTTCGAAGCCAGCACGCGCACGCGCGTGTCGTTCGGCGCGGCCTTCTGCCGGCTCGGCGGCTCGGTGTGCGATACGACGGGCTTCACGTTCTCGTCGATGGCCAAGGGCGAATCGATCTACGACACGAGCCGCGTGATGGCCGGCTACGTCGACGCGCTCGTGATCCGCCATCCGGAAAAAGGCTCGGTGGCCGAATTCGCGCGTGCGACCAACCTGCCGGTGATCAACGGCGGCGACGGCCCCGGCGAGCACCCGAGCCAGGCGCTGCTCGACCTCTATACGATCCAGCGCGAGTTTTCGCGGCTCGGCAAGATCGTCGACGGCGCGCACATCGCGCTGGTCGGCGACCTGAAGTACGGCCGCACCGTGCACTCGCTCGTCAAGTTGCTCGCGCTGTACCGCGGGTTGAAGTTCACGCTCGTGTCGCCGCCGACGCTCGAAATGCCGGCGTACATCGTCGACCAGATTTCGACGAATGGCCATGTGGTCGAGCAGACGACCGACCTCGCGGCCGGCCTGCGCGGCGCGGATGTCGTCTATGCGACGCGGATCCAGAAGGAGCGCTTCACCGACGAGTCGTTCGAAGGCTACACGCCGGATTTCCAGATCAACCAGGCGCTCGTCGACTCGGTGTGCAAGCCCGACACGCTGATCATGCACCCGCTGCCGCGCGACAGCCGGCCGGGCGCGAACGACCTGTCGGTCGACCTGAACCGCGACCCGCGTCTCGCGATCTTCCGGCAGACCGACAACGGCATTCCGGTGCGAATGGCGATCTTCGCGGTATTGCTCGGCGTCGAGAATCTCGTCCAGCATTCGATGCGCGACGCGACGTGGCGCCCGCCGGCATACCTCGGGCCGGAGGATGCGGTGTTTCACGGAATCGACTGACGCCGCACCGGAGTGCCGCGCCCGCCTGCCATTGCCTGGGGCAGCGGGCACGCTTGCCCGATTCGACACGCGCCGCATTGCACGGCGCGTTTTTCATTTCGGCGCGATTTATGGAGGCTGCAACCGGACGCTGCCGCACCCCCGGATCGATCGCTCGAAGCCCCGCCGCGGCGAACGGCGCGACGTCTCGCGTGGCGACGATCGGGCCGTTCGCGTGGGCTGATCGATCGTTTCCCGCCGGCCAACCGCCGCCATCCCTCCGCAACATTCGCCAACCATTCCCTTACAAACGATAACAAGAACGCTTCTCATTCAAACAAAAATTACATAGAATGCCGCCTGAAAACAAATCGTAATAATTCCCGGCGGCATGCACATTTCCGCAGTGCCGGGGCCACACCGCGAGGTCGAAGCGCACCATGAAGTCCCGTCCCGACGAGCTGAAGCTCGGTAAATTCACCACCCTGTGCAGCGTGCTCGCCGCGAGCCCCGCGTTTGCCGACGGCACGCCGCCCGCGGCGCCCGCCAGCACCGAAGGCCACCTCGCGCCGATCGAGATCCAGGGCAAGACCGAGCACAGCTACAAGGCCGACTTTTCCGCTTCCGCGAAATTCACCGCGCCGCTCGTCGACACGCCGAAATCCGTCACCGTGATCCCGCAGGAACTGATCCAGAGCAGCGGCGCGGCAACGCTGACCGAAGCGCTGCGCACGGTGCCGGGCATCACGTTCGGCGCCGGCGAAGGCGGCAACCCGCTCGGCGACCGTCCGTTCATCCGTGGCTACGACACGCAGGGCAGCATGTTCGTCGACGGCATGCGCGACACGGGCGCCACCACGCGCGAGATCTTCAACACCGAGCGCGTCGAGATCACCAAGGGTTCCGATGGCGCATACGGCGGCCGCGGCGGCGCCGGCGGCAGCATCAACCTGATCACGAAGGCCCCGCATCTCGGCACGACGGCCGCCGCGAGCGCGGGCCTCGGCACCGACCGCTATCGCCGCTTCACCGCCGACGGCAACTGGCAGTTCGCCGATCACGCCGCGTTCCGCCTGAATCTGATGAGCCACAACAACGACGTCGCCGGCCGCGACGCCGTCAACAACGAGCGCTGGGGTGTCGCGCCGTCGATCGCGTTCGGCCTCGGCACGCCGACGCGCGTGACCGCGAGCTACTACCACCTGCAGACGGACGACATGCCCGACGGCGGGATCCCGTACTTCTACACGACGTCGAACAAGCCCGCGAACGTCGGCACTATCTATCCGGCGCCGGTCGATCGCCACAACTTCTACGGCCTGGTCGACCGCGACTTCCGCAAGACCACGTCGGACATCAGCACGATCAAGATCGAGCACGACATCACGCCGAACCTCACGGTGCGCAACACCACGCGCTACACGGAATCGACGCAGGACTACATCTGGACGCAGCCGGACGACAGCCAGGGCAACGTGGTGAACGGCAAGGTCTGGCGCCGCAACAACAACCGCAACAGCTCGATCAACAGCCTCGCGAACCTGACCGAGCTGTTCGGCGAATTCCGTACGGGCCCGTTCAAGCACAGCTTCACGACGGGTATCGAGCTGTCGCGCGAATGGGGCAAGCGCGATTCGTACACGGTCGCGACCGACAAGGGCACGATCTGCCAGAAAGGCATCGGCGCACCGTCGGGCTACAACTGCACGAGCCTCTGGTCGCCGAATCCGAACGACCCGTGGGCCGGTTCGATCACGCGCAACAACGACTACGCGCATGCGCGCACGACGACGAAGTCGATCTACGGCTTCGACACGATCGAGCTCACGCCGCGCTGGCAGGTGAACGCCGGCGTACGCGTCGACGACTACTCGACCCGCTTCACCGATACCAAGGCCAACGGCGGCAAGACCTATACGCGCGACGACACGCTGTTCAACTGGCAGGCCGGCCTCGTATTCAAGCCGGCGCGGAACGGCAGTATCTACGCGTCGTATGCGACGTCGTCGACGCCCGCCGGCATGCTGCTCGGCGAAGGCAGCGAAACGCAGTCGCTCACGCCGGGCCGCGGCGGCGTCGGGCCGAACGCCGACCAGATGGCGCCCGAGAAGAACCGCAGCATCGAGCTCGGCACGAAGTGGAACGTGCTGAACGACAAGCTGTCGCTGACGGCCGCGCTGTTCCAGATCGATACGACGAACGCACGCGTGACGCTGCCGAACAATCAGTACGCGATGGTCGGCAACAAGCGCGTGCAGGGCCTCGAGCTCGGCCTCGCCGGCCAGATCACGAAGCAGTGGCAGGTGTTCGGCGGCTATACGTACATGAAGAGCGCGCTGCGCGACAACGGCAAGGACGCCGCGAACAACGGCAACCGCTTCCCGAACACGCCGAAGCACAGCCTCACGATGTGGTCGAACTACGACGTCACGCCGAAGTTCACGGTCGGCGGCGGCGCGTTCTACATGTCGGAAGTGTTCGGCGATCCCGCGAACCTGCGCGCCGTGCCGTCGTACTGGCGCTTCGACGCGATGGCGCAGTACCGGATCAACAAGAAGCTCGACCTGCAACTGAACGTGAACAACCTGTTCAACCGCACCTACTTCGATCAGGCGTATCCGGCGCACTATGCGTCGATCGCCCCGGGCCGCTCGGCGTTCGTCACGCTGAACGCGCGCTACTGATCGATGCAAGCCGTATCGCTGAAGGCGCTCGCGTCGGTATCGCCGCGCGCGTTCGCCGACATCCTGGCCGGTCCGCCCGAGCGCGCCGCCGCGTGGGTCGCGGCAGCGGCCGACCACGGCATCGTCGACGCGCAGGCCGTCTACGGGCAATACCTGCTCGACGGGCACGGCGTCGCACGCGATCCGGCCGCCGCATTCAGCTGGTTCCGGCACGCGGCGCGAGCCGGCCACCCGATGGCGATGAACATGCTCGGGCGCTGCTACGAGTTCGGCTGGGGCACGGCCGCGTGCGCGCCGGTCGCCGTGTACTGGTACCGGCTCGCCGCGCACGCGGGCCTCGACTGGGGCATGTACAACTACGCGACTGCCCTTGCGCTCGGCAACGGCGTCGACGAGAACCGCGCCGACGCACTCGACTGGTTCCGCCGCGCGGCCGCGCTCGGCCATGCGAAATCGATCAACCTGATCGGCGGCTTCTACGAAGACGGCTGGGTCGTACCCGTCGACACCGACGCCGCGTTCGACCACTATCGCCGCGCCGCCGTCGCCGGCGACTTCCGCGGCCAGTTCAACTATGCGCGGCTGCTCGCCGAGCGCGGGCGCGTCGACGAAGCGCTCGTCTGGCTCGCGCGCGTGCCAGCCACCGCGACACCCGCGTTCATCGCGAAGATGCGTGCGTATCTCGTTTCGTCGCCGGTCGACGCTTTTCGGGCGGCGGCCGTGCAACTGGCGCCGCACGCAATGGAATCCGCACCATGATGCTTCACATCCCCGGCGTACTGACTCGAGCGCAAGTCGCGCAATGCCGCGACCTGCTCGATGCCGCCGAATGGGTCGACGGCAACGCGACGTCCGGCGCGCAGTCGGCGCTCGCGAAACGCAACCGGCAATTGCCGGAAGGCTCGCCGGCCGCGCGCGCGGTGGGCGACGCGATCCAGGACGCGCTCGCGCGCCATCCGCTGTTCTTTTCGGCGGCGCTGCCGCTCAAGGTGTTTCCGCCGCTGTTCAATCGCTATGAAGGCGGCGAAGCGTTCGGCACGCACGTGGACAACGCGATCCGGCTGCTGCGCGGCACGGATTTCCGCGTGCGCAGCGACCTGTCGGCGACGCTGTTTCTCGAGGAGCCCGAAGCGTACGACGGCGGCGAGCTGTGCGTGGAAGACACGTACGGCGTGCATCGCGCGAAGCTGCCGGCGGGCGATCTCGTGCTGTATCCGGCGTCGAGCCTGCATCACGTGACGCCGGTGACGCGAGGTGAACGCGTCGCGTCGTTCTTCTGGATCCAGAGCATGGTGCGCGACGATGGCGACCGCACGCTGCTGTTTCAGCTCGATACGCAGATTCAGGCGCTTTCCGCCGAAAAAGGGGCGAAGGATCCGGTGGTCATTTCATTGACCGGGATTTATCACAACCTGTTGAGGAAGTGGGCGGATGCGTAGCGCGAGCCGGTAAGCAACTGAATTCCCCTCCAAGCCAAAACCTCGGCGTAGGTTTTAGCGTAGGTTTTTTGGAGTGGAAAATTGAAATTTGACGCGAATGAGATAAGAAAAATGGCTCCGGGAACTGACGAAGCGCTCGATGGCTTCGTCGGACTTCGGATCGCTGCGACCCTCAAACGAAGGACTTGGATCTACCGATACAAGTCTCCTCTCGACGGCAAGATGAAGCAGATCAAGCTCGGGGAGTGGCCGGCCTTGCCCTTTGCCGCGGCTATCGCAGCATGGGAAGAACAACGTCGAATTCGTAGCTCTGGGCTCGACGTCGCCCTAAACCGGAAGCTGGAACGGCAACGCCTGCTCGAACAACAGCTGGAAGCATCAAGACCGCCATACACCGTTAGGATGGCGTGCAACGACTACTACAAAGAGCACATCCTCAAGGCACGGAAGACTAAGGGCGCCGACCTCGTCGAATATATGTTCGACCAGTATCTAGCACCTATCGAGAACATCGAGATCAAGAACCTGAAGCGCGCCGAGTGCTTCGACCTACTCCAGTCCCTTGCGCACATCCCAGCGATGGCAAGCAAGTTGCGGTGCGAACTGAACTTGGCATGGGTCCATGCGATGGATGCCGGCCGCATTCCAGAAACAACGCCGAACTGGTGGCAGAACATCCTGCGGGGCAAGCTGCGGACCAAAGGCAAGCGACAAGGGGGCACTCTCCGGAAAGAAAAGCGCGTCCTTTCCTCGTCGGAGCTCGTCGAGCTCTTCCG
The DNA here is from genome assembly GCF_001524725.1 of Burkholderia sp. MSMB1072. Lineage (NCBI taxonomy): Bacteria > Pseudomonadati > Pseudomonadota > Betaproteobacteria > Burkholderiales > Burkholderiaceae > Burkholderia > Burkholderia sp. MSMB1072. Next base: position 74,663 of record NZ_LOYC01000004.1, read on the forward strand.
GTGGTTCCCACGTTGCTCTTCCCTGCTCCACGACGCCTTGATTCTCTACCTCTGGACGGGAACCCGCGGCGGCGAAATCTGCTCGATGGAGGGCTCAGAGATCTCGGAAGAATCGGACGGTTGGTGGTGGACCATTCCCAAAGCGAAGACAAAGAATCACAACGTCGACGGCGCCACCGACATGCGAGTTCCGCTAGTGGGCCGCGCCCAGCAGATCATCCAGTCCCGCATGCGGCGCTTCGGGGACGGCTACCTCTTCCCCAACAAGAAAGGCGAGGCAACCAGCCAGTTGATTGTTCAAACCGCCGTCTATCACTGGCAACCCTACAGCAAGAGCAGAGGATTTCACCCTAGACTGACCGTAACGCACTGGTCACCGCATGATTTGCGGCGCACCGTTCGCACGATCTTGGCGTCGCTCGGCTGCCCTCGGGACGTGGGCGAGGTGATGCTGGGACACGTCCTGGGTGGCGTCGAGGGCGCCTACAACCGCCATACCTACGATAAGGAGCGGCGACACTGGATCATCAAGCTCGACGCGCATCTTGAGCAGTTGGCTGCCGCATCCGCGGAGATCGCTGAGGAAACGGAAATGAAGGCCGCTGCATAATCTGGATCTTGACCGCCCCTAAACATTCCCAGCGACACGCCGTAAACCGGTCATGACAAAATTTTTCGATAAGGAATTGGCCGACGCGATCGGCTATGGGGCGGCCACTCATGTCGCCGCGCTCGCTTCAGATCTTCAAGCAGACATCGATCGTATGAATGCAATGCGCAAGGCCGAGGGTCGGCCTACGATCGAAGAAGAGGAAGAAGCTGAGAAAGCTTGGTTTCGCGAGCAGATGGAGGCCGGCGAACGGTTCGATCCCGATGTTGAGGGATGGGCTCGCGGAGAGTAATCGATCTCCCGCGGCCGTCACTATCGCATCATCGTCGCAAACCGGACCGGGATGCCGGCCGCCTTTGCTTGTGAAACCATGTCGAGCGTGCCTCGCCCGCCCGGCAGTGCGAACACCATGTCGGGCTTCGCCTCGCGCAGCATCTTCGTGTTACGCGCGCTCCCTGCTGCATTACCGAGAAGCGTCCAGTCCGCGGGATATACGTCAACCGCGATCCCGCGCGACCTAGCCCATTCTCCCGAAAGAGTATCGGCACCGGGCGCGTCCCCATGAACGGCTACCGTAACGCCAACCTCAGCATGCAACTTGTCGAGCCACATGAATGCCAGCAGCGCGTTCCTGAATTCGCGTCCGCCGCAGATCAGCACTTTCATATGACGCCAGCCAGCATCAGCAGAACGACTACTCCGCCGATCAACGAAACAGTGGTGCTGGCCGCTTTCACGCCGACTCCTGTCCGACTTTCTCAAGCAGCTTTCGGTTATCCGCCTCACACTGGTCGTAGATCTTCCGCGCAAGCTCGAAGTCCTTGCCCTCAAGTGCCGCATGCAGTTGGCTACCGGGCGCGGCGCACGTGTCCTTGAACCTGATCGCGTTACGATGCATTCGACACCTCCGCACGCAAGGCATTTATCGCCGCATCCGCGATCTCCCCAACTCGCTCCGGGTCGTCGGCCACGTGGTGGAAGTCGTTCGGCCCCATCGTTCCCACGCCCCACGCCGACCAAACGCGCGTGCAATCGTATGCGTCCCCGAGCGCTTCAGCGACTGCTTCGCACACAAGTTCGCGCCGCTCGTCCGTCAGGTTCGCCACCGTCGCATCGGCGGCGCGGACAGGCGTAGTGTTCTCGATTGCCTCAAGCGCTTCTTCCCATGGGCAATTCAGGTTCGAATGTTCGCCGATGTCGATCTGCAGGTGGGTGGCGATAGCTCGGGCCAGCTTGTCCGCCATGTCGTGATACTGGTCGCGCTCCCGGAGCGTCTGGTCCCAAAGCTCGTCATCGGTCGGGCGCGCCTCTGCCGGTGCGTCGGCCGGCACGATGATCGCGCCGCAACTCTCCAGAGCACCCGCGACGGCTTCCCGAATGCCGGGCGCATCGTTCGCGAGACGGGCTACCTCGTCCGTGAATTCCTCGGTCAGTCCGTCGTAGGCGATCGGAGTCGCATCGGCCGATGCGTCGGCCTGCGCGGGTTGCGCAGCACGATAAAGCGGGTAAGCATCCTTTCGCCCCTTCGCCTCGTCGGGTGACACAAGCTTCGAACCATTTGGCGTAAGGATCGCCCAGCAGTCCGGTTCGCTTGCCACCGCCTCCGCAGCGGGCGATGCTGCCGCGCGGGCTTGCCAGCCTTCCCATGCCATCTGAGTGCCTTCGTGCTGGTATTGCGGCTCAATTACCGCGGTCCCATCACACCACGTTTCGGGACGAAATCCGTAGTTGAACGTCTCGTTGCCCCACGCCTCAAACGCCGCCCGCTCGTCGGCCGGCGCTGCTGCCGCCATAGCGGGGGAGCGGGACTCGATGAAGCCGAGCGCGCGGCTGCGCCCATACGTGGGATCGCAAGGTTCTTCTGCGAAGTAATGCCCGAGTTCTGGCTCGTTGGGCCAGTCGATGAACCATGCGACCGGCTTCGCCCCTTCCGCACCTGTCTCATTGGCAGGGATCGGCGCTGCTGCGGGCTGCGAAGCGGGGGATTCGGCGAGGATGGCGCGAAGCCGTTCAGCGTAGTCGATCCATGCCGAGAGATAGTCGGCGTCTGCGCACGCGCCGCAAATCCACGCACCGTCGTGCGGATGCAGATTGGCTCGCTTGTCGCAATGCTCGCATGTGCCGAACCGCACGGCGTCGGCGTCGTATTCGGGTCGCATGGGTGCGGCCGGAAGCGCAGCGGTTCGGTCGTCGTCCGAGTCTTGATAGACGCGCTCCTGCGCCTCCCGCATTACCACTTCTTTCGTCAGCGCGCCGGCGCTGCTCGCATTGGTCTTGCTCATGGGGTGCCCCCGTTGTTCGTCTGGTTCAATTCTCGCGACTTAGCTTCGGAACGACGCACGGCTTCTTTGCCCCGCTCCCACTGCATGCCCATCGCTTTGCAGATCGCGTCGAACGCATTGCCCATTGCGACGCCGCCATGCTGTTGGTTGTCGAGCGCGTAGTGGTAGTCCGCAATCGCCTGTCTGATCGCGCGCAGTGTAGGAACGTGCTCATCGAAGCAAGCGCTCTTGTGGACTAAGTCGTTTCGCACCCGGCCAATGTCGGCACGCCATACGAGCGCCATCTGGTCGGGAACCGGCAGCGGTTGCTGTCGAACATACGCGGCGGTCAACCGCTCGAACGACTGCGCCAGGCTGCGCTGGCCGTCCGCCATCGGATCTTCGCCATCGGGGCATTTCAGTTGCCCGGAGAACGCCTCGAGCAGCATCCGCTGCACTTCGACCTTGCGGTGGAGCTCGCCGATCTGCTGGTATGCCTGCACGCGCTCGAGCGGCATGTCCGGGCGGTCGACCAGCACACGTGCGCGCTGCACCTGTGCGTCATGGTTCGCCTTCCAGTGGTCGCGTTCCTTGCAGGTCGCCTCGATCGCCTCGCGCATCAGGTTGTATGCCTCACCGCGGGCAGCGATCGGAGCACCTTCGCCGGCGCGTGAGTGAACCTGCCGATCAAGACTCACATACGCGTGGACGCGTGCCATGATGTCTTCAGCTTTCACGACTTGCCCTCCCCGTCGAGGATTGCTTGTGCACGCTGATACGCGACGTCGCCTTCCCAGCCCTTGCAGCGGTAGATCGACATGAACATTTCGAGCGTGACCCGCACGTCCGCACTCAGTGTCGGTGCTCCGCCTGCGGCTACCAGACCGAGCCGCTGCGAATAGTCGAGATAGTTGGCAACCTTCGAGCGCTTCCGGTCCATCGCCTCTTCGTCGGGAACGAAATGGAATTCACCGCCCGATACACTTCGAAGCCGGTTCACCATCGCCAGCAGATCGTTGAGCTCCGCATACATGCGCTGCGCGTTCGACTCTTCGCGACCAGGCTGGACCTCGCTAAGCCCGAACTGCTGCGCCTTCAGGGCGATCTTCGCGACCTCGCTTGCCTCCTCAGCGATCTTCGTGAGGCAGTGTTGAACTACGGACATCATGATGCGTTTTCCTTGTGGTTGACTTCGCTCTGGCTCGCGGAAAGGAGCGTCCGCGCCTGATCCTTCGCGAGCTCGAACACACGCTCGACCAATTTCGGATCGAATCCGGTGGACTTCTTGATGTAATAGATCAGCAACGACGGATCGCAGCGGACGACCAGTTCCAGTTGTTCACGGTGTTCGGGTGTCATCGCTTGATCCCCGCAGCCGCGAGTGCTTCCCGCGCAATGGTCATGGCGTCGTAAATGCTGGCGCTGCCTTCTTCGAAGGCATCACCGATACGCTGCAGCGCGCCGATCAGCTTCGGCAGCGCGACGATACGCTTGGCGAGCTCGATGCCGGGCGCATAATCTTCTTTCTCATCCTTCATTCGAACGACGACCTCCGCGATCGCGCCGTGATTTCCAGCATCGATCTCCTGATAGTCCTCGACCCGATCACCGAGCTGGAGTCTGTCCAGCATCTTCAATTCCGGCTGTCTACGGTGGTCGCTCATCACTTTTCCTTCGGCTCGTAAACGACCGTCTCGCCCAGCTTCAGAGCGACATACGCGCGGCAGGCCGCCTCGAGCGGCGTAGCGCCGAACCACGCCTTCGAGCCTGCGAACGAACCAGTGTCGATGAACGCAAACCAGAGCTTCTTCGGATCGTCGACACCCATCGGGCCGGGCGCGTTCAGATTGATCCGCTCGCCCTGGATCAGCGGGTGACCATCGGTCGGGTTGGAGGACGGCTGAAATGCGCGGAAGTAAGAGATCGGACCTTCGGCGTCTTGGCCCTCCTCACGAATCAACGTGCGACCGGGCCGCATTTCGCCCAGCGGCTTCTCATGCGTGATGCCGGCCGCGACAGCGACGAAGTAGTCGAGCTCGGCGCCCGTCAGTTCTTCAGTTTGGAATTCTCGTTTCATGGTCGTCAGTGTGGTTGTAGGCCGGCGAACCGGCCCGTTGCTTCAGATGGCAGTCAGCTCGTTTGCGGAGAACACGCCTGCGCGCTGGACGCCGCACTTGGGACACGTCGCGGTGATAACGAGCGAGTGCCCGGCAGGCACTTCACCCGGTTCGTCGGTCGCCGGCGGGATGATCGCGCTGCACGAAACCGCGCCCTCGTCCATTTCTTCACCGCAGTCACATGTGAAAGCAGCCATGCGTCACTTCCCTTCTAAGGTTTCAGTCTAAGAACCCGTCACTGGACAGACTGCAGACGACGCAGCACTTCCTCGACGGACACGTCCTCGGTGGTCACGCCACCCAGCAGCCCAAGAATGGGCAGCTTGAGGATCAGAAGCAGCGTCACCCACGTCCGGCCGCAGAACGTGCTCGGCCGATCGCAGATGGGTAACAGCCACATGAAGAGCAGCAGCTCAGGCAGCGACAGGAATGCCCACACCGTCCCCAGCCACAGACTGTTCAGGTAGTTGCTGTTCTTCCCAAGGCGGTATTGGTAAAACGCGGGAGTCCACATCGTTCGTATTTCCTGTTTCTTCGAACGCAAATTTGCGCAGGTTCGTCTTGTTCCGGAGGTTGGCGGCGGCCCGCTTTCGCTGCTTCGCCACGCCTTGCTCCGGCGTCTCTTTCGTGGGCTGCGGCGTCTCGATCACCACAAGGGGCGCACCGCTTTTCACACGGGCGCGTGCCTGACGCATACCGGTCTTCGCCAGCCCGTCGCAGTGGTTGTTCACCCACAACCGGGGAACGTCGCCCCGCGTGTGGCCCTTGACGTGCTTGAACCGGATGTCAGCCCGATTCGCGTCGATCAGTCGGTTCAACCCTTCGACGATCATTCTTTCGTCGACGCTCAGGAGACGCTTGCCCTCGAATGCGAGAATTGCCGCCTGACAATCCGTCTGCGCGAGCAGCGAATCGCCGGGCATCGCGATCTGGTGCGCGAACGCCATGTGCACGCCGTTCACGACCGCCATCATTTCTGCGACGTTGTTGTTCCGCGCGAGCGACTTGAGCGCACCGCCTGCCGAATGTCGCCCGCGTTGCGAGACGGACCAGTAGCCGTAGCCGCCGGCGCCCGTCTCTGGATCCCATGACGCGTCGGCGATGATCGTCACGAGCATTGGCTGTCCTTGTCCTCGCGAGGATCGGGGCCACCCTCGATCTCTTCGCTGTCGTGCGGCGTCATCGTTGTTCCGCATTTCGGGCAGTCGTCCTCGCACGCGCAGTCCCACTCGTCGTGCCATTCGGTCCCGCAATCAACGCAGCGGTAATGGTTCTTGAGCCAAGTCATTACGCCTCCGCTTGCTCAAGCACTGCATCGGCACGCGCGCAGATGGCGCGAAACTCAGCCTCGGTCGAGTTCCCAAACTCTTCCGAATAGACGGCCTCGCCGCGCAGCGCTTTCAAGGCCGCTACGAGCTCGTCGTGGAGGTTCCAGCACTTCACGAGACGGGCGGCGTTCGCGTAGATCTCCTCGTGACTCATGTCCTGGCCGGCGGTCGCCAGGAACAGTTGCGACCGTCCGCTACCGTTCGTGTAGTGATGGACCGGGCCGCCCCTGACAACGCCGAACCTGCCAAGCTCGAGTTGTCCCTCAGTGTGTTTGGTCATTGCTTACTTACCCCAACAAACGCAAATTTAAGCTGCCGTCTGGATGTCGCGCGGGCCGAAGAAGTTGCCCATCTTTCGCGCCGCGAAATACGCTTCCATCATTCGCTCGACGTCATACAGCGCCGCGTGAGCCTGCGACGGGTCGTAGTTGACACCGCAGGCGAAGCAGAGCTCGCCGAGGTTGGGCAGCTTCCCGAACGGCGTCGCCCACCGCGCCTCCAGCATCGTGTCGATCCCGGTGATCTCCGGGACGGCGACGCCGACGCGCTGCAGTTCATGCGTGACGAAGGGAAAGTCGAATCCGAAGCCGTTGTGTGCCACGACGTAGTTGGTGCGCGACAGGATCGCCGAAACGTTCGGCGCGACCTGTTCCCACGTCGGCTCGGCGGTGAGCATGTCGAAGGTGATCTTGTGGACGGCCTGCGCCTTCTCGTCGATCGGGCGTTGCGGATTGACCCGCTGCACGTATTGGCCCAGGCGCGTGCCTACGTCGAGGTCGTAGAGGACTGCAGCGACTTCGATGATCCGATGCCCGTCGTTCCAGTCGAGCCCCGTCGTTTCCAGGTCGAACCCGGCGATGATTCGCATTACGCGCTCCCTATATAGTTCACTATTTACTTATTACAGTGCACGTGACTTGGATCCCGTGCGCTATCGATCTGCTATGCGCCCTTCACGCACATGATCGCTTTCAGCGTGTGGACGACTTCGACCAGATCTGGCTGGTTACCCATGACGACGTCCAGGTTCTTGTAGGCGCCCGGAATCTCGTCCAGCACATCTGCGTCCTTCCTGCACTCCACGCCCTCAGTCTGAGCCGCAAGGTCGTCCAGATTGAACATCCGTTTCGCTTTGGCGCGGCTCATTACGCGGCCGGCACCGTGCGAGCACGAGCAGTAGGACTGCGGGTTACCCTTCCCGCGCACGATGTAGCTGCGCTGGCCCATCGAACTCGATGGTGTTGACGTCGTCCAGCTTCGCCCAGAAGCGCACGCTCTTTTTCACCTGTCGACCGTTGATCGTGACCGGAACCTTCGACGCCTTCAGCCAGAACGTCACGCTGTCGTAATCAGCGGCGCCCCTACGAATGAAGATGCGATCGACCGTAAGGAGTGCGCCTGCCGGGATCGTCAGAGGGTGCTGGAGCTCGCCATTGAAGTAGCGCTCCTTCACCGTGCTCAGCGCCCCGTCAGCTTCGCGCCACTGCGACTTCTCGAGCGCGGCGAATCGTTCCGCCGGCTTCGCGCCCCAGAAGTCCTGAATGCCGCTGAATGGGTTTGCCAGCCCGATCGCCGATTGCAGGCCGGAGTTGCGGTGCTCATGAAACAGACGGAACGACCAGTCGCTCGAGAGGACAAGGTCTGCGCCCAGACGCGGAATGTGAAGTTGCGGCATTTCAGTGTCTCCTCGCGTCGAGGTGTAGTCCCTCTGCGGCCTTGGGGTCGAACGGCTCGTTGTATTCCTGGAACAGACGGAGCACGCGGCGCTTCCAAAGCTGTTTTTCGCTCAGATCGTCAATACGGCCACCGAGCTCGCGATCCTTGTATCCGAAGCCTTTCGCTTCGAAGATGTTTTGGGAATCGAAGTTGAGCCCGAAGAACTCGCGTAATGCGGAGAAGCCACTAGTCGATTCAGTCTCAGGCGTGCCGTCAAACGAGCTGCGGGCGCGCAGACCACGCTCGTTCATGGAGGGGTGCATAGCGAGCCACCCGGCAGCGCATGCAATCGTCCCGCATGCGGCCTCGAGCCCCCTCAGACGCCAGGTCCAGAGGTCAATCGCGTTGTCGGGAATCCCGTCGATGACCGCGAACGCGTCGCGGAGCAATTCGAAGTTAGGCCGCTGCATGGTTTGCCTCCGCGAGTTGCTCCTTCAATTGGCCGTGCTCCTTGAGAAATGCACGCAGGCGCCGGAGGAAGACCTGTTTATGTGTCCCGAGTTCGGAGACGCGCTTTTCGCGGAACAACTGGAATGCGTTGTCCCAATCGATTCTGAACAGATCAGCGAGCGCGCTCATGCTCTCCTTGTCATTGAAAACCGGGCTACTCTCGTTCGATACCTTGAGTCCAAGATTCTGAAACTTCGGGTGAAGTGTCAGCCAGCCGGCCGCGCACGCAATAGTCCCGCAGGTCGCCCCGTCGTCATGCTTCCGCCAGGTGTCCAAGTTGAAGTTCCTGGGAGGAATGCCGTCGATGATTTCGTAGGCGTCTTTCAGCAATTCGAAGTTCGGTTTCATGGTCTTTGCTTCTCTGTTGTGATGTCGTCATTTTCCCGACCGCAACGTGGCGCTCACTCGGATGCGTTGCGCATCCAACAGCGATCCAGGCGGCCAAGAAAAAGCCCGGTTACACGACAGCAACCGGGCCTTCGAGCAATGTCGATTACGCGAACTCGGTCGCGTTCTTGCGCAAGAGGTAGGCTTCGCTGACGCTCTTGGCGATCTTGCGGCCATAGCGCCGGTGGCGCGCTTCGGTCTGACTTTTGACCACAACACCTTCGCGAATGTGCGCGCCACCGATCGTCGTGTTGCCGTCGGTATGCTTCAACACAACTTCGCGGCTATACGGACCGATGTAGAGCACAGGAACCGACATCACATCCATCGTCTCGCAGAAGTTCTCGAAGCTCTCTGCGTCCGCAAACACTGCCTTCTCGCGCACACCCATGCAGATGTCGAAGGCCCGGAACTCGAGCGTGCTCCCGTAGCCGAGATCCTGAATGCCCGTGCCGAAAACTTCACCGAACATGAGAACCGGAACATTGCCATCGTCAGCAACGGGACCGAGAACTTCAAGGGCCTTGTCGAGCAGCGAGTGCTTCTTTACGGCTTGCGCGTAAACGTTCGCTTCGTCGTTGTGGTCGAGGATGACACCACGGCCGCCCAAGCCCTTGCTGGTGATGACCACGCGTCCTTTGTAGAACTTCTCGTCCGACATCGACGACGGCACGACCGCCACCTGGAGCAGCGTTCCGTGAATCTTCTCGGTAATGACGACCGGCTCCCCATCTTCGAACAGGTTCGGCGTCTTCTTCAGGTTGTCGAAGTCGTATTTGTGCGTAATGTCCAGATTCGCACCGAGCGCTTTCCCTGCCATGTGCGCCGGAACAACCGGTTCGTATTTCGTCACGCCCAAGAGTTCGGCGACGTCTTCGCCTTCGAAGCAGAGGTGGGCAACTGCGCCGTCTTCACGCTCGGGGTAGTGCAACACATTGCCTTCCTCGCCACCGAGCGACAGGCAGATGCCCTGCGACAGCACGCCTCGAAGCTTGATCGCCTTGATGCGATTGCCGGACGAGCCATGCAGCTTCCCCTTTCCGCTCACCTCGTCCCACATGCCGAGTTGCTTCAAAATCCACTCGGGCAGCAGCGCTGCCTCCGGAAGATATGCAGCGAGCGCGCCATCCTTGAACTGCCCCTTTCGGACGATCGATTGAAAATCGCCGACACGGGCGATTTCGATGGCATCAGCGTTGGGGTGCGGTTCGACACGAACGCGCACGACAGGAACTTCGAATGTGCTCATGAATTCTCCACGATTGGTATGGCGCCCCTGTCGCCGGCCAGGGGCGTGCGCGGTGCGCTTAGTTGACGGCGGCTTGCGTCGTGTTGAGCGCAGCCGACAGGCCGGCCGGCCATGCGAACTCCGCCGCCGGCGACAGCTTCGCCTGCTCTGCTGCCGACGCGACCGAGTCGGCAGCGGGACGCTGCTCGCACGTGTCGATCGCCGGCGGCTCGACCGCGGCGTTGGTTGCCGCGCCCTGTTCAGCGACCGGTTGCGCCGGCTCTTGTGCCTTCACTGCCTTTGCCTTCTTCGGCAGGATCTCGCGCAGCGCATCGGCGTTATTCAGAATGAACAATGCGATGTCGCCGACCGTGACTTCGTCCAGATAGGTGGACGAATCGGCGGGCGTTCCGAGCTCGGCGAACTTCGCCTTAACCAGGCTTTCGACCTTTTCGCGACGGTCCAGCTCGATCTGGTGCTTCTTCGCGTCGAGCTTGTCGTCGAACGTGCGGCCATCGGTGGTCTGGTATGCAGCGATGCGCTTGAGGTTCGTCATGGTGTGTTCCTTTCAGTAGTGATGTTGGTGTGACAGACAGTGTGCAGAGCGCCCTACGGCGCCCCGCTGGATTCGTTACAGCTTCACGCGAGCGGTTTCGCGCAGGGTGTCGGCGAGCTGCAGCGTGGACATTTCGATCAGCATCACCGGGCGGTGACGTGCCGGATCCGCCTTGTGAAGCGCGCCGGGAATCGCGTGGTGGATGCGCTCGATCTCCGCGACCAGTTCCTCGCGCAGCTTCAGCAGCGTCGACGGGCTGGCGAGCACGGCATGCGGCTCGAACATGCAGGAGATCGAGTCGTTCACCATCACGCCGGGGATGTATTCGACGATGTGGCCGGGGAAGTGGCGGCTTTCGAACAGGAACACGCCACCACCTTTTCGCGACTGCGCGAAGAACGGCGCCTTCTCCGCGTCCGACAGGTTCTCGATTTCACCGAGGATCGTGTAGAGCTTGTCCTCGTCGCTCTTGATACGAATCTCGTCGGTGCGATTCAGCAGCGCCTGAACGTCGGCGCGGATCACTTCGTTTCCTTGCATTGTTTTTTCCTTTAGATAAGTCGTTTGTGACTTATCGATATAGTCACAGAAAATCTTTGGACTTCAGCCCGTTTGCGACACCTTTTCGTATGCACGCAGACGCTTGAGGATGTGCTTCATGGACGAGATCAATCCGCAGTCCGATTCCTCGATCATCCGATCAGCATCCTTGTGCCACTGGAACTCGCCGCTATCAGTGACCTTCAGAATCACCTCGTTGAGCCCGCCGTCGCGAAACTCGATCGCCGGGTGGTAGTCGACCACCACCTTTCCCGCTTTGGTTTCGTTCACACCGCCTCCCATCCCTGTTTCAGCATCCCCGCCGCGAATGCAGAGAACTCGCGCATCGACGTGCTTGCCATCCCGTCCGCAGCGTGGCGAATCATCTTGTCGGGCGACAAGCCGCTGATCGTGAAGCTGGGCTCCCCGAACGTCCATGTCAGCTTGACGTTGCGTTCACCGCGCCGGAACACACGGACCATCATGTGCGTGCCTTGGTAGCTTTGCTTCGCGGCAGACAGCAGTTCCATCGATTCCTTGCTCACGATGCCGGCGACACCGCCCCAGAGCCCTTCCAGGGCCATCTGGTAGCCATACGCGCTCAGCTTGCCCTGCTGCACGGCCAGGACCAGGCGCTCAACCTCATCAGTGACCTTGCGCTCCAGCTCGTCGCGGATCGTCGGAAACTCGCTCGGAGCGCTCATGCCGCAACGGCGACGAGGCCGCCCTTCGGTTGTGCCGCGCGCTTGATGACACCGACCTTCACTCCCGCTTTCTTCAGCGCGTTGTTCAGGTCGGTGGCGATGACTGCCGGGAGAGCCGGTGCAGGCTTCTCCAGATTGTGCGGGAGGAAGTTCACCGACTCCGGCCAGATATCAAGCAGCTTTTTGACCGTGGTTGCCGAATAGACCATCCCGCGGATCGAAGTCCGGAGCTCGTCGAACTTGGCTTCGAGCTCATCATGTGCCCGCTGATACGCGTCCCTCTTTGCGACGAGCGACTTGTTCGAGATATTCAAAAAGGTTCCGCCACCGCGCTTGAAAGGAACGATTTTCGGCAGGTCGACGTTGCTGTAATACGCGATGCGGCTGCCGTTTTCGTCACGAAAATTCAGCGTGACCGCGTTCGACATCGTCAGGAACTCGACGGGAGCACGGCGCGCCGCTGTCTCTTCTTCCTCGCTCACCTGCGAGCGATAGCACGCCATCGCGAGATCCTGAAGTTGCTTCGCCACAGCCTTCTTTTCTTTCTCGAAAGCGCCCTTCATCGCGTTCGCGATGATCTGGTCACGGACGTGGTTGCTCAGCTTGACGTTGGTCGACATTGCGATCCCCAAATTGGTTGATTGAGAAGTGAACCTCTATGCAGTGAAGTATAGTGCTCACCTCTCGGATTTGGGTCACTATTTACTTACTTTCTAGTGAATCATCATCCCGCTGTCTAGCATCGAATCCATCTTCGCCAGGTGCCGCTCCGTCGACTTCCCTAGCGCATACGTAATCGCTTCGATCCGCTTCTCGACGCTCGTGTAGCGGCGCGGGATCAGGAAGTGATCGGTCTGTAGCCGGTCGTCAGTCAGCAGCCCGAGCATCAGCGCATTCAGGTGCTCCATATAGGACGGGTTAGCGGGTGCCTTCCCTTCGGCTTCCACCGGACGGATGCCCGGTTGCACCAGAATCAGCGCAGTGAAGTGTCGATTGGCGCACTCGTAGCAGTCGTTCGCATACCGCGCGACCTCCGCAGCGAGCTCGTAGGGAACGTTGTTGCGCTGCACGTCGGCGAGCGTGTAGCCGAGCAGATCGATGGGTGAGCGGTCTGTGATGAACTTGACGCCGCTGCGCTCGTAGAGGCGATTCACGTCACGGAGGATCTCCCGCTGGATCATGAGTCGCGTCTCAAATGGATAGTCGGCTTTCGGGCTGTAACCGAGCCGATCGAACGTCGCCGAGGCACTGGTGGGCACGAACTTGATACCGGCTGCGTCAGCGTATGCTTTCGCCAGTGTGGTCTTTCCGGTTCGTTGCGCGCCGAGCAAACTGATCATTCCACCTCCTTGTTGTTGCTGTAGTGCTGGATCGTCACGGTGTAGGTGCCGTTAGTCGGGAAGCCGGTTTTCCACCACTTCACGACGACACCAACAAAAACGCTCCCAGCCGCAAGAGCGACCAGGAGCGCCAAGACCATGACGACATAGAAAGCTATGTCGAACAGGGTCTTACGTTTCATGCAACCGCTTCCTCCAGCACCGCGCGTTCGGCGCCCGTGTCGCGGTTGACCGCGTCGTCCGAGAGGAACGTGCCGGCCTTGTAGCGGCCCGCCTTCTTGTCCTGCAGCTTCTTGATGTTAGCTGCGTTGACCTCTTCGCGGGTCAGGCCCAGCGCGTCGAGCGCGATTTCGCCATACCAGTTTGCGTCGCCCAGCTCTTCCGCGACGTTCACTCGGTCGACCGGTTTGCCCAGCAGCGTCGGCAGCAGCGCCTCGATGAACTCGCCCGACTCGGTGAAGCCGCCCAGCGCAGCGTGAAGCAGGCGCATGTCGACGTTCTGCGGATTGATCTGCTGGACGACCTCCTTCGGCAGCTTGTCCATGAAGAAATGGACGTCCATCGGGTCACGGTAGCGGCCGGTGCCGATCGTGAACTTCAGCGACTCCCCCGCGCTCTGCATGACGCCGAGCGAATCGAGCGCCTTGTTCGGGTCCATTTCCTTGCCGTAGTAGATCGCGCGTTTGACCTGATCCAGCACCATCGTCGCCGCGACGGCCATGTTCAGGGCGACCAGCAGCGTCGCCGGGCCGAAGTTGAGCGCGCCCGGCTTCGATTCGGTTTCGAGGACGCGGTTGCGGTAGGTCGAGTTGTCCATGTAATGCTCCTTGTGTCAGTGAAGGGTGTTACTTCTTTGTAGTCAGGCCCAGATCGCGATCAGGTAAGCGATCAGGAAGGAAGTCAGCGCGGGCAGCACAACGTCCAGCACCATGTAGGCGTCCCACTGCCACGGGAACCAGCCGGCTGCCCACGTATCGACGTGCGTCTGCCCAGCCTTTTCGATGCTCGTTTCAGCCTCCAGTTTTTTGCGCGACCAATACCAGATGACCACGCCGAAGGCGCCGAACCATTCGTTGCCGGTCAACAGCGTGACCGGTGCCTGGATCAGCAGTCCCTCGAAGCAGTGGGACAGCGACATTCGCCACCGCGAGCCCTTGATCCACTCCAGGAAGGTATTCATACCGTGCGCGTCAATGCCTGGATCTCTTCACGAGCAACGTGGACCTCCACGTCCTCGCGATACTGCTTCCAGCCCCGGAAATTTCGACTACGCTCCATGCCTTTCAAGAGCGGGGATGCCTGGTGCTCGGTCGGGCTCGCATGCAGTGGCTTGCTGCCGACGAGCAGGTTGTAACGCTCCAGCTCCTTCTCGGGTGCCGCGTTGCCGTCGAAAGGCTCGTAGGAAACGCGGGCGCAGCGCGCGGTCGAGATTTTCTTCAGCACGTCGAGTCGGATCAGCTCACGCTCGGAATCGAGCACATACGGCAGGTGCCACGCATCGGGGTCGCCCGCGTTGCCCTTGCGAACGATGGGAGTCGACTGATCCATCGCCGCCTTCATCGTGCGAGCGAGGTCTTGAATCTCCGGTTGCGCGTCCGCGTGGTCGCGCAGCTCGAAGAAGTTGTGCCAGTCGGTCGCGGTAACCAGGACGTTGATATATTGGAACGGCTCGAGCAGGCGGTTCACCAGCTGCTTGTGATATCCCGCCTTCGCGAAGGCTTCCGCATTTGCTGCGGCGTCGAGAGCCGCAAGACGCCACGCTTCCTGCGGGGAGGCTTCGGTCGTGCCGAAACGAAACAGCGGCTCGTCCGACGGGTTGTCGAATTCGTCGTAGACGCCAACCAGAACCGGAGAGTCGATCTCGGCGCCCGCCTGCATGCCGCGCTGGTTTGCGCCCCAATGAATCGGGCCGGCCGGGTCGGTGCACACTTGCTCGATGATCTTTGCGATGGGGATCGCTCGCGACGAACCGGCGTTCCGGCTGAACACGCGGTGCGTCATGAATTCGGCGTGGATCGCTCGCCAGTAGCGCAGCTCCAGCGTCGTGATGCGTGCGTCGTTGTTCATCGTGTTCGCGACGCTGTCCGCGATCACGCGCACGCGACAGCCCTTTCCGTTCAATTCGATCATTGCTTTTCCTTAGTCTTCGATGACCGTGCCGGTAATGGTCGGCTCGCTGTCGAACAAAGCCGCGATCAGATGATCGAGATCCTCGTGATAGCTGAGGGCGTCGAATGCGACCATTTCCTGCGTGGTCGTGCAGCTCGGATAGTTCTTCGGGTCGATGTCGTAGTCGAACGTGACGGTGATGCGCCCCTTCGGCATGTGTTTCTCCTGTGTGGTGAAGGCATTGAGGCCGCTACCGGAGACAGGCGCCGGTGCGCTACTCGATATCGAAACGGTTTCAATGACTTCAGGTTAGGTCGGGCATAGCGCCCGACCTTGATTCTCAATTCGCGTCGATGGACCAACTATCGGCGACGAATCCCGCTGCTAGGGCGAGATCTATGCAATCAATTATAGTCATCGATTACTTACTTTCACCGAGAAAATGAGGGGCTCAGTCCCAATCCGTCAGCGTCCCCACGGCGTAGTCGGCCACCTTCCCCTCGAAGAAGTTGACCTCCTCACCCTGAGAGAACGGCACGAACCACGGCACCGGCGTCTTCACGCCCGGATACAGTTCCGGCATGCCGATGAGCTTCGCGCACTCGTTCGCACGGTCCTGCAGAAAGCCGGTCACGATCGGCGCGGTGAGGCCCAGCACGCCCTTGCTCGTGATGTAGGCGCCCCACTTCGACTCGAGCTCCACCGCGTCGCGCAGCAGCAGTTCGGCATCGCGGTAGAACTCGGCGTCGTAGAGCTCCGGGCGCTCCTGCTTCATCGTTTCGTGCATCTTCGCGAACAGGTCCAGGTGCGTCCGCTCGTCGCGATGGATCAGCTTCACGCTATCGGCCGAGCCGATCATCTTCCCGTTGCGGGCGAGTGCGTAGAAGACGAGGAACGCGCTGTAGAAGTAGATGCCCTCGAGCGCGACGTTGGCGACGATCGATCGGGCGAACTGCACGGGCGTCCTCTCGCCGGCGAGGATGCGAGCTTGGCGCAGAATGTGCTCGTTCTTCGCCGCCAGCATCCCGTCACGCTCGAAACGCATGTAGACCGACATCGGGTCAGCCGACACCGTCTCCACCATTTCGCTGTATGCGTCGACGTGCAGCGCCTCCTCATACATCTGGCGCTTGATGCACATTTCGACTTCGGGGCTGGTGATGCACGCCTCGATGTTCGCGAGGTTGTGCAGTTGAATGCCGTCGAGATTCGACGCGAACGACAATGCACTGTCGTAGGCGAACCGCTCGCCCTCGGTCAGGCGATTGCGATAGCACGGGCCATCGTCCGTGAGATCCGTCTCGTGCAAATCCCAATTGTTGGCTTTCATCTTTCGCCAGAGGTCGCGCGCCCACTTGTGCTTCGCGGGCGAGATCGCCATCAGGTCGGACTTCGGGCCGAACGCAAGTCGGCGATCATTGATGATTTGTGCGTGGTTGCTCATGGAGACTTCCTTGGTTACGAAAGGGCACCGTTCATAGCCGCAAGCGCCTTTTGCGCGCGCCTTCCGTGGTCAAACCCTTGATTTGCATAGAACAGCAGCGCTTGTCCTACCAAAGAGTGCGCGAACCCCACCTGTGCGAGAGTTGGCTTCTCCTGCGCCGCTTGGGACTTTTCGACGGGTTCGGGTGCGCTCTTGCGCTGCGGGAACTGAATGACGTTGCTCATGGAAAGGAAGGGCCGGTTTCCCGGCCCGTATTCAGGTTACTGGCAGGACGTGCAGTCGGGGTTCGTCACCGAGCAGAGCCCAGCCCCCACTTCCGCTTCCATCATGTCCTGAGCGGGCGCTTCAGCCGGCGCATCGACCGTCTTCGCTTGCTCTGCGCTCTGCGTGCGGAGGTAGTAGGTCGTCTTCAGGCCCAGCTTCCACGCGAGCATGTAGAGGGCCGACAGATCCTTGCCCTTCGTGCCGGCCTTAATCCAGATGTTCGTGGATTGCGCTTGATCGATCCATTTCTGCCGGCGGGCCGCAGCCTTCACGATCCACGTAGGGTCAATTTCGAACGCGGTCTTGATCGTGTCCGAGAAGCGCAGCGACGGCGCGATCACGAGGAACTTGCCGCCCATGTTCTTCTTGGACGAGAAGCGCTCGAAGTTCGGCTCGATACAGGGTGATGCGCCCACGATGTTGCTGATCGTCGCGGTCGGCGCAATCGCCATCGTGTTGCTGTTGCGCATCCCATACGACATGACGCGGTTGCGGAGCTCGACCCACTTTCCGGGCATCGTCATCGACTGGTCACGCGCCGTGTGGATCGGAAGAATGCCCTGCGACCACTTCGAACCCTCGAACGTGCTGTATGCGCCGCGCTCGACAGCCAGGTCACACGACGCGCTGATTGCTTCATACGACAGCCGCTCCAACAGCTCGTCGTTTAGATCGAGGCAGGCATCCGACTCCCAATCGATGCCCTTCTGCGCCATCAGGTCGGACAAACCCATCAGCCCCAGGCCCACCGGGCGGTGCCGCATGTTGGCTGCCCTCGCCCGGTCGCTCGGGTAGAAGTTGATATCGATCACGTTGTCGAGCATCCGCATGCCGGTCTTGATGACGCGGTGAAACAGCCTCGGGTGGTCGAACGGGTTGACGCGGCCGACGTTAACCGAACCGAGGTTGCACACGAACGTCTCGTCTTCCGAGTTGTTCAGAACGATCTCGGTGCAGAGATTCGAGTTGTGGACCACACCAACGTGTGACTGCGGATTCCGACGATTGCACTCGTCCTTCCACGTCATCCACGGGTTACCCGTCTCGAACAACGCCGTCAGCATGTCGCGCCAGAGCTTGATCGCTTCAACCTCGCCAACGTATGCGCCGGCCGCCTCCAGCTCCTCGTAGCGCGCCTTGAACGCATCGCCATAGAGCTCATGCAGGTCCGGGTGCTGCGACGGATCGAAGAAGCGCCACATGCCGCGGGCTTCGACTCGCTCCATGAACAGGTCGGGGATCCAGTTGGCCGGGAAGATATCGTGGGCACGCTCGTGCTCGTCGCCCGTGTTCTTGCGCAGCAGTAGGAACTTCGGCAGGTCCGGGTGCCAGGTTTCCAAATACGGCGCGAAGCTGCCCTTGCGCTTACCGCCCTGATTCACGGCGACCGCGGTGTCGTTGTAGACCTTCAGATAGGGGACGACGCCCGAGCTTTTTCCATTCGTGCCCTTTATGTGGGCGCCGGCGCCGCGAACCGGGGTCCAGTCCGTGCCGATGCCGCCGGCATACTTCGACAACAGCGCGCATTCCGTGATCGCGCCATAGATCGAATTGAACTCGTGCTCGCCCTCGTCGGCGACGATCGAGTCGCCCACCTTGTTGCCGTAGCAAGACGACATTTGCTGATGCAGCGTGGCGGAGTTGAACAGCGTCGGCGTCGACGACACGAAGTAGAACTGCGACAGCACGTGATAGAACTCGATCGCGCGCTCGGTCGGATCGTCTTCGCGCAATGCGAGGCCCATCGCGACACGCATCCAGAAATGCTGCGGCATTTCGAGAATGCGGCCGTCAGGCGTCTCGCGGATGAAGTAGCGATCCGCGAGGGTCTGCAAACCCAGATAGTCGAACAGGTCATCACGGTCCGGGCAAATTGCCGCGTCGAGCGCCTCCAAGTCAAAACGGCCGTCGATCAGATCCGGGGAGAGCTTCTGCGCACGCACGGCCGAAGCAAGATATCCCGCGAGGCGCGGATAGTGAATCGAGTTGTGCGATTCCTTGAAGATCTGCTGCTTCAGGAGGCGGGCCGCTACGAACGTGTAGTCCGGGGCTTCCGTGCTGATGAGGCCAGCCGCGGCGAGGATCGTCGCGCGGTGAATGTCGGCGGTCGAGATACCGTCGAAGAACATTTGGCCGATGCTGGTTTCCAGCTCCGACTGCGAGACGTTCAGGCCGGCGCAGGCCCAAGCAGTTGCTTTTTGGATCTTCTCGATCTGGAGCGGCTCGCGGGAGCCATCACGCTTTACGACTTCTTGCATGCTGTATCTATTCGTTGGAGAAGGAGGGTCTGGGAGTATAAGTCAGCGTTAACTTATCTTCCAGACCAAATAAAAAGTCGCTGAGCGACCCTTGATTTCAGTGTAGTTTGGCGGGGCTGCTTTACGCTGCGAGCAGCGACCGGCGCATCGCGATCATCTGTTCGAAGTCGCGTGTCTCGATGCCCGCATGAATCGCGGCAACCGCGTCCGCCAAGTGCTCGTTGCTCTTCGTGAGCACGGGCTTACCGCGCAGGGTGCGGGTCTTCCAGGGCGCGGCCGGATACTTCGTCACGGCCCACTCGATCATTTCCTCCTTCGCGGCTTGCCGGTGCCCCACTGCTGCCATCTTCACGTCCATCGGGAAGACCTCGATGATCGGGATCGGACAGCTCGCAAGCACGCCGACGACGAAGCCGGCGTTGAAGATCGCGTTGTTGTATTTGGCGGCGTTCCCCAGCGGGATTTCGGAGAACGCGACATGAGCGCGCCCTTGCAGTGCTTTGAGCATGCCCTCGCGCACCTCATAGGCGCGTCGGAGATCGTCCGACACCTTCTTCACCTGCTTGGTCGAATCGGGCTCCGTTTCGACCAGGATCAGGTCAGTGACCTTGAGTTCCATGTTGTCGATGTCCAGGTCCGCGAGTGCGATCCCGAAGTTGCTCATCGACGGGTCCAGTCCCGCCACCTTGATGATGCTGCTCATGGTGATTCCTTCTGAGTGGGTTACCAGCTTGCGAACGCAGGGTCAGCCATCTGAGCACTGCGCTCAGCTGCCTTCGCGGCGACGACCGCTGCGTCCATGTTTTCGATTGCCTCGCCGATGCTGCCGCCGGCACACGAGTCGGCGAACGCCTTGAAGCCATTCAGGCCGTCACACGCCTCGTTGAGCGGCATTTCCATGAACGACCAGTCGACCGGCACACGGGACTTGAACACCCCGATCACATCGCCCCGTTTGCCTGCGTATGCCGACGAGAACGAGAACGCCTCGTCGCCAATGAATGCCTTCTTCTTGTATTGCCCCTGACGCGTCTTGATCGTCAGCGTTGCCGGCCCGGACAGCTTGAAACCGTCTGCGGGCTGAAATACCCGCCGAGCCTCGTCACAGAACATCGCGGCCAACTTCACCGCTTGTGCTTGCTTGTCTTCCATCTGTTGCTCCTCCTTAGCTGCGAGCTGAACGCCTCCGGGCATAGTGGCGTTCAGCTTCTCCATCGCCGCGAGAATCCCGTCGAGCGTCGGAGCCTTCGTTGTGTGGGTGGACGCGTTCGGGGCCGACACACCGAATGGGATCACGCGTGACACAGCGCCCCCGATACCGTCGACACGCCTCCACTTTTCGTCACCGTCGCAGTCTGGTCGCACCAGTCGGACAGCGATTCGTGGCTGATAATCAGAACGGTGCCCTTCTCCCGCGCCTTCTGCTCCAGCACGGTCATGAGACGCTCGAGGCCCGAGTTGTCGAGCGCATCGTCGATTTCGTCACCGACCCACAAAGAAATGGGCTTGGCTGCTCGCGACGCCACGAGGTCTTGCAGCGCGAGCATGGTCGCGAGTCGCACCTTGCGCTTCTCGCCGCCCGACAGCCCGCCGAAGTTGTCTGCGCCCTCGGCATTCTCCACGTCGATGTGGAACTTCTCTCGGGCCTCGCCCTTTGTCGTGTTCGCCAGCGTCGACCAGACTGCGCTGATGTTCCCGTCCGACAGAGCCGACAGGTAGTCGGACGTGCGGTCGTTTAGGAACGGAGTCACCGTATCGAGGATCTGAGCGCGCACGCCCGCCGGCCCGAATACCTTCACGACGCTCTCCGCGACTTCGGCGGCCTGCAGAAGCGGTTCCTGCGCCGCCTTGACGTCTGCCACCTGCTTCTCGAGCGCTTCGATCTGCTGCTTGCCCATGTCGACGGCCGACTGGTGGGGATTGACCGCCGTCAGCGCAGCCGCAGCTTGCGTCGCGCATCGGTCGTGCTCGTTCTTCTGCTGTTGCAGGACGTTCTTCAGATGTTGCGCCGAGCTGATGTGGGTGTTGAGCTCGGCGACGCGCGCCGACACCGCGGAGACGTCGGGAATCGTCGCCGCGTAGTCCGCCACCGCCTTACCAGCCGCGGTAACTTTTGCTTCCAGCGTCTCGACCTCAGCGCGCTTTGCCTGGTATTCGGTCGCGACCTCGGCTGCCTTCGTCTTCTGATGCGTAATGAAGGTGTCCAGTTCGTCCGGCGTGTGAGGCTTTCCACATTCCCCGCACGGCTTCGACATAGCTTCCGGCGCGTTCTTGATCGCCTCTGTCAGCGCAACAACCCGTGTTCGGATCGAACCGAGCTCAGTCTGTGCCACCGTGAGCGCATGACGTGCGTTGTTCTCGTCGCGGATCAGTGCGTCACGCTGCTGAAGGAGCTTGTTGTGGTCGGCCAGCTGCGCTTGGAGCGAATCACGCTCCGCTATCAGCTCCGGCTCCTTCATGTTCTGATAGGTCGTAAAGTTCTTGCGCATCGCATCTGCGATCGCATCCTGACGCTCGACCCACCCCTTCTGCACGTCCGGCCGCGCGGCCTCGAACTGAGCGTGCTGCTGTTCCGCCTGCTGAAGCGACACCTTCCAGTTGATGATGTGGGCTTCGGCATTCTCGATCTGCTTCTTCGACGACTCGATAGCCGCCACCGCGGCGTCCCGCTTCTTGCCCGCAATCTCATAGGCTTTCTCGAGACGTTCGATGCCGGCAGCCTTCTCGATAAGCATCTTGAGCGGCTTGTCTGTCATCTTCGGCAGGTCGGGCATGTCTTCCTGCCCCGCGTAGATCGCCGCCTTGAACACCTCATAGGTGCAGCCGACGATTTCGTTGATCTGAGACTGGATCTCCTTCTCGGTGCCCTTCTCGATCCGCTCGCCGGCACCGCTGTTGAAGTAGTGATCGGCCGGGTTCCAGACCGTGATGGTCGTCCCGTTCTTGAACTGCTTGTCCTTGCGGTGCCGACGGATCTCATAGATCGACTCGCCATCCTGCACGGTCACTGCGGCGTATGTGTTCTTCTTCGCCTTCCGGTTGATGATCGAGTCGCCCGACTCGCCACGAGCTGTCGACCCGAAAAGCGCCCAGCACAATGCGTCAGCGATCGAGGATTTGCCCGACCCGTTCGATTTCGCCGACGAGTCGTCCTTGTTCTCGCCCATGATCGCGATCAGGCCGCGATCCTTGAGCGGCATGTCGCCCGTGTCGCCCAGCGTCAGGAAGTTGACCGCGCGCAGTTTCAGAAAATCCATTACAGCTCCTCGATCTTGTATGCGACAACGTCAGATGCGTTGACGTAGATTGCCTTCACCGGCTCGGGATCGTTGACGTCCACACGCACCAGTCGATTCTCAGCGCCGGAGTGGTGCGGCACGCACTGGCCGGCGGTGATAACGAGCGGATTCGCGTCGAAGTCCCGCATCCAGAATGTTGCTCGAACGCTCATTTAGACTGCCTCCGCCAGAACTTTGATCGCTTCCTGAGCCACCAGATCGGCATGCTCGAAGCTGCCACTCTTGATGTAGCTCGTCACCGACACCTCGACCGACGCGCCCGCTTTCACGGTGCTTGCCGTAGCGCGAGTCGTGCAAGCGGACTTCACGACGTTGACCTGCACTCCCAGCGCGCCCGCTTTCATGAGCGCATCGCGGATTGCCGACACCTCGGACGGCTTTGCATCGACGACCTTCACGCGGACGTAGTTGCCGTCGCACCGCAGTTGCACCTCGACCGGGTCCATGCCCGCTTCGATGTCGACGAACTCCGGTGCATTGGTGCTGTGCCACTTCACCTCGTTTTCCGTCACGATGAGGAAGCCGGCCTTCGAGCCAACGTCACCCCATGTCTGGTGCGTCAGCGCGCCGATCGACCAGACCTTGCCCGGCACGATTTCCTTGTGGTTGTGATAGTGGCCGGAGAACACGCGCTTGAATCCCAGGTCCGCGAGCCATTCGCCCGTCAGCCCGTGATCCGGCAGCCCCGCGATGACGCCGTCGATCGGCGCGTGGATGATGAGGTCGTAGCTGTCGATGGCGCCGTTGTCGCCCATGACTTCCGCGATGCCCTTCAGCTTCTCCTTCAGGTCTTCGACCCGCTCGATCCAGGGCACCATGACTACGCGATTCTCGGCGTATTCGAACCAGTCGTCCTCGACGTCGATCCACCCGCTGCGCATCGCTTCGACTGCGTTCCCGACGCGGTTCGAATGGCGATGCTCAAGATCGTGATTGCCGGGGAGCAGCTTGAATTTCACGCCGTATGTGCGGTAAATGTGCTCGTAGCGATCGCGCGTCGGGTTCAGCACGCTCGGCTCGATCGAGCCGCGAACGTGAAACAGATCGCCTCCGTGGTAAACCGTGTCACCACCCGCAGCAACCACTTCACGAGCGCACCGCTCGGTGTCGTCCAGGATCATCTTCAGGCGGTTGTTCACCAGATCCTCGCCGACGTGCGAGAAGGCGTTCCAGTTATGGTTGTGGGTGTCGCTGATGACGCCGTATGGCTTCATTTTTACCTCGTTGATTGTGCCCATACGGGCATTCTGAATTTCGATCACTGGATGCAAAACCGGGGCACTCGGCCCCGGTCTTCACAGCTTTGAATCAGGCGGGCTGCGCTTGCGGTTCCATCCGCGCATCGGTTGTCATCCGCGAAACCTGCTCCGCGTGAATCGCGGCAGTGTTGTTCGCTGCCGACGCAGCCAACGAATCGACACGGGCGGACAATTCGGATACGTCGATCGGTTCCTTCGGCGCACCCTCGCCGTTACCGGCTGCCTTGCGAAGACTGTCCTCGAGATCCGCCTCGGTGCTCAGCACGGCGGACAACGCGCCAAGCTGCATCGCCAAGACCATTCCGACGAGCGAGGCAACGATGAAGTGCCCGTGATAGGCGAGCGTCAGGAACAGGCTTGCATCGAACATCCGATACAGGACCAAGAGGTATCGTCGGAAGCCCGGTGCGGGAACCTCGACCGCCTTGACGCCGCCGCGGGCGAACATACGGACGATCGACAGAACCGCGACGCAGCCGCAGAGATACGCAGCGAAGCTCTCGGCGCTCGCGTGATGGACTCCGGCCAGCGGAGCAAACGGGATCGCGAGCAGCATCACGATGCAGAAGAGAAAGGAAAGAAACGAAGTTGCCTTCATGGTGTTCCTGGTGTGTTGAGTGGTTAAAAATAGGTGCTACACATTTATTATAGTCAGTGCTGACTTATGTTTGAGTGTAAAAAATGTGCTTCCCGATCACGGCCGAGCGCTTGAACTCTTTGCTCCATGCCGGGCGCACATAGTTGGCGTGATAGAACGTCGCCCCGTGCGTCACATCAACCTTGTGGCCGTGCAGGGTCTGCCACGCAACCTTCTTCGCGACCTCCCATGCTTCTTCGTCCTTCGGAGCGGCAGACTTGACCAGCGTGTAGCTGTCACCGTTGCGACGCACGCGGCGCTTCGTCCAACTGAACTGATGCGGCTTCGTGACGACTTCACATACCTTGTTCTTGTCGCCATCCGCGCGGTTCATCGTAACCGCAGCAACGGCGTATTGCCCCAGGATGGGTTCAGAGCGGCTCTCGTAATACACATTGAGTGCCAGGCACAAAAGCGCGGACGCTAAAACCATTCGCCTTCCCTTGTGTTGGTTGACAATGTTGAATTGTATCAAATAGATCACTTGCGACTTATTATTGTCGCCCGCGAATCCGCATAAGGTCGATCGTCGCCTCAGCAGGCGCGAGCGACTGGACGAACTGCGAGCGCGGCAAATACCACTGCCGCGCCCCGACCTTGCCCTGTCGCCCTACGTGGTTGCTATAGTTGAGGACGATGGCGCCCGCGTCTTTGTCGGTCATGCGCTCGATGGTGGTCAGGTATCGATCCCCGTTCGTGACCAGGACTCCGATATGCGTGCAGCCCTTCGATTTGATGACGCGCACCGTCTCGGTATCGATCGCCCACGCGTCGAGCTCGAGGAAGACCTCGTCGGGCTTTCGGAAGGCCCAATAGATCGTCATTCCGTTCGGATACTTGCGGATCTCGCCGAAGAGCGCCCTGCCCTTTTTCACCTTCGCGGCCTGATACGTGCCGCAGGGCGACGGCACGTAATCCTTGACCTTCGTTTCACCTGCCATACAGCGCTCGGCGCGTCTCGTCGTTCTCGCCAGTGCCGGCGATCGCACGCTGGAGCGACTCGACCGCCGCTGTGAACAGTTTTGCCCGCCAGCCACGCCCGCTGTAATTGATGGACCCGAGGGCGCTACGGCGCGGCAGGCCCGTGCCGAGCATGAAGTTGCGCCGCTTTTCTGCCACGGTGACGAAGCCACTGCGGCCCGGCGCGACGATGGTCACTGCGTCCTCGACCCCATACGGCTCAACGGTCCAGTCTTCAGGGAGTGTGATCGGAATGTTCGGTTTCATCGGGAATTCGTCTCAAGTAAATAACGGTGGTGAGCTTATTGTCGTGAGCGATGTGCGGCCCGTAGCGCTTCTGCATGTTCGCGATCAGACGTGCGGGCGCGCTCTCCACGTCAGGGTTGTCTATCTGGTTGTGGTTGAATACCGCGTGCGTCTCGGCGAGCTCGCGCAGCTTGCCCGTGAAGACAGCTCCCACCGTGGCGCGTCCGAAGATCAGCATCTTCTTTTTGTCCATCAGGTAGACGGTGTCACCGTCCTTCACGCGGCCCGCCCACACCTTGCCTATGCGAAATGTGTTGAACGGCAAAACGCCGTCGAGCCCTTCGGCCGGCGGCGCAAATTCGATTACGTGATGGTTCATATCGCCTCACTCATTCAGGTTCGAGATACCCTGAATGTAGTGAGGCGCTCCGCGTTTTACGCTGCTGCCGGTGCAGGAACTGCCGGTGCTGCGGTCGGCGCCGGGTAGTGGCTCGGATACAGCATGTGCAGCAGAACCGGCTTCAGGCCGCCCGTATCGACAATTTCGGCGAGCTGCTTCGGCGGGTAGCTATTCCCGTTGACCCATTCGACGCGACCGGTGGTGAGCTTCTTGAGCTTTCCGACCGCGATTGCGTGCTCGATCAGGGAAAGCGTCAGGTTCACCGTCGTCATGCCGTCGTCCTCGAACTGCAGGCGAAGATCGACTTCCTGACGCGGGCGCGCCAGCTTGTTCTTCTTGGTTTCGATGCCCATCAACTGTCCGACGATCTCGTTCTTGCCGCCCACCTTTTGATAGATGAACTTCTTCCCGAGCGCGAGGCGGTGCGTCGCGTAGAACTCGAATGCCGAACCGCCCGGCGTGCGCGTCGGATCGCCATACACCACACCCGGCGTCGTGCGGATCTGGTTCAGGTAGATGATCGTGATGTTCAGCTTCGCCGCCTGCTGGTTGATTGCCTTCAGCGTCGTGGACGACACGCGGGCGAGCGCAGTCGTGTCGTTCATGTTGTAGTCCGTGATGCCCTTCTCGAACACGGACTGCGGGATCATCGCGGCGACCGAATCGAACACAACGACGATCGGCGCGAGCGGATCGAGCTTCTTGCTCTTGCGGATCGCTTCAGCAGCTTGCAGCGCCATCGTATTCGAAGCTTCCCACGTATCCGGGCGCTTGTAGATGAAGAACGGGAACTGATCGTTCAGGCCGCTGCGCACCGCGAACGGAACCTGGAACGTGAGCTCGTGATCCATGAACAGTGCGACACCGCCCATTTCCTGCGATCGGCGCATGATCTGCGTGGCAAGCCAGGTCTT
The DNA here is from genome assembly GCF_001524725.1 of Burkholderia sp. MSMB1072. Lineage (NCBI taxonomy): Bacteria > Pseudomonadati > Pseudomonadota > Betaproteobacteria > Burkholderiales > Burkholderiaceae > Burkholderia > Burkholderia sp. MSMB1072. The sequence goes on from NZ_LOYC01000004.1 coordinate 101,690, forward strand.
GCCCGAGCTCGACGGCCCGAAAATCTCGATGATACGACCCATCGGAATACCGCCGTCCTTCGGGTTGCCCGAGAGGATTTCGTTCAGAGGCTCATAGCCGGTGTCGATGTAGCCGGGAACCTCCAGCTCTTCGTCGTTCTCGCCAACAGCGCCCAAAATTGCCTTCGCCAGATCGTCTGCCAAACTCATGCCTTACTCCTTGCTGTCGTCTTTAACACGCCACACACCGGTGCGGCCTTCTTCGTCTTTTCGGATTGACACCCGGATACCCACACGGTGTGCTGCTACGCGGATCGCGCTCCTCGCCTTCTCGAGGTCAACGTCGGCCGGTATCAGGAACGAGTGCCCCACGTCGAGCAGCTTCAGATAGTTCGACCACACCACCTGTCGCGGCGGTATCGGAACATCCTTTCGAATCACAATCTCTTCCACTGTAGAAACCTCTTTACGCCGCCCGCTGCTGTCGTGCTGCCCAGCGTTCTCGGAACGGTTCAATGAAATGCCCGTATTCACGTCGAATCGACGCGAACACCAGCCTGTCGCACAGGGCCTGGAACGCCTCTTCGTTCAGCGCCCCCGGTGTGATCGTTGTCTTCGTCGGGTCGGGATGCGGCTGCTCAAGCAGGTTCATGAGACGCATGTTCCGCATCCAGTTCGCCCGAGCTTGGCCGGGCCACGCATCCGTGTGCTTCTTCTGCGCCCTCTTTAGTGCCTTCTCATCCCATTCAGGGTCGGCCTGGAACTGTGCTTCCCACTCTTCCTTCGTATACGGGCTGGTGCCTTGCCAGAGCCGCTTATGAGCCTTCAAGCGGGGAACGAACTCGCCCGCGTCGCATTGACGCCAGAACTCGGCCATCGACCTGAACTGCGCCATGAATTCCGGTGCTCCCTTCTCGCCGATGCCACCGGCGGGCGTGATGCTGTCGCTCGTATCCCCGATCAGCGCCTTGCCTTCGAGGTATTCGCGCGGGCTGAAGAACCCCGTTTGCTGGAAGAAGTCCTGGTGCGTCACGCGTTTTCCATCGTTGCGCGGATCGAACCAGGCGCAGCGTTCGTTTACCAGTTGAAGCCAGTCCGAGTCACCCGTGATGAGCTGGACGTGCCCACGTGCGGTGAGGCGCGGCACGAAGTAGCCGGCCAGGTCGTCGGCCTCGAGCGCAGAATTCGTCATTTGGGGGATCGCCAGATACTCCAGCGACTTCTTAATGAACGGGCCTTGCGCCTCATAGGCAGCGCGGTCTGCTGCTTTCTCGGGGTCGGCAAGGGCGTCCTTGCGCTTGCCCTTGTAGTCGGGATAGATCGCGTATCGATGGTCGGCGCGACCGTCCCACAGAACCAGCAAGTTCCAGCCGCGGTATTCACGCCCCACTGCCGACATCGTGCGCAGGAAGTTGTAAATCGCCTGGGTCTGAAACCGCCCGACTGTCAGCTTGGTCGCTGCATGCGCAGCACGACCGATCGAGTTGGCGTCGATTAGAACAGTGTTCGCCACTTCTCACCCCTGAATGAAAAAGCGGCGGGCTTGTGACCCGCCGCAAGTTTCGACCTGCCTACCGCTTACTGCAGGCCGGCGAGAAGTGCGTCCAGCTCGGCATCGCCCGTCGAGGCGCCCGCAACAGCCGGTGCCGCCGGTGCCGCCGGCGCCGCCGGCGGCGCCGGCGGCGCCGGCGCGACTGCCGGTTGAGCAACCGCTGCAGCCGGTTGGGCAACCGCTGCAGCCGGTTGGGCGACTGCCGGTTGAGCAACCGCTGCTGCGACTGCGGGCTGCGCAACGGCTGCGACAGCCGGTTGAGCAACCGCAGGCTGAACGACCGCTGCCGCTTCAACCGCAACCGCCGGCTGTGCAACTGCCGCTGCCGCTGCCGCTGCCGCGACCACCGGAGGAGCTGCCGCCGCGCCCACACCGCCGATCAGTTGCGTCTCGTCGACTTCCCACGCTGCCGGTGCCGGCTGTGCCGCATACGGATTCGCCGCGATGGCGGCCGACGAGTAGCCAAGCGCCGCACCCGTCGGGGCCGGCAGACCCGCGATCGCACGAACCTGCGTCAGTGCGCGCTGTGCGGCCGCTTCGCTTTCCTGCTTCACGAAGTCGTCCAGGTTGTTCAGCTTCGTCAGCGCATCCGCCGGAACCGGCTTCGACCCGCCCGCGACCTGCACACCGTAGCGGGTGTCCTTACCGGCGCCCGACTTCTCGATGATGATGTCGCAGCCCGTGTTCGGATCCAGCAGGTTCGGCCATTCGTCGAACAGGCTGATGATGCCGCCCACGCCCTTGTTGCCGTTGAATACGGTCGGCGGGATTTCGAGGATCTGCGGCACGCCGGCGTTCGTGCCGTCGAGTTCGAGGACGTTCAGCAGCACGCGGCCGCTTGCCTTCGATTCTTCGATGCGTTTCTTCGTCACGTCGTCCGTCGTCGACGCCATCGCGGTCGCGACTGCATCGCACACCTCGCACGGGCGACCGAACGTGCGATCCGTGCAGATGTAAACCGCCTTCACCTGGCCCGCAGCATCCTTGATGAAGTGCTGACCGAAGTCGTGATAGAAGAGCGGATCACCGTTCCCGCGCCAACCGGGCAGGATGCGGTAACGGTTGCGACCGGCCTTCGGCTTGATGGTCTTTTGACCACCCGTCTCGGCCTTACGCTTTTGGAGGAGTTCCATCAGTGCTGCGGTGCTCATGTAAGTTTCCTTGAACAGTTTCAGTGACAGTTAAGTCGGAAGTTACGAACAGTTTGATTGACGGGCGGAGTGCTAGTCTGCCCGTCTCACATCATAATTATAGTCAGTCGTGACTTACTTTATAGATTAAAACGAAGGCATCCGCTAGGATGCTTGCTGCATCCGCGCCTGCTCTGCGGCGAGCGCACGGTCGCGAGCGCTGGTCGTCGCGTTGTCGGCTTCACGCGCCTGCATGATCCGCAGTTGACCCTCGCGCTCGCGCCGGCGATCCACCGATACCTGCACGATCATGTCCTTGCGCTGCATGTAGGCTTCGCGAGCATCGTTCGCGATGTCGTAGAGCGCGCGGGCCTCGATCACCTTGGTTTGGGCCGCAATCATGCGCGGATCGGACTTCACCGCGTTCTCGACCATCTTCTCGGTCGCCTTCAGGCCGTCCAGAACGAACTTCTTGCGCCATGCGGAATCGAGCGTCGACTCCATCACGTCAGCGGCCAGCTTGCACTTCTCCCACTGACGCCTCGCCAACGCTGCCTGCTGTGCGTAATGCACGAACATCGGCGCCTGGCTGATGACGGCTTCGTCGAGATCGTTCGGATTGACCTGTAGATCGTGCTTGAGCTGCGCCGCGTCGACGAACACGCGCAGTCCATGTTCGTTCGGTTGGTCTGCCGGCACGGGCGCAGCCGGAGCCAGTTGTTCGACAGCACCTTCGACGGCCGGCTTGTCGATATTGCCCACCATCTGCGCCATCTGATTGACGGTCATTGCGGCGGTCTGAGTCATGATCGTTCCTTCTGTTACGAGATAAGTTCGGCGGTTTTCGCCGCCACGGTCTGCAATACGGAATACTTGCCCGGATCGTGATAGATCTGCGCCGGGTTGATGCCGAACACGATCGACGCATCGCGCTTCGGGTCATACACGACCTTCCCTGCGAGCTCGGCGGTTGCCCCCTTCACGCTCGGCGCGAAGAATCGCGCTGAATTGCTCCCGAGCGTCACGATAACGGGCGGTTTCAGGATGTCGAGCTCACGCTGCAGGAATTCACTGCAGGCATTGATCTGCTCGTTCTTGAGCGTCTTCTGGTCCTTCGGCTTGCCGCTCTTCACCAGCGCCGTGAAGTAGCCGTCCTGCGGCGACAGCCCTGCCTCCTTCAGTGCGTTGATGAGCATCGCCGCGTTGTCGCCCTCGAGCAACTTGCCCGCCTTTTCCTCCTGCCAGTTCGGGTTGTCGGCGACCACCATGAACTTCGGCGTCTTACCCACGCGCGGCATCGGGTGGCAACCACCCGACAGCGAGCATTTATCGCAGCTGCGTGTTTCCTCAGCGAGCCGCACGATTTGCAGCAGGGCGAGCTTCTCGGCGTTCAGCGCGCGGTCAGCTTTCACAGTTTCGACCGCAAAACCCGGCAAGAGCTCAATTCGGTCTTTCTGCCGGTCAGGGTGCATAGCCGTTACGCGATCGCCTTCGCACTCAGCGAACGCACCGATGCGCGCGAGCTTCTCCTTCACCGCGGAGTTGATGTGCCGGCCGGTATAGCCGGCAGACTTCAGCGCCGCATCAAAGTCGGTGCGGTTCGCGAATGGCCGCCCCCACTTTGCGCGCGCGTCGACGACATAGCCTGCTGCGTTCTCCGACATGCCCTTGAGCGCCTGGAACGGCGCATACAGCTTGTCTTCGCCGACGATTTCGACACGGGCGCTCGAATGGTTGATGTCCGGTGGCAGGACTTGAATGTTCATCCGGCGCGCCTCGGTCACCAGCAACTCGCGCTTCTCTTCCTTGTCGAGCTCCGTCAGCGACGCGGCGAAGAACTCCGCCGGGAAGTAGACCTTGAGCCACATCGTCCAGAACGAGATCACCGCATACTCGACTGAGTGCGATTTGTTGAAGGCGTAACCAGCGAACACCTCGATCTTGTCCCAGAGCATGCCTGCGGCGCGCTCGTCCATACCGGATACAGAGACGCAGCCAGATACGAACTTCTCGCGCATTTCGGCCATCTTCTCCTTGTCCTTCTTGCCCATTGCTTTCCGCAGGTGGTCTGCTTGGGCAAGCGTGAAGCCAGCAACGTCGCGGGCAACTTGCATCACCTGTTCCTGATACACGATCACACCGAACGTGTCTTTCAACGCAGGCGCCATATTCGGATGCTCGTAATACGGATGCTTCTTCCCCTGCTTGATGGCGATGTAGTCGTCGCACAGCCCGGCATCAAGCGGTCCCGGACGATACAGCGCGACCGCAGCGACCAAGTCATCGAACGTGACATCGCCAGCGAGCGCCATTTCGCGCAAAATGCGACGCATACCAGGCGATTCAAACTGGAACACACCCGTCGTGTCACCCTGCCCGAACGCCTTCATCACCTTGGCGTCGTTAAGCGGCAGCTTCAACAGGTCGATGGTCTTGCCGTGACGCTCCTTGATGTAGTCGGAGGCAAGCTTCAGGACATCGAGGTTCGTCAGACCCAAGATGTCCATCTTGATGAGCCCCCAATCCTCGACCGACCGCTTGTCCCAATTGCACACCGGGCCGCCCGTTCGGGTTTCGACAACCGCGCGGTTCACGATCGGCTCACCGGCCACAACGACGCCCGCTGCGTGCTGACCGAGGCCGCGCGCGGCGCCCTCAAGGTTTACGGCATGCTTCCAGACATCGGGGAACTTGTTTCGGAATTTGTCGATCTCGGGGACCACCGCGGCCGACTCTTCGAGCGACGCGGACACTCCATGCGTGCTTTCCATCTGCTTCGAACAGGCATAGTCGAACGGAGACAGGTCATGGACGCGCCCGCAATCACGAAGCGAGGACGCTGCGCCCAGCGTGTTGTAGTTGGAAATGCCTGCGACATTCTCCCGCCCGAAGTGCTCCACGATATATTCGATGACCTCGTGACGGCGCTTCGACATGAAGTCCAGGTCGGCGTCGGGCAAATCGAGACGCTCCGGGTTGATAAAGCGCTCGAACAGCAGATCGAACCGAATAGGATCGACGTCGGTGATACCCATCAGATACGCGACGAGCGAGCCGCCCACCGAACCGCGGCCTGGCCCGACGATGATGCCGGCCTGCTTCGCCCACTGGACGATATGCTGCGTCAGCAGGAAGTAGCCGGAAAAACCCAGCTTGCGCAAGGTATCGAGCTCATACGCAAGCCGTTGCTTGTATGCCGGCAGCTCGGACGCGTCGGGCTTGTGGCCCAGCACCGGCGCAGAGAACCGCTGCCGCCAGCCCACCGCGCATGCCTCCATCAGCGCCTTGAACTCGTCGTCGGCCATCTTGGGCAGACACGGATCCAGCTTCTTGAACTCGTATGTGCAGGCATCGGCGAGCTCCTGGTTGCCCTTCATCGCGTGCATCACCGGAAGGTCCAGATCCCGCGCGGCAACGACGATATCCGTCATCGGCTTCATGCAGAAGTCACGGGCATGCGGTCGCATGACGCGGCGATCGCCCATCTTGACGTCCCGCGCCTCGATGATGACTCGCATAACATCGAGCGTGTCGGCGTGCTCTTCGTTCGGGTAGAGCGCGGGCCAAGACAGAATCGCACTCATCCCGTGCTTGTTGATCATTTCCGTCGCGCGCTGGTTGATCGTGCGATACAGCGGCGTGTTGAGCGGCACGAGCTCCACGAACACCGGCATGCGGCGAAACAGGTCGACCAACACTTCCTCGTATTTCGTGTAATGGAACAGCCCGTAGAAGTCGCCAGTCGAAATTATGCAGTCCTCGAGCTCGTAGAGCTCCTGCAAGCCGATACGCGAGTGGTAGTAGAAGTATTCCGCGCTGTTGGCCTTCGACAGCAGCTTCATGAGGCTGCGCATGCCGTTGTCGTTCTTCACATAGGCTTTCACCATGAAGAACGGGTTGGGCTTTTCAGCCTCACCGCTCGACTTCGCGGGCTTGCGGTAGGTCGGATCCTCGTAGACGCGCAGCGTGCAGCCGATGATCGGCTTGACCCCCGCTTTCTGCGCCTTGCCGGCGAAGGTGACCATGTTGGAAACGGTCATGGTGTCGACCAGCGCGAGCGAGGCGTAGCCCAGCTCCTTTGCGCGATCCACCATCTTGTCGACCTGCAGGATCGACTGCCCCATCGAGAAGTCGGATCGCGCATTCAGAAAGTGCCGTTGCAGACTCGTTGATACACTCATATAAAGGGTTCCCGGTTAACAAACAGCAGTTTTCCCGACCGCGCCCGGCGCGCACACGATGCGGTCACCCGCCAGTCGCGCGATACCGAGCGCAGGGAAAAGCGCCACCACAATCGACACGCGCGAAAACGCGGTGCCCTCGGACCAACCATAAACGCGGACATACTCCGCGCGCAGCTTTGCTTTGGTGAACCCGCCGGCGAGCAGCATGTCGCCCGCGAGCCGCAGCCACGGTGCGCTCCCATTGCCGAAGGGGTTCTCGCCATTCGCGACCCGGTAGCGCGCCCGCGCGTCCAAGCCGCGCTTGAGCATCGGCTTCAACACCTTGGCGACGCGCACCGGGACAGAGGCGAGCAGAGCTTCTTCCCGTGCACCCATCGTGAGATTGACTTTGAGCGACGCCATCGCGGGCGCCGCGATCGTTGTCATCGGGTTCGATGCGGGTGTCGACTGAGCAGTTACGACTTTTGCCGTGCGTTCCAGGTATGCGAGGTTCGTCGTGACGTCCATCTTCTTCGCCAGGGACATGAGCATCCCGTGACAAGCGGATACGCAACCGCCCTTCTCACCGCATGCGGAACACGTCTTGGATTCGGCGACGAAAACCGACGGCAAACCGTAGCAGCTCGGCGAAGCCATTACAGCGCAACCCCATAGACACGCTCGAGCTCGGCCCTGACGCGATCGCACTCCGACTTCTTCAGGCTCAGGAACCGAAAGATCATGCGCAGCGTGATGTCCTTCGGCGGCAGCACCATGCGCTCGCACGTCTCTTCGAAGAACGCCATGAATTCGGGCGTCTGGTGCAGCAGCAACGCCACAACGCGCTTCGCATTCGGGGTGAGCATCGCAATGTTTGCCAACCGCGACTGGCGACGCTCGAGCAGGCTCTCGGGCGTGTCTGCGTCTTCCTCTTCATCCTGGGACGAGAGGAACTCGTAGCTGTCGCCGCTACCGCCCTCGTCGAGCCCGTCGCCTGCCAGCGCCTCGGTGCTCACCAGACCGAGTCTCGTTCGCTCTTCGATCATGCGCTCGGCCCACTTGTTGAAGTTGTTCCAGCACGACTGACCGAAGTAGGCAGAGAATTTCCAGCCCTTGGTCGGATCAAAGGTGGAGATACAGCGGACGAGGCTTTCGGTCATCTGCTGATAGACGTCCTCGTAATCAACCGAGACACCTGCTTCCGCGAGTCGGCCGAACCCCTTCTTCGCGAACTTATGGAGAAGACCGATGTTGTCGGTGTAGTAGGCACTGCGGGCGGCCGTAGCCGCCCTCGTTTCTGCGTGGGCAAGCATGGCCGGTCCTTAGCTGGTGAAGATGCGCGATGCGACGCCGTCGACGACTTGACGATCAACGGGCGAAAGTTTGTTGATGAAGGCGAGCGTCAGGCCGGCGCGCCAGCTGCCCTTGCGCAGCCCGATATCGGCTGCATCGATCAGGCAGCGCGGCGAGATCGTGTTGCTGATTTCCTTCGACCGATACGAATCGCGCACCATGTTCGCGAACTGCACCAGTTTTTGTGCCTGGTCCGACTTGATCTTCGACCGGTTCACGAGGATCAATTGCTCGAGCTCAGGCTTCATGTAGGTCGCCTCAATGACCATGCCAAACCGGTCGAAGTTCGCAGCGTTCTGAATCTGCGTGCCCTGATACAGGCCCGTGTCGTCACCGGAGCCGTTCGTGTTGCCCGTCGCAACGAATCGGAAGTTCGGGTGTGGCTTCACGACGCGCCACTCCGGCGACGCATCTTTAATAATTAGTGACTTACCGTATTCGAGAATAGGCTGATACACAGCGAGGACGGCCGGCAACCCGAAGTCGTATTCGTCGGCGAGATAGATCCAGCCATGACGCATCGCGAGCGGCAGCAGGCCGGGCTCGAAGACGGTTTCACCGTTACGCACGACCCACTGGCCGAGCACATGCGCTTCTTCGGTGCCGATCGAGTGCTGGATGCGAACGACGGGTCGCCCGGTGCGTGCCGCGATCTGCTCGACGAGCGTCGTCTTGCCCGTCCCAGCGTGGCCCCAGACAAACAGGTTCTTTCCGAGTTCGATCGCCATCAAGGCGTTCTTGAGGTTGTCCACGTCGAAGATGAAGCCGCTGTCGACAGCGGGCACAAATTCGGGATTCGACGGGTTGGCAAAGACCGTCACGGGGATCGGCTGACCGCGTCCATTCTTGCCGGCCGGCGCGTCACCGAGCCCAAAGACTTCATGCAGAGCGCCTGTCGTCTCCCCGTTCGGATTGAGCGCGGTGACATTCGCCGGCATTGCGCTGCCGGCCATAGCGACCGCCGGCGCGGCGCTGCCCTGCTCTGCCAGGCGCTTTGCGATCGCAGACTTCGCGACCTCAGACAGAACCGGCGCATTCGGATACTGAGCCTGATACTGGTGAAGCGTCATGTCTTCATGCTTGTCCTTCAGGTGCAGCTCAACCGAATGGATCATCGCGCCGCAGATGGCGCAAGCGATCTTGCCGTTGGACTCGTTCATTCGTTCCCCCGTGTTCAACACGAAAAATTCAAGAAATTAAGCGATTGGTGAATAATAGAGGTGCCCACTTGGATTTGTAAAGTCACTTTTTACTTATCCTTTCGGGCGTAAAAAATCACTTCAAGAGGAGTCGGTGCAACTCCTTCATGACGGTGGTCGGCAGATCCTTGACGTCGTTCAGCACGACGTGCGAGCGGTAGAACGCCTCCACCGCATCCGAGACGATCCCCAAGCCGATGACGTCGACACCGGATGCCTCCACCTTGCGAACGACCTCCTTCAAATGCTCGTTCAGCGCCGCGCTCATCCCGTTGCACGCCGGCATGCCGTCCGACAGCACCTTGAGGATCTTCCGCTCCGCGCGCTGCTGCATCAAGCGACGGGCGGCGATCTGCACCGATTCACCATCGACGTTCTCAGCCATCATGTCGTCGCAGTGCGCCAACTGCGCGAAGCGGCGCCGAATGTCGGGCGTCATGCGCTCGTTGAAACCCTTCACGATGGCGAGCCGAAGTGCTGAGCGACGCGTGTAGCGGAATCCACCTTCCTCCTCTTCCCGGACTAGCTGCTCGAGCGCATCGCGCGGATAGTCCTTCGTCGTGAACGCGAGCACCTCGTTCGGAATACCCAACTGATCCAGCACCGACGACAGTGCATAAGCTGAGTATGCAGCGATAACCATCTTGCGATGCGACCACATCGACCCAGAGCAGTCCACGAGCAGCTCGACCGCGACGTCCTTCGTCTTGTTGGTCTGCTTGCGTCGAAACACGTCCGAGCGTCCGACGCTGATCCGCGCGAGCGACGGCCCATGCAGCCGGCCCGTCTTGTGACCGCCAGTCCATACCGCGGCCGAACGCGCAGCAACTGCACGCTCGAGCGTCTTCTGGAGCGGCCCGATCATGTGATCGACTTCCTTCTGCATGCGAGTCACGAGATCCTGGTTGAAACCTTCCTCGACCTCCAGAAGCGACACGTCGTCATAGTCTCGCGAGAACAGGGAATACTGCGAACCCTTCGTGGCGGTGCGCGCATTCTTCGACAGCGCCTCTGCAGCTGCCTCGTCGAAGTCAGGCGCCGGCGACTCGCTCAACTCATCGAACAGCGACGTCGTCGGCTCTTCGTTCTCTGCAGGGGCGCCACCAGCTGGCATCGTGCCATGCTCGCCGGCATCGCCCTCGTCTTCGCCTTCTGCACCAGACGCGCCCGTCTCGCCAGAGCTATTCTCGGTTTGCTCCTGCTCTTCGCCGTCTTCGGACGGCTGATCGCCCTGAGCGGCATCGCCACCCAGCATGCCGTCGCCCTGCTCGTCGCCCTGCTCGTCGCTCGGGTCGTCCTGGTCTTCGTCGGTCGCCGAGTCGGCACCCTCTCCCGCCTCTGCGCTTGCGTCAGTGTCGCCCTGTTCGCCGTTATCTTCCGGCGCGGACTCATCCCGAACATCCTCACCTTCGGGGGCGCCGCTCGGCCCACTCTCGGACTCGGCCGTCGACTCCAGGTCTTGCTCTTCCACCGGCTCCGCTTCTGGCAGCGGCTCCGCTTCTGGCAGCGGCTCGCTGCCGCCGCTCGGATCGCCCGCGACCGCCTCATCCGGATCACTCTCGTCGCCCGTCATACCGGGCTCCGGCGGCTCAGACGACGCGTCTTCAGGTGGCGGCTCGAGCGGTGCAGCGGGCGGTGACGGTGGCGGCGGCACTTTGGGTTTCGGCGTCGGGGTCGACAGGCGCTTCTTCGCCTCCTCCGCAACCTTCAGGCTGTCCCACGAACTGTTGACGCCCTTCAGCAGCTTCGCGAAGTCCTTGCCGAGCTTATCGACGACGTCGGCGACCTGATCCCACTTGTCGTCCATGTAATCGATGAACGCCGGCTGCCCGGCCAGCGCACGGAATGCCGGGACCAACAGGATGTTCTTTGCCTGCTCCGGCGCCTCCCGGAGTTGGCTGTCGATGTATTCACGCAGGAAGAAGCCGTGCATCCGGCCAAGGTGACCGCCGGAGCCCGGAAAACGCTCACCCATCTTGCGCTCAACGTAGGTGTCCTCGACCAAGTTGTGCAGCCAGTGGATCCCGAGCTTCTCTGCCTTCACGACCGCCTTCTGGTCCGTAAAGAGAATGTGCCCGACTTCGTGGTCGAGAAAGCCCTGCGTCGCCGCGAGCAACTGATCGTCCGCGTCGTCAGGAATATAGGGAAGGTTCACGCGCTCGATCGCGTGTGTCTTGCGGCTGTATGCCACGTAAGCACGCGTCCCCTGTTGTGTAACCTTCACTGAACGCTGAGTTAACATCGGAACGATCTTGGTGATCGCTTCCCGCAGTATCAGAACGTTGTTGTTTACGCGCATCAGGCTTCCCTCAGGCCCACAATTTGGGCTATCAACTCATCGAATTTCAATTATCACCACCCACTTATGGCAAGTCAGCACATCACCTTGCGGATAACCAGTTGTTGAGCTTTTCTGCGCCATTGCTGGCAACCGCGATTGTGGAGTCGCCCATCGACGAATCGATCAGAATCAGCTGTCCGAAGTCCGGGTGCTCGCCGATCTCCGTTTGCGTGGAACCCGCGTCCATGCTTGCAATCAAACGCAAGTCGACCTTGAGGTCGATCATGGCCGAATACGGTGCACGGATAAGGGTGAGGTTCTCCAACATGAAGCGTTCCTTGAATGATTGAGTTCTTCGTATCGTCCGCATGTTGATAAGCGGTTACTTATATTATAGACCGATACAGTCAGGATCAGACAAGTTTTGTGACGCTCCAGATACATGGGAAGCCAGGGCATCGAAACGACTGCCGATAGTTCCTTCGTTGGGCGCTACTAGACCCACTATAATAAAGTCATCTGTAACTAATTTCTTCGGTGCTAGAATCACCGAACATTCAAGAATTTTTGGGGAGGCTCATCAATGGCAACCAAACAAATTTCAGTCGCCGACTACATTTCTGGCGTGATCGGACTGTCGGGCAAACCGCAGCGACAGATCGCGGCGGAGATCGGTTACGAAAACCCGAACATGATCACGATGCTGAAGCAGGGCCGCACGCAGGTTCCGCTCAACAAGGTCAAGCTGCTTGCAAAGTCGTTGGGCATCGATCCCGTCCACCTGCTCCGCATGGTGATGATTGAAAAGACTCCGGAAGTCTGGGACATCCTGGAAGACATCATCGGCAGGAATTCGACGATCACGCGTTCGGAATTTGCCCTTGTTGAGTATGCTCGCTCGGAACTGGGCGTGATGAACCTTGATTTCGCTGACCAAGAACTTATCGATGATCTTGGTAAGGCGTTTCGCTCGTTCGCGGAACGCAACAAGGAACGCCTTGATCTAGCGAGCAAAGAAGTCAAACGCGGCCCCGCCCCGAAGAAGGTTTCGGGCTCGACGCAGAAGCCGACTTCGTAAGCCCCAGTGAGCCCCGCCGAGCGCGGGGATTCTTTTGTGCTCTGCGCTTCCCATCCGCCAGCGCCTAACGAAAACAAAAAAGCCCGCACAGTGGCGGGCTTCTTTTGATACGACGTTACGGCTTAAACTGTCAACGCGCAAACAGGACGATTGCTACCGCTGCGAACATGGCGAGCAGTGAGCCGGCAATGCCGAACTTCGCGACCTTACGCAGCAGCTCTTGGTTTGCCTGAAGCGTATTCAGATCGTCAAGACGGTGTTGTTGGTGCAGGAATTGCATGTTCCCTCCTCAATTCGCGGCGTAGTGCACCGCGGCAGCCATGACCAATACTACCACGCACGCTATCACCGAAGCAGTGAATGCCAGGTAAGTGCGCATCCAGGCCCAGATCGATGCCGCCGGCGCGGGCGTATGTGGTGTGGCGATCGAACCCAGGCCAGCGACGAGCGCGCCGACTCCTGCGGGAATCAAGATCAACAGGCCAACCCACAACTCCCAGAAGGCCAGGTGTCCACTCGCCGCCCACTTGAAGATCTCGGCTTCCGCGCCGGCAGCCCAGCCCAGCGCAACGAATCCCAACTGACCATCGCGGAACGGCGCGAAGGTATCGGTCGGTGTTGTCGAATGCACGATGGCGCGGCCGAACTTGATGACCCAGAGAAGGAGCAGCGGCGCAAAAGCACCGACGACTACGTTCGATAAAAGCCACCCTCCCCAATCGATCCAGAAAACGAAACTCTCGCTCACATCACCTCACTCAGGACTCGGTTGAAGTCATCGGCTTCAGCGCGCGTATCGACCCATACCATGCGATCGTAGAGCGCCTGTAGCTCAGCAAAGTCTCGACCGAGCGATACCGACTTGACACTATCTTCGAGCCCAAATAACGGCGCTGCGACACCATTGTCGAGGTATTCCCAGAACACGTAGTCCAGGTGAAGATGGCGCGGCTGCGCGCGCACAATTTCCTTAGCGAAGTCGCTGTATTCGCCGCGGAGTGCTTCCTTCCAGCCAAGCAGGACGGCTTCTTCGATCGAGGTGCCGGTATCGAGCGCGAAAAGAACAGCATTGCGACGCGCGATGCTAAGCGGGGCGAGCATGATGCGTAGATCGCCGAGTGTGAAGGGTTTGTTGTTCATGTGCTTCTCCAGAAATTCCGCACATGATACGGGCGTGGTTTACCCGATGTCGATCTCCTACGCGAAAAAGCCCGCAGATGCGGGCTTGTTATGTCGTGTAAGGAGCGTTATGCAAACAGGCTGCAATACCACGCATCCGGCTGTCGTCGCTTAGGTCGCAAGTGATGCGGCCAAGATATCGCGAGCAACAAGCGATCAAAGCAGCGAAGGGAAATGAGGCTCGTCCCTTCCCTGTCGATCACTCGAAACCGCGGCACCATACTCACCACGCGTGTCTTGTAGCAGACCACCGAGAACACGCGCGACGTGTGAAGCAGCCAAGTCGCGCGCCAGTCAGGAGCGCAGTGCTGGGTAAACGTGTCGGGATCGTCGCGCATGAGATCGGCAAGCGCTTTGACCGTTGGATCGATCAGCCCGAGCCGCACAAACCCCTGTTCGATCCTCCTCATGAAGTGCCCTCCGCCTGAGCGGTCGCCGGCGCAGCCGCGAGCGTCGTGGTCAGGATACCGGCCAGCGCAGTGATGTTCAGCAGCGGGACTTCCTTGCCTGTCGCATCGAGCATGCGAACGCCACCCATACCGTTGAAGTTGACCTGCGTCACCCACGGGAATGGCGACGCCGCGCGGATCTCGTTGAGCGTGATGGTTTTCATGTCGGGCCTTTACCGGATGCAGAGGATTTCGACGCCACCGCGCGTCACGGTGTAGTTCTTGTTGCTCTTCCCTCGCCGAGTGATCGAAAGCCCGATCGGGATAATGATGCCGGACGACATCACTGTCGCGACCTGCATGTCGCCGGGCAAGTCCTTGATCGCTTCCTTGAGCTCGGCGACGGTGGTCAACAGTTTTCCGGTGAGTTGCGCGCTCATGCCGCCACCGCCGATGCAAACTGATGCTCGACGCGGGCCAGGTCGTCGGCTTCGGTCTTGTCGGTGCGATAGCTGGCTTCGACCATGCGCGGCAGGAACAGCGAGTGCAACGTGTTGTTCTCGGACGGCTTCATGATCGAGTTCGCGCGCACCGCAAAGATACGGCCGATGAAGTCGCTCGGGTTCGCATCGATCGAATCGCGCAGCGCCTCGTTCTTCACAGTCACGTCGACCTGAAGCTGACCGCAGGACGACGTGCAGGTCAACGAGCCAGCTCGGCCTTCGTTCTTCGTGCCGGCGCGGCCGTCCACGATCGCGACGCATTTCAGGTCGACGTCCACCTCCAGCTTGAGCTTGATCTGCTCCTTGCTCGTGCCGTCCTTCCAGATCGCATTGCCGTTCTTGATGATCGTTCCTTCCTTGCCTTGAGTCAGGAGCTCGCGGTAGTGAGCGAGCGCCTCCTCGAGCGAATGCACGATGCGAGTCGGGATATGCTGAATCATCGGGTCGATTCCCGGCAGCGCGCGTGCGCCGGCCGCCAGCCCGAGCAGCAGAGCCTTGATGCGTTCGCGGTAGCCGACTTCGTATTTGCCCTTCGGCGCGACGACGCTCAGCGGGATTTGGTCCCATGCGAAGAACCGGGGCACCTCGTTGGCTTCGAACTCGCCGCCCGCGGCGATGCGGTTCAGGATGCCGTTGCTGATTTCGCGCGGGGCGATCGTGCCGTCGACGAGCACCAGCATTTCGCCGTGCGTCTGCGTGCCGGCCGGGAACAAGGCGCGAACGTGGTCAACGAAACCACCGAATGCCTCGAGAGGAAACGGCGAGCCCTGACGACTGGTGATGCGAACTACCCCGCCCGTCTCGTGATCGACATTCATGAACATGCCGTCGGCCTTCTCCTGCGAGATAACGCCGTCGCCCCATGTCCACGCATCGAGCTTCGCGTCCTTCAGCAGCGCGCAACGCATATAGGGGAATTCGAGAATCAGCCCCTTCCATGCCTTGTTGACCGTCGACTCGGAGAAGCCGGCACGCAGATCCTTGCGAATGATCCGCTTGAACAGTTCTGCCGAGCTGGGCGTCAGGAACGTCATAAGGCGCTGCACCTCGTCGCGAGCCGCGTTGCCAGTGAGCTCGCGCTTCGCCATCTTGTCCAGGCAGTCCCAGACCGGCGCGTTCTCGAACGTGTTCGCGCCCGGTGCCGCATTCTCGATGGGGCCGGGAACTTGCGTTATGCCGTAGGTGGTCAGCGGGTCGAGCGCCGCGACGAGCACGCGCTTGAACGTGTCGAACGCGAGGAACTGTTTCACCATCGCCTGCTTGTCGTTCTTGCTGGAGGTAGCCGCGATGCTCTCGATCGCCGCGAAAGCCTGGTCGGAGTTCATGTGAGTCATTAGTGACTTATCCTTGTGTGTGATGTTCGGGTTCTTGCGGCGTGATGAGCTGCACCGCTTCGTTTTCGCGGAAGAACGACATTTCGCCGGCGCCGAGCTGCATACCGCGGCCTTTCGTCGTGAACGGCTCGAGCGACACCGCATTCAGCGCATGGCGATTGAGGGCACCCCAGCATGCAGCGACGGGGATATTCTTCCGGTCGTCTTCGTCGGTGCAGGTGATCCTCATAAACCGTGCGCCTGTATCCAGGTCGATGAACTGCTCGCCGGGCGCGAGCAGCTTGAAAGGCTTGTAGATGGGTTCGCTCATGCGTGTGCCTGTTGGTTTTGACGCTCGCGCTTCATGCGCTGGATCGCCTCGAACGGCGACTCACCTGCTCGGATAACGAGCTTGGGGAGCGCCCCGTTCGTGGCGGCAGGGGTTTCGGCCGCCGCGACAGCGGCGAGCGTATGGTTCAGCGAAACCTGACCGTTAGTCGCGTTTGCGGTTTCGACGGTCGGCTGCGAGCGCTGCGCAACCATTCGGTTGAGCACGGCCGCGTGAATGTCGACGCCGATCGCCGGCTGAGCCAGGATGTCAGCGGGCTTCGATACGGGCGCCGGCGCAGCGCTTCGCTGCGTGCGGGAGCGCTTCGTCGACAGCGGCGACACCCATGCCTGCTGCTGATGCGCGACGATCGCTTCGCCCTTCACTCGCTCAATGAAGTAGATCGCGCGCCCCTCCAGCTGCTCCTTCTGACGCATGTCGAGTGCAGTGCAGCGGCACTGGCGGATCTCGGTCAGGCAGTCGCCGTAGATGGCCTGAATCGACGCGTCATTCGCGTGGTCCGCGATGTGCTGACACGCCGCATACGGCTTCTTCACCTTGAGGCTCAGACAGTCCGTGTAGAACGCATTGCGCTTGCCGTCAGCAGAGGTGGCCGGCGGCATGACTGCAGGCGCCGTTGCTTGTTCGGTCATTACATTCTCCTACCAAGTGGCCCATTCGGGCATCGATTCTTCGGTTCGCGGTGCGGGCGCTTTCTTGCTGCTGCCCTTGGGGTCATTTTCGAGACCGCCCTGTGGCTCGTCTTCGGATGCAGCGATGGGAGGTCCGCCAACAAGCAGCTGTCTTACTGCCTCAGACTTGAATGGCCCGATGAGACGCTTCAAAGCGTCGAGCAGCTCGCGCTCGGAGCGAAACGACATTTCGGTCGTATCCCACCGCTTGTAGTCGCGCCGCGTCTTCTCCTTGACCTTCCTGTCATGGAGCTCACGCGATCGAGCCAACGAATACGGACCACTCAGATCGACCTGAGCGCTCCACCCTTCAATCGAATCGATACCCGCGCGGAACTTGCCGTATTGAAAAATGACTGCACACTGGTCGCCGATTTCTACCTCGATTACCTGATATGCCTTCGTGCCACGCTCGTGATGGGAAAAGCTGCGCCGTAGCTTCATGACGCCTCCGAAATTGCTGATACGCACATTATAGTCACCGATTACTTACTTTCGTTCATAATGCGACGACCCATTCGGAGCTGCATCGCTGACACCCCGTTCAGCAGCGTCGCCCCATAGAACGCGCGCCGCACCACCTCGGCTGGCACCTCGTTCGGGTCTTTCTCGGGCGGCAGCATCGCGATACGCACGCGAAACCCGTGCTGGCGCAGCATCAAGCCGGCCTCGACCGCGTCGTCGGTCGCCTGGATTTCCCCGTCCCACATGAAGGTCACTTCCTCAACGCCGCGCTCCCTGAGCAACATGAATTTCGCGAGCTGGCTGTTATCGCTGCCCGACGACAGGTGTTTGCCGAACGTTCCCACCGGCACCACATCGCGCAGCTGCGGGTCCGCATCGAGCGCGATCTTGATCGCCGCGACGTCGAACGCGCCCTCGCCTACCGCGATGCGCTTCGTGTCGTGGACGTTGAGCCCGTTGAACAAATGCACGCCCGAACCGTCGATACCCGGCGGGAAGAGATACTTCTTCTCAGCATGGCCGGTCACGTCGCGCCCCTGAAACGTCGCGAGCTTCCCGTCCATGTCGAACACCGGGATTAGCACGCGTGCGCTGTAGTCCTGGTAGGCCCAACCACGCTCGGTCGGATACCGGAAGTGCGCACCGCGCGGGCAGTAGGCGAGGTGAAAATACGCAGACAGGTCCGCAGTGATGCCACGGTTCTCCAGATAGGCGAGGTTGCGCCCCTCATGAGGCAAGTCGATGTGCTGCGGTAGCTCCCAGCCGACATGCTTCTCGACCTCGACAGATTGACGTCGTGCCGGCCGCCAGCCCTGTTCGCGCGCGTATGCCCTGATGTGCTCGATGACTTTCGAACCGTGCGGCCGACCCAGATGGTCGCGAATGAACCGGTATTTGGTGAAGATCCGCTCTTCGACCGGGTGCGAGCCGGCGAAGCAGTTGCCGACGCCGGTGTCGGCGTTGACGTAGACCTTCCAGTCGGAGTTGCCGCACGTCGGGCATTCCCGCACGTTGATTTGCTGGCCCGATCGGCCATGCGTGAGCCGATAAGAAATGCCCTCGCGATCCATCCACGAGGGCATATCGATGGTATCCAGCAGCTCTGACAGATCGTCAGTCGCCATTGTTGCTCCTTATGCGAAGCCGAGCACCTTGGTAATGAACTTCATCCGGTCCATCGCCTGCTCGATCTCAATCGTGAATTCCCCGCCTTGGTTTCGCGACGCCGCGAAATACAACCGAGCCCGGCCCGCTGCGCGCTCTTCTTCGGTGCGGTTGATCGAAATGATGATGTCTGCGATACGGACCTTGTTGAAGTCTTCAGCGACGTGCTCGGCCTTGATGACGTTCGCGTTCGCACCAATCCGGTTCGACTGCGTTGCGGTCAGCACCGCGAGCCCTTCTCGGATCGCCAACCCGCGCAGGTCAACGTAGACCGACTTGGAATTCTCGATCGCGGAGTCAGTGACACGCTCCGGCGACATGATGTCGGCGTAGTCGACGATGACCAGATCGAAAACGATGCCCTGCTGCTTGAACCGCTCGATACGCCGACGAAGCTCCGACACCTTCAGCGAGCCGGTCGGGAACTCGTCGATCATGAACTTCGCGTTCGTGCCGTCGGCGCGCCGCGCGCGGTCTGCGAACAGGCGAACCTTGTCGCGGACTTCGTGCGTGTGCGCCCCGAGCTCCATCATTGCCTGCTCGGCGATGTTGGCGTCCATCCGGTCGGAGATCACCTCCCGCGAGACTTCACACGACGCGTAGTAGACGTTGTGGCCGGCGGCCCAAGCACCGATGCCGAAGTCGATCAGCGCGGTCGTCTTGCCCGCCTTCGCAGCGCCCAGTAGCACCGACAGCTCTTTGCGGCCCCAGCCGCGGTGATAGAGCAGATCGTCGATCACCCGGTAGCCGGTCGTGATGCCTTGCGGCGGCAGCTTGCCCGACGCGCGCTCCAGACGGATGCCGGTGCGGTTGTCAATCGACGCCGCAAAATCGTAGGTGTCCCCCTCTGCGTTCGCGCCGACGTTCAGCGCCGTCTGCATGAGCTTCGAAATGCCGTCGAAATCGTTGCGGTCGAGCTTCGGGATCGCCTTGAACATCGCAGCCTGCATGGCCTGATGCCGAGCGAACGTCGCAACCTGATCGACCACGAAGTCGCGGTCGGAAATGTCCGTCTCGAACAGATTCTTCAGGTGAGCGATCGCCGCAACGCCGAGCGCTTTCGGCAGCACTTTGGCGTCCAGGTCTTCCCGCAATAGCATTGCGTAGATGCCGATGTTTGCCGGTGCCTTGCGATACTTGCTCCAGTAGCGCAGCGCGACGCTGACAAGATAGGACTCGATCTCAGACTCGAAATGCCCCGGCTCGACCAGCCCATCAACCATCTGGTTGAAGGACGTGTCACGCAGGGTAAGGGCCGCAATACGCGACTGAAAGTCACCGTCGAACTGGAACTTGCTCATCGGCGGCTCGGCCGCTTCTGCGGCCGGCGTCGTCGACGGCACTGCTGACAATGCCACCACGCTCATCACTGCACCGCCGACGTATCGCTGTCCTGGGGCACGCCGAAGAACTGTTCGATCGCATGCTTGTAGAACACGCGACGAATCAGACGCGTCGAGTCCTTCGGATGCTTGGTCAGCAGCGTGATCGTATATTTGTCGCGGCCTGTCACCAGCCCTTCGAACGTGACGTCACCCGTAGTGATGATCGTGGCGAGCTGACGTTCTTCCTGCATCGCCTTGAGGATGGCATCGTGACCCTTCGGCGGGCGTGCGGTGGCACGCGGGCGCTGTTCCCCATACTGCGGACGAGCGACACTGCCCGTGCGGCTTTCGAGCGTGCGATGCTCGAGCGTAATCATTCGGCGGCCGGCGTTGATCTGTTCTTGGCGAGCTTGCTCGGGGGTCATGCTGGAACTCCAGTGAGTTGATGAAAAATTAGCGATGACTTAATTATAGTCATTGCTTACTTACTCTAATTGAGAAAAAAACGCTTCGCTTGCTGCAGTGTCACCTCGCCGAACGCCGCGCGTGCCACCGATTCAGAGACGGCCCGCTCGCTCAGCAGCCGCGAAAGCAGCATTGCCCGGTTACCACCGCGGCTCTTGATCTGATCGATCTGCCACGCTTGGTATGCAATTTGGTCAGGGTGGCCGTGGTAGTTCTCGATCAGAAAGCGCCCGTCACGCGCCAGCTGGATTGACTTCTTGCATTCGGCAATCCATGCGTCGCGCAGATCCAGCGCCACCTCTTCCGCATAGAGCTGGTTGGGCCGGGGAAACATCCGCCAACCGCGATCGCAGGCCCGGCGCACGACGAAGTCGAGGCCGAACTCATACCGGCATCCGACCGCGTCGAACGCCTGCCTCGCTCGCCATACGGCGGCCAGCTCCCGACTATCGAACAACCCCGCTACGTCGATCGGTTTGACCTTCTCGACAGTGCGGATGTCCTTCTGCCGTGCGTATGCCCGCTTGATTGCATCGTGATACTCGTGAGCGAATAGATACGTCGCTTGCACGGGATGCAGATGGCGGTAGTCGAACCACTTACGCAGAAATAGCAGCGCCTCCACCGCCCGCGACGACGGCGCGATACGAGACAACGCAAGCATTTCGCAATCCGCCGGTGTCAACGACTGGCCGAAAAATTCATGGAGCACTTGGGGCTTCCTCTCATTTCCATTATTGATAAGTTTCAGATTAATTATAGGTATAGGTTCATGGAATTTAGAAAGGTTAGAAATTGAGGGAGCGCGGTCCTGGCCCCAAGCAATCCTTGATCCTCCCCGAGAAGATGCGGCTCGGGGAGGCTTCCTACTTGCCGAGCGGCGTGTCATCGACACCGAGTCGCGCGCGCTGCTCCTTCTGAAACTGTTCCACCGAATCGACGAGCGCGTCGTGGCGCTGCGCCAGGTCCAAGTAGAGCTTCGTCAGTTCTTGGTCGGCGTCGACGAAGTCGGTAAAGCAAAGGGCCGGAGCGGCGTCGCCCGCTTCATCGCCGCTTGCGGTGGAATGAAAAGCGACTCCGGCGCGGCTTGCGTTGAGCATGCGGACAGTGCCGACATCAAGATAAAAGCCGCCGCAAGCAGCGCGCATCGTTTCATGTGCTTCCTCACTGGGAGTGGGCGCGGGCGCGACGGCCCGCTTGATCTGCGCCGCAACCCGATGACGGATAGCGACCTTGTTCTGATCGATGTTGTCGGCAGTGACTGTCACTGCCGCCTCGACCGTCTTGCTCTTCGTCTGCGCCACTGCGACGCCGGTCGCTACACCCGCAACAGCCTTCACCTCCTGCTTTGCCCGCGATGCCAGCACGAACTGGCGGTCGACGTAGGCGCCTGCGCCGAAGGCGATGGCGCAGGCAAGCGCAAGCACACCAATCTTCGCGAGCGGATTCATCAGCCTGCCTCCTTCGTCTCATCGTCGGTCTTCATCGGGGAGTCCTTCTTCACAGCCATCCACACACCGATGCCGGCGAACAAAGCCGCGCCGCCTGTGCCGAATGCCGTAGCATTGAACGGAACCTTGTTGACGACGGTGTCCCACGTCTGCGTGAACACAAAGTCCAGCGACGTGATCGCGGCCATGTATTTCGCCAGGTCCGGCGTCGCGTTATCGACTTCCGTGAACAAGTGGTGGAAGAAGATCTTCAGCTTGAGCAGGCTCATGCCGGCTCCTCGCAGCGGAATTCCCGCGCTTCGGCTTGCCGGCGCCGCAGCAGGCCCGCAACGTGAACGCCGCCTGCCATATCCCACTTTTGGAATTCGTTGGCGGCGGCCTCATACTGACCGGCATTCAGCAGGCGCAGCATGGTGGAGCCCGCAAATCGCGTTTCGCCGAGGTTGAAGACAAAATCAACGAGCGCATCGAATTGGCACTGGCTCAGCGGCACCTTCACGAGACGGTTGACTGCGTCGACCGCAGCCTGCACGTCCTTCATCAGTGCCGCCTCCGCTTGTGCTTGCGTCCATACCAGCCCGTAACGCACTTCCGGCCCGGTATGGCCGTAGCCGATCGTCCACGGCCGCGCGCTCAACTTGTTGAGTAGGTCGGCAGCGATCGGCGCACCGGCGAGCGTTTTCTTCCAGAGCCCGCGGCGCTGGAGCTCTACCCCCAGCGGAGACTTCGGATCCGGGTAGGCGTGAAGCACGCAGCCTTCGAAGTTCTCCGTCAACTGCAGTCCGGTCTTGGAATAGGTCATGTTCATGGCGCGGCCCTTAGTGAGTGGCGGTCGGGGCCGCCATCGCCATCATCAGCAGCTTCCCGGCAATGGTGAGAGCAGCACCCCCGACAAGCGCCCAGACAGCTTTTGCCGTCCACGTCGCGCCGGCGAACCGCGCTTCATACTTGATCTGCGACTTCTCGAGCTCCGTCGTCCGGCCCGATACATCGACCATGCGATCCTCGAGCTTCTCGACGCGTGCACGCGTCGCCAGATGTCGCTCTTCGATCACTGCCAGGCGGACGATTGCGTCCGCAACTTGGCCCATTCCGGTCTTGATTTCCTGAACGTGCCCCTGCACGTCCCTGATCTGGCTACCCAGCGCAGCGAGCTCCGACACGTCGTTGTCCTTTTCAGCGGTCATAAGTCCCTTCGCAGTCTCTCGCTCAGCGGATACAAAACATCGCCGATGTTATCCGGAAACATCGGCGATGTATAGTCATTGCTTACTTACTATATAAACTACACGAACGAGCTATTACTCGACGATCGTGCCTCCCGCGAGCATGTAACGGTTCGCGCCATACGGCAGCATTCCCGCGGTCTGATCGCCGTCTGCCGGCTTGCTGACAATGAGCAGCTTTTCAGCGAAGGAAATTGCGCCCTCGTTGGCATCCGGGATACCTTGCATGTAAATGGTCGTCGCGCCCTGAATCGGCTGCTTCCCCGACGTGTGCGTGTCTGCCGAGACGTAACTCATAATCGTCGCGCTCGTCATCTTGCTGAGCGTGTCGATCATCACCTGAGTGACAACGTGATATTCGGCAGTGGCGCCGGTGGACTCGAGAACGACTGCTTGCTTGATCGCCATGTTTGGCTCCTGTGGTTGAAAGTGATCGGGCCTAGCCCGGTGTCAAGTGCGATTCGGTGGCGTGGGCCACTGAACATCGAGCGGCCAGCCGGCCTGCTCCGGTAGATCTCGTAATGCCTGCCTGTAGGCCGCATAACGTGCAGCAGTTGTCGCCGGCACATCTGCTGCCTGGGTCCAATCGGTCTGCGCCAACAGCTGATCACGTTTGAGCCGCACGGGGGCTTCTTGGAACGCTTGCCTGTGCATAGCCACATGCGTCTGAATCCAGTCGGTGTCCGGCCGGTCGATACCGGCAGGCCACATATCGACTCGCGCATGCTCCTTTGGGGTGCCGTCCGGATTGAGCGCCCGAGCCAGCAAGTAGTCCTTGCCTCCGACCAAATCCGGATATTCTTGCTGAATGGCAAACAGCAATTCATCCAGTGTCACAAATTCTTCAGTCATGGGTGTTCTCTTTAGTTGTTGCGGAGCCATGCAAAACGGACCCAGCAACGGTTACCGCCTGCAAAGCCGATACCATTCATGATCCACGGGCTATCTCGACGAATCCAAAATTGCGTGCCTTGGGTCATATCGTAGGGGCCAACTTCTTCGAGTGCCACAATCGGGCACTGCGCGCCACGGTCGGCGCGGTTCAACTGCGCGTCATTCGCTTTGTTCCATGCGTCATCGAGCTTTCCCATGTCGTCGGACAGCCAGCGGCCGCGATAGCCTTGCCAGAGGTTCCCGTCAGTCTGTAGCGTCGCCCCGCCGACGTGCAGGTTTCCGCCCTGCCACGTCTCGCCATCGTTGCTAACGTTCCACGGCACGCCGTTGTAGGCGCTGTTGATGACTTCGAGGCCACCGCCGTCACGTGCACGCAGGTATGTCCACGAGTCGTAGCCTGGTCGGTTGTTGTGCAGCCCAATGTCGGCCTGCCAGCCGGCGCGATCGAGAGTGATTCGATCGCTGAAATACGTCACCCCGTTGGCGCGCAAGTTCATGATGGTCGCGGAGTTGTCCGTGCCATTTACCGTGATGACGTTGGCACGCCAAGAGCCATCCGGGTTCATCGTCGCCCAGGAGGAGTAACCGTATGCGCCGCCGGTGCTCATCGAGCCGTGGAGCCATGCGAGCGCGGTGTTATCCGGGCGAGCGAACACTGCGCCGGCAGCCGTCGAATTGTTCGGCGCACGCACGCGCAGATCGCTCGTGAGGGTGTCGCCTGACTTGTGGACGAAAGTGTTGTCCAGGAACGTGCGAAGCCACTGACTGCCCCACTGCGTTCCCCAGACGTTTCCATCTGGTGCAATTGTGGCGTTGGTGCCGCTCGCGTATGAGACGCCACCCACCATCAGGTTGCCGCCTGCGGTCGCAACACGAGCGTCCTTGCTAACCGTCAGCACCCCCGATACACCAACGTCCCCTCCGAGCGTAGTCCCCGCGCCCGTGCTGTCGATCGAGACATAGCCGGTTGAGAGATTCCATGCAAACGGCCGATAGCCATTCCACAACCCAGATTGGTCCCCGCTCGCCGTCTGCAGGAAATAGACGTTAGCTCCGTCGTTTCGGAAAAAGGCCCCGTAATTGCCAAACACAACCCGGAAGCCATTCGAATCCGATGTTCGCACGTCCCCCGTGAATCGGCCCTTGCCGGAGACTTGCAGCAGCGTGGAGCCATCGTCGGTCGCAGTCCCGATCAGAACGCGTCCACCCCAAGGTGCAAAGGCGATATTCTTTTTGGTCGTGTTAGCCTTATTGAATACCTCAAGCGTCGCACCACCGGACCAGTTCGACGTGGATAGCGTGACCTGCGTGTCGTTTGCGCCGTAGTAGGTCGAGACGGCGTTCGCAAACATGCCCGACCCAGCTACTTGCAGCAGGTTGGCGCCGTCGTCAGTCAACGTTCCGACAAGGACGTGTCCGCCATTCTGCATCAGCATCATGTTGCCGACGTTAGATCCGGAGCCGCGCGTGATACAGAGCGCGTTCTGCGCAGCGGAATATGCATCGTTAGTGGCTCGAATGGAGAACGCGCCATCGCCACCCTGCATCAACTCCCACTTCTTCTGGTCGGCCGGTGCACCATCCCGCGAGAGGATTACTGACGTTTGGCCCGTGCCCCCGCCGTTCGAGGCAATGAGAGCGCCGATGCTATTCATGCCCCTTACCGTGCCAGCAACCTGGAGCAAGTCACCGCCGTTGTCGGCTGTTGTCCCGATCAAAATCCGGCCGGATGCGGTCACCCGAAGTCGCTCGGCATTGGCAGATACGAGGCCAACGTAGCCGGACGCCCCCGCCGAGCCTACAAGCGCATTGCCTTGCCCATACACGTAATACGCGTTCGCATCGGCGTTGATCCACGCTTTTGCGGAGGTCTGACCGAAGTATGAGACGCCGTAGAAATATGTGTTGCCAGCAACCTGCAGCAGGCTTGAGCCATCATCGGAAGCGGTCCCGATAAGGACACGACCAGAATTCGTAACGCGCATGCGTTCGGTCAGTGCGCCGGCCGCACCGTTGCCGGCCGGACGCGTCAGGAATGCCAACCCGCCTTGGTCATAGCTGCCGCCGCTGTATTTATTGTCCAACACCCCCTTCACCTGCGACATCGGTGCAGAACCGACGTTTGCGGCGAACGATACCGCGCCGCCCATGCCAGTTGTGTTGCCGCCGGCTACAGCGAGAAGACCGGTTCCATTCCCTCCAGCGCTGTAGACCTGAACCGCGTTCGCCCCGTCATCAGTCGTCATGCCGATCAGCATGCGACCAGAAGCGACGAAGCGCGCACGCTCGGCAAATGCCGTGCTGAATACCAGCGATCCGGCACCGATCGTTCCAGAGCCGTAGAACGCGATATTGGGGCCGTTGGAATTGTTGAACCCGAACAGACCTGAGTCCCCCGTAGCCTGGCTGTTGATGAAGTAGTTGCCAGCACGGACACCGCCGCTTACCTGAAGCGAGTTGACTCCATCATCAACGGTCGGGCCTACCAGAACATTGCCGCCCTGACTGATCGCCAGTTTAGTAGCGCCCAGGATTTGGAAATTCAGACCAACGTTGCCGCCGGTTACCGCGCTATTGTTTGCATCGGTCGTTGCGTTGATGGTCAGAGGGCTCGCATTCGACGCGACCGAATACGAGTTGATGGTGTTCAAGACGGATGCCCCGAGCACGATCTTCTGGGCCGACCCGAAGCGCGAAACCAGCAGACTGTTATTGACTTGCAGCGTTGTCGAGCCGTCATCGGTCATCCCCGTGCCGACGAGCACCCGCCCACCAAACGTCATGCGCATCACACGACCTTGCTTCGAGTCGTAGCGCCCATCATTGCCGGCGTTGTTGAGGCAGAAGTCGAGGTATTCGGTCCCCCACGTCCCGCCATTGAACCCCGCACGGAGCGAAGCAACGAGTCGATTGCCCGTATCGGACGTGGTGCCGCCAAACGTGCCACCGAGCCGAATTTTCCCTTCGCGATTGAGTGCACCAGATGATCCGCGAGCTTCCAGGTGCGCCGTCGTGTCAGTCGTGACCGCATCGATGACGACCGGCCCGGTGAACGGCGAGCTACCATCGAGCTTGGCGTAACCGCTTACTGCCGTCTGGGCCTGTGCAGCACTATTGGCCGCTGCTGATGCACTGTTCGCTGCATTCGTTGCGCTCGTCGCCGCGCTGCTTTGCGAGGCGGCCGCAGCACTGGCTGAATTCGCCGCATTGGTAGCACTCGTTGCAGCGGCGGTCTTCGACGAGTTGGCCGACGATGCGCTGCTCGCTGCGGCAGCAGCGCTGTTGTCCGCGGCAGTGGCCGATCCGGCAGCCTGGGATGCGCTCGCGGTTGCGTTTGCCGCCATCGCTTCGGCGGTCGCGTCTTGGTCTTGCCAGCCAGTGCTGGTGTAGACCCGCATCTGGTTAGTCGTGGTGTTGAAATACTCGCAGCCCACGACGAGCGGGTTGCCGTTGTTGTCCTTGGTCGGGTCGGCAGACTGCTTGCCCAGATACAGGGCGTTCATTGTGGTCAGGATGCCCTGAACCTGCGTGAGCACGCTACTCGCGCTCGATGCCGATGCGCTCGCCGCGCTCGCCGAGCCAGCAGCGGCCGTGGCCGAACCGGCAGCAGCGGTTTCCGAGTTCGCAGCATTGGTTGCGCTCGTGGCCGCAGCGGTCTTCGACGACGCGGCGCTCGTTTCCGACGCCTTTGCATTCGTCTCGCTGGTCTTCGCGTTCGTCTCAGACGTCTTGGAATTTGACTCCGATGCCTTGGCGTTCGTTGCGGACGCTGCTGCGGCGCTCGCCGAGCTTGCAGCATTTGTCGCGCTGTTTGCTGCGCTGATAGAGCTTGCTGCAGATGCAGAAGCAGAAGAACCCGCGTTC
Organism: Burkholderia sp. MSMB1072; assembly: GCF_001524725.1. NCBI lineage: Bacteria > Pseudomonadati > Pseudomonadota > Betaproteobacteria > Burkholderiales > Burkholderiaceae > Burkholderia > Burkholderia sp. MSMB1072. The sequence goes on from NZ_LOYC01000004.1 coordinate 129,683, forward strand.
GAAGCGCTGTTCGCGGACGACGTGGCGGAGTTCGCAGCCGCGGTCGCCGACGCAGCCGCGTTCGTCTCACTTGTCATTGCGTTGGCCGCGCTCGTTGCAGCAGCAGACTTGCTCGCCGCAGCCGCACTTGAACTGCCTGCCGCTGCAGTCGCGCTGCCGGCTGCATTCGCCGCACTGTCCGCGGCCGCGCCGGCCGCTGCGGCCGCAGCGGCCTCTGCCTGCTGCGCGCCGTTCAGACTGGCGTGGATTTCACTGATCGACGCGGCGAAACCTTCAGGGCTGACCTCCTTGATCATGTCCTGGATCTGATACATCGCCTTCGTGAAGATCGCGGCGGTGCCGACATCGCCCTGCGAAAGCGTCGGAAGGTTGTCCGGCACGGTGAAGTCCGTTGCAACAGCGCAATCAAGACCGATACCACCCTGCCCTTGATAGACACCGGCGAGCGTGAACTTCGTGCTCGTGCCATCGAAGGTCGCGTCGGCGGCAACCACATAGGGCACATACTCCCCAACGATCAGGAAAATATTGTTCGCCCGAATGCGGTATGCCACGTTCTGACCGGGCAACGTAACGGTCTGACCGCCGTTGTCGATCGAACATTTGACCTTGAGTTGTGCCATCCGTGAGTGCCCTTGCCGACTTTCTAGTTGTTACGAGTATAAGTCATTGCTGACTTATCAACAAGGCACTCACATATTCTGCTCAGTCCTTCTTGTAGCGCTCCTTCACCTCGCTGCAGTGCCGGATCCACTCGAGCGTCTCGTCCGGCAACTGGATACCCTGCCGAGCCAGCGCGTCGAACCCTTTCATGATGGCGTCGAGCTGCTCACCGATGTCCTGGTAGTCGGCCTGCCGCAGTGGGATCGGGTCGACCTCGTGATGGATCTTCATGCTTGTGTCACCTCGAAAATTGCATCGAGCATCGGCCACGCCTTCACGATCACCGGATAGGTGCCAGGCTGGCTGAATGACAGGGTTGCGCTATTGTCGACGCACTCATGCGCTTCGCCATTAACGACGATCGTGCATGGCGCCGGCAGGTTCTTGAGCGACATCCCGTCAATGGTGGCCGGATTAGCCGGGCGACGCTTGACTTCACCTCCCTCTACCCAGTCCAGAGCAATGTCACACGAGGCACGCAACAGCGTGCCTCCCTCTGGCACGACTTGAATGTCGATCATTATGTCCGGCATCCGGGCACGCGTCGTGATCCTGCCATTGCTGTCATGAATCAAATAGTCCTGCATGATGTTTCCTTATCGTTTGAACTCGATTGCGTAGATGACGTAATGGATGTCACCAGTAATCGAGACGGAGTGATCGCCAGGCGGAAGGTTGGCCGAACAGCATCCATAGGTCGGCAAAGCAAGGCCGCCGGAGACATTGTTTTGCGCGTTGGTTCGCCCACCAATGTATGCACCAAGCTGCTTTCCATCAACGCTGAGAACGCCGCCAAAGGCGCTCGTCGACAAACCACAAAAGATAAACAGCACCGGATTGCCCGTTGATCGGTAAGTGAATCCTGATCCGTAGTTGGACCCACTCGTGGTTTCCCAATAAACGCCTGTCGTCACTGCGTTCAGGCCGATCCGCAATGTATCGATCTGCGCTTCGCCGATGTGTGCGGCCTGGATCGCCGCATACTGTATCTTCGCGCTTGTGATCGCGCCGTCGGAGATCTTCGCCGTATTCACCTGCAAGTCGCCGATCTTGGCGTTGTCGATCGACGCATCGCCAATCAGCGCACTGCTGATGATGACCTTCGGCTGTCCATAGACCGCACCGATCGTGAACGGATGCACGCCCGCGTAACCAGGCAGGTTCACAGAGAACGTGTCGGTGCGAACTGCGAACTCGCTTGTCGGCACGCCGTTCACCGTCGTAGATGCCAGGCCGAAGCCCGCCACATACCCGTTGTTGTCGATCTTGACGGTGTATTGCGCGTTCAAGCCGTTGATCGAGCTTGCCTGCTGTTGAATCGTGGTCGTGTGGCCGTTGACTGTCGTCGTCAGGTTCGTGATCGACGCCGCGTTCGCACTGTCCCCGTTCGCGCGTGCCGTCTGCTCGCTCGTAATCGCTGCGGTGTTCGAGCTCACCGAGCTCGCGAGTGTGTCGATTCGGCTCGACAGCGCGCTATCAGCGTCCGAGCGCGTCTTCTGCTCGGTCGTGATCGCGGCTGTGTTGCTGCCAACCGTCGACGACAGCGTGTCGATGCGGGTCGACAACGCGGAGTCGGCGCTCGCACGGGCGGTCTGTTCGGACGTGATGGCCGCGGTGTTGCCGGCCGCGCTTGCCACAACCGCGTCGATTCGCGACCCCAGCGCGCCGTCTGCTGCTACGCGTGCATTCGTCTCGGATGTCACGCTCGCCTGAATCACCATCGGGAGCTGGCCGCCGGCCGTCGCCACGGGCCTCCCGTTGAGCACCTGGAAGGTGTATGTCAGGAACGCCTTCGCGTCGCTGTCGATCGCACCGGCGTATAGCTCGGTGCCCGAGCCCTCGTTGCTGCCCGGCACGCCCACGAGAATGTAGGCGGAGCGATATTTAATCTGCGACAGAACTGCATTGGTCGCGCCGCAGCGCACCAGCGCAGTCTGAAGCGCGCCGGCGAGGTTCCCTTGTGGCTCGTCGAACGTCCACACAACCACCGTCACCGTGTTCGGCAGGCCGTTCAACAGCGTCACCAGATTGTCGCGCGCCGCCGTGCTGCTGAAAACGTCGAATGACCCGCGCGTCGTCACGGCGCCGGTTGCGTCGATCGTCGCGACGTTGTAGCTGCGTGCGCCGCCCTGCAGCTTCACGCCGGACACGGCGTTGTAGAGGCCGGTGGCGGCGGCACCCACTGCCAATGCACCGTTGCTCGAGACACGGAACAGGAGCGCGTTGCCAAGCTGCGCTTGCACTGAGCTGATGCTCGACGCGTTTGCACTGTCGGCATTTGCGCGCGCGGTCTGTTCGTTCACGATTGCAGCGTTGGCGCTCGCAACCGATGCAGTCACGGTGTCGATTCGGGTCGACAGCGCCGAGTCAGCATCGGTGCGCGCTTTCTGCTCACTGGTAATGGCCGCAGTGTTGTTGTTCGTCGTGGCGACAACCGTATCGATTCGGGTCGACAAGGAGCTATCAGCGTTCGCACGGGCAGTCTGTTCGGTCTGGATAGCCGCCGCGTTCTGATCGACCCGCGCCGTCACCGACTGGACCTGGCTCGAGAGCGAATCGTCAGCCGCTTGGCGCGTCTGCTGCTCGGTCGTGATGGCCGCGGTCAGTGCGCCCTCTGCGACCTTGCGGGCTGCCGCTTCCGCATCGAGCGCGTCCTTGGTCGCTGCCGCAGATGTAGCGCTCGCCGCCGCGATCGCCTTGTTCGCGGCGTCGAGCGCCTCCTGCACACGCTGGTTCACCGAGCCGAGGCCGTTGCCGTCAACGAGGTCGATCCGCTGTTGAAGTTCGGGGATGAGCTTCGATCCATTCAGCACACCGTCCGCAATCGCATTAACGTCCATGAACGGCGTGTGGAACTTGAACTTCGGCGTGGGAATCGTCTCGTCCATCCCGAATGCATCAAACGGCACGAGCACGTAGTAGTAGTCGTGGTTGAACATCAGGTTCGGCAGCAGCACCGAGCTGTCTGGCCCTTGGTAGACCAGCGTTGTCGAGTCCGCGACGAAGTTCGGATCATCGCTCAGATAGATCGCCGCGCCCGCGAAATCCGTATCGTCCGAGTGCGTGTAGGAGATCGTCACGCGATCGTAGTCGGCGCTCTGGTTCGCCGATACCACCGTCGGGGGTGGGTTGTAGGCATCCATGACCGCCGGCCGGCCGACGTTGTTGAACACATCGCGAACAGCGATTTCAACGGTCACGCGGCGATGCGTGCCATCCGCGACGTTCTTCTCGTAAGTGTAGATGTAGTTGTTATCGCGCGTGTGCTCTACGCGCAGCAGCTTGTGGCTGTGGTCGTAGATGCGCACCTCGTAGTCGAGGAAGTGCGGATCCAGCGAGCCGCTGTCCGCGCCGTTAGGCTCGGAACCAAACTCGAACGATTGCGTGGTCGAGTTGTAGTTCCAGAACAGCTTCAGATCCTTCCCAGCCCAGATGAAGTTCACCCCGGTCACATCAGCGACAGCTAGGTTCGATACGGAGCCGACCACCTTGTAGGTCACCGTGGGCGACTGATCGTAGCTCGCGCGTTTGCCCCAAACGTCATAGGCCACCGCTCGAACAGTTACCGTATCGCCCTTGTTCAGTCCCTTGACGAGGTAGCTCGTGTCACCGCGCACCGTGTCGGCAAGCACGGGCGCCGCCCCGTTGATCGAAAGGTGAATGTCAGCGCCCGCATACGCCCCAACCACCGGGTTCGCCCATGCAGCACGCACGTTCGTGAGGATCTGCGTCCCGGAGACGAACGTCTCCTCGTAGATCGTGAGGTTCTGGACAGCACTGATCACGCCCTGAGAAGGATCAATGGACGGCACCTCAAGTGAGCCGTAGACCTCTTCGTATTGGGTCAGGTCGTAGACTTCCGGCCGATACTCGATCGCCGTGATCGTGCGATGGAAATCAGTCGAGCCGAGCGTCACGCCCTTGATGCGGAACGGCTTCTTGACCTTCTCCGTCTTCCCGAACATGTAGTTGATGAACGGACCCGGCGCATACGACATCGGCGATACCAGTTGGATGGTGTCGGTTTGCCCCGGCGCCAAGACGACGTCATGCTCCTCCACCACATCAGTATCGATGAAAGTGACCGGCTGGCCGACCGAGAGTCCCGCAGTGGATTCGACATATACCCCATCCGGCAGCACGTTGGTGATGCCGACGTCGGTCCCCGACCCATTCGTCATGCGCATCAGCCGTCCCGACGGCGTGCCGTTGGCGACCTGCACGAACGTTCCGGTGATAGCCTGAATCACGGACGTCCCGCGCGTGACCGTGTTGCTCAGGACCAGCAGGCGGTAGCGACCGCCGGCCTCCATCTTGACGAGCTTGTCGAGCTTGATGATGCTGTTGCTCGAGCCAACGGCGGTGCGGCCCGACTCGCTCCATGCGGGCATGTCGTGCTGCACCAGCACCACGTCGCCCGGCGCGCAGGCGATGGATTCGACCGGAGACTGCCACTCGCACGTCAGTTGCAGGTAGCGGTTCAGATTGAGCTGGAACGCGCCCTCCATATAGGCACGCTTGATGTCGACCACGCCATACAGGGTGATCGCGCTCGCGTTCTGATTTTGCCCTTCGAGCACTGAATCCGGGTTGGTGACCTTAACGGTCTTTTCCCTGTAGCCGTCCGTCCGGTCGAAGTAGGTCACATCGACTTCCGTCGCGCGATCGACGGTGCCCAGCCACGTCTGCTTGAACGTGTCCTGCATGATGTTGCCCATACCGAACATCATCACGGGATCGGATGCGCGCTCGATCGCGATGTAGTAGCGCGTGCCTACCGTGATAACCTGAGCGTGACCGACGCGCAGCACATAAGCGGAGGCATCCCAGAAGTTCATCGTCTGGTCAAGAACCGCATTGAACGTCAGGCCGTTGGCATCGCAGAATTCGGCCCACTCGAACAGCGAATCCATGTCGAGCCGATCCGGGCTGAAACCGGGTCCATAGCGACCGTTCGTCGCCATGTCGTAGTAGACCCACGCCGGGTTCGCGTTTGCCGACTGCGCGGTCTGGATGACGCCTTTGTCACGCGTCATCGTCGCAATGAGTCGGCCGCCATTCGTGAACGTGACCGACGGGATGCCCGACAGCTGACTGTCCATCTGAACACGCAGAGCTACGAGCGCAGTGTGGTTATAGGCGACACCCTCGTAGACGATTTCGTTCAGGTCCGTGATATAGCACTCGGATTGTGACGTGTCGCCGGTGATGGGCTGGCCGCGGATAACGCGCGGGTTGCCGCTGCTCCAGTCGGTGTAGTTCTCGTTGCGCCGAACGCGAACCTCATACTTCCCTAGCGACAGCTGCGGTGTGAAGTAAGATCGACGCACCGTCGAACGCATCTTCTCCGTCACGATCAGCGCGCCGCCGCGTCCGGGGATTGAGATCGACGTGGAGATCCACATTCCGCCGAAGGCGCTGATCCACGTCGAGTAAGGCCGTCCGACGTAGTTCCAGTATTGGTTCTTCAGCGCGGTGACGAGCGAACTGTCGACATCGGTATTCGAGTCGGAATAAACGACCGCGAAGTCGGTGATCTTGTCGTCGGGATCAATCGGATAATCATTGCCGAGGAAACCGCCACGGTAGACCTTCGGTCGAATCTTGACGTTCGCGTAGGACGGCCGGGTCGCGCTGAAGGGCGTCCAGTCAGTCGCCCCCACGAGGCGATAATCTGCCTCGATGACGCACGTATTGCTCTGCATGTCGCCCGAGTTACGATCGAGCGCAAACAGGCCGGCGGGGAACGTGAAGTCCAGACGAATCTGCTCTACTGAATCCGACGTCGAAAACTGCAGGTAGCTGCTGTCATGCGGGAGAATCTGGTTCTTGCTGTGCGGGACGATGACCTTGGAGAACCAGTCGATCACTCCTTGCGTCGGATCACCCATACGCGTCTGCACCGCGACTTCCTTGAACTCGCTGATGTCCCGGTCATTGAGGCGGATATTCGAGATCGACGCGATCGGGCCTTCCCCGGCGTTGATCAGCATGTAGAGGATCTGGCTGTTGTCGACGTTCTCGGTGTAGGCGCCGATGATGTTGCCGGCCATCTGGAACGAGCCGTAGCACACCGGCACCGGCAGCCCCTCGGCACTGGTGTTCTTCGCCCCGTCTGCCCCGTATGTCGAGCTCGAGGCCAAGCTGTTGTTCGAGCTGTTCGTCGGCGTGGGCGGCGGCATGATCGCGTTGATCAGCAGCGAGCCGGCGACCGTGATGCCGACCGTCACTGCCGCGGTGATCGCGGTCAGGCCGGCCGAGCCGACAGCGGCTGCCAGGCCAATGCCACCGAGCGAAACAAGCGCGCCTGCCAGTTCCGGCGCGACAATCGCGACAGCGACCATCGCAATCATGCGGAAGATGCCCTTGAATCCGCCGCCACCGCGCGGGATCGGGCAGAGCACGATGAAGTCGTCAGGCTGCGGGTATACGAGCCCGAAGTCCTTACTCTCGACGATGCCGCCGTTGCGCGACACCACCACTTCTTCAGCCAGCACCAGAGGCAAGTAATCTGCAAGCGTGGCGCCCGGCCGGTATGCCCAATGCTCCGTCTCAATCTCGTAGAGCGGATCCAGCGGGTTGACGATGCGCCGGACGTTGATGACCTGCGCCAGTTCGCTACTCTGCATGCTGATACTCATAGAACCCGAAAACCCTCTTGCTCTTTTCCCAATCTGAAAGCCGCTCGATCGTCACGCCGCCGGTCTTGTCCCATGCGTGGATAAAGCGGCTTGCGTCGATGACATAGCCGCAGTGGTTGATGTGGCGCCCCATCCGGAAAAGCACGCAGCAGCCGGGCTTCGGCCCGTCGAGCTTTTTCCAGAAGACACGGGCGCACGCCATCATTGCCCCGATGCGCGCGGCATCCCCAGACACCCCGTAGTCCGGCGGCCGCTTGCCCGTGGCCTGCTCCGTGAGGTGCATCACCAGCCCGTAGCAGTCGAACGAATCAGGCCCGCGACCGCCGAGCTCAAAGGGGACGCCGAGAAGATCATGATAAGTCATTTGTGACTTATTCTACCGGGTAACAGAATTCGAGGAAACAAGGTTCGGATATCCGCCAAAGTTGATGACGTTGCCGTGAGCGCGGCAGCCGAGCTTCCCCTCCATTGTTCGATCGCAAACCTGCATCGGACCGTTGTATCGGCAGGTGCTTCCGTCGCGATAGATCCACTGGCAAAAGTCACGCCGCTGGATCCGCTTCGGGAACATCTTCTGCAGGCCGTTCTCCGCTCCAAGCGTCCACGACACTGTGTAGTTGGTCGCCGACGCGTTGACGACCTCGAAATACTCCTGCACCTCCGGAGTGCCGTCCAGGTTGTCGGCCGAGCACACGATCACGATCACCGGGAAACCCGTGCCGCCGCTGTAGTCCTGCATCTTCTGCAGGAGCACGCGCGCGTAGTCCAGGACCGACAGCATGATCTGCGGCTGCGTGCCGGTTTCCGCCTTGAGCTCAAGCGAGAACTGCGCCGCGGTGTAGTTCGCACCGTTGCGCGCGATGTCCTCGGTGTTGTTCACGAAGCGCAGCGTCTCTACGATCGCGCCTGTCGTGCGATCGAGCACGCCGATCTCGAGGAATGCCAGATACGGAACGTCGCTGCCGAGCTTGTTCTTCTCGATGACGCTGGCGACTGAGAGACGGTTACCCATTAAGCCTCCTCAAGCTTGAATTCCACGTCCCATCGGAAGTTCGTGCCGGCGCCCGAATACTTCCAGTTGAGCTCGGTGTCGGTCGTGAACCGCACCAGAATTTGCTCTTTCGTCGTGGGGTGGATATACGTGAAAATCACCGACCCGCCGCTTACCGAATCGAAGAAGTCGTCGAACGACTTCCGATCGGCTTCGGTCATGTTGGTGAAGCCGGTCGTGAACTTGCGGCGCGGCCGGCGCGTGTGACGGGGGCGCGTCACCACGTAGCCCCCATCCATCTTCGATCCGATCGCCGGGTTCTCTTTGCCAGGCTGAAACTTGGACGAGTCCTGCTGATCGCAAAACGGCATGGTCTTGTAGGTCACTTCAGTGCTCCCCGCATCTGGTCACGGAACGCACCCGGCGTGGTCGATGCGGACAACACCACGTCGAGAATCATCTGCTTGCCGTCGAAGCGGGTGTTGCCCTGCTGCGCCTGCACCTGCTGGCCCGTCTGGTTAATGACGTTGACGGTGACCGCCGGCGCGCCGCCACTTTGGCTGCTGCTTTGCTGTTGCCCCGCGATGCGCATCGTCACCGGGATAGAGTGACCGTCAGGCAGCGGGACGAACGCTTCCGGCGTGCTGCCCTCCCCGTAGATCGCCATCTGCGGGGAATTGGCGATACCGCCATTCGCATACTTCCGGAGGTTCATCACGCCGAACTGCGTCATCACCCCGCCGTTCGCGAACGCCGGCACCGTGAAGCCGAAGCTGTTCGATCCCACGCCCCAGCCGCTCGCCGAGCTGGCAGCCGCAGTCGAAGCGCCGGACGAGCCGCCAAGACCGAACGCCGACCCCAGCGCGCCGAACAGCCCGCCGATCCCGCTGCCACCACCGCTGCCACCCGCGATCTGGGCGAGTGCCGACGAGGCAATCTGAGCCGCGTTTGCCAGCGTCATCAGCGAGTTGTTGGCGGTCACCTGTGCGGTCTGACCTGTCAACATGCCCTTCACGTTGTCAGCAAGCGAGAATCCCCACTTGTCAGAGCTCATCGCGAGATTGGTGAAGCCGCGGGCCAGGGTCGACACGCTCGTTTGAAGCTCGAGGCCGCCAGCCATGCCCAGACCCGCACCTGCCGAACCCTGGGTCGTAATTGGAGCCGGCGTAGCGTTGCCGCCCAGCAGCTTGCCAATCCCGTTCGCCAGCCAGTCGTAGCCGACCTGAAGGGACGAGCCGATCTTCTTCTGGAGCGACGCCTTCAGGGTGTCTGCGACGATGCCCTCCATCAGGTTTTGCCACTCGAACCGGCCGGTCTTGGCGGCATTCACGAACGCGTCGATCGTGTTGTTCGACCAGTTCACCGACGCCTGCTGCATCGTGTCGGTCGCCTGCTGCCACTTGGTAACGAGTTGCTGCATCGGCGTCTCAAGATCCCGAGCATGCTTTTTCGCGCGCACCAAATCGGCAGCGTCGATAATCGACTGCTCTTCGGATACGTCCTGCCCCTGCTTCGCCACCTTGTTCAGGCGGTCTGCTGCCTCGCGTCGCCATGCCGCGTCCTCGATTGCCCATTGCGCCTGGAGCTTCTCAGCGCGCCCATCGATCAACGACAGCTGGTCGGTTTGCATCTGCTTGCCGACGTTGCGGGTGAAGTTCATCAGGTCGACCTGGTCGGCCACACGCTGCGCCTCCTTCATCTTGTCGATGAGAGGCGCGAGATCCTTCGCAGCTTCCAACGATCGGGTCGACAGCTTCTCGAGGAACGACAACATCGAGTTGTCGTTCTTCCCGGTCGGCGTCGTGAAATCCCCCTGCGCAATCTGATCCATGCCCTGCGCGTATTCGGCCTTCAGCGGCGCGATCCGCGCGTTGAGCTGCTGCATCTGCTGCCGGCCGTTCTTCAGGATCTCAAGCAGCGTCATCTGGTCGACGAGCTTCTGGGCCATTTCACTGTTGATGTCGGCCTTCGTGCTCGTGCCGCCCTTTCCGTGCGTAACGAAGTTGAGCTGACCGGCGTCGATCATCGCCGACACCTTCTCCTGCGCTTGGGCGCGGAGCTGGTCATACTCGGTTGCTCCCTCAACGACTTGAGCGAGCTTGGCCTTGGCGTCAGCGATCTGGACGTTCAGGTCGCCCAGCCGATTCGCGAGCTTGTCGGTCGGCGGTCGCGCTGCGCCGCCCTTCTTCTTGTTCGCTTCCAGCCATACGTTGGGCGAGTTCATCGCCGCAACGAACGTGGAACGCTGGTTCTCGCCCTCTTGGCGAACTCGCTCGAGTTCCTTCTGCAGCGCCGCGCGCTGCATTTCCGCGTCCGGCCCGGTGACCGATTTGATCCTCTGGCGTAGCTCGGCGTCGCGCGCCTCGTATGCCTTGGCAATCGCCTCAGTGCCCTTCTTGATCGCCGCTGCAACTTCGGTCCCTTGCGCCTGTTGCTGCTCTTCGGACAACCCCTTGCCTGACGCCTTCTTAATCGCGTCGTATTTGTCCTTGATCGCCGAGACTTCGTTCTGGCCGGACTTCGCGATTGCCGCAACCTTGGCGTCAGTTTCCCGCTGATACGCAGTCTGATACTTGTAGGTGTTGGCGTCCAGGTCGGACGCGTCTAGAACCTTCTTCGCCGCAGCGCGCTGGCTGACGAGCTCCTGAAGCGCAGCCTGCTCTTGAGTGATCTGCGACTTGAGCTGTTTCACGCGCTCTGGATCGGGCGCTTGCCAACCAGAATCGACGCGCTGCCCCTTCTGAGCGATAGCAAGCTGGTTATTCAGGTCGGCGATCTTGTTCTTCTGATCCGCGATGTGCCCGTCTTGACGGTCCAGATCGCTCTGAGCAACGGCACCTTGCGCGATCGAGCGCTTGATATTGGCAGCGTCGATCGCGGCATTTGCCGCGCGCTTCGCCGCTTCGGCGAAGCTGTTCCAGAGCGCGATACCGCCAATAATGGCGCCAGCGAGCACCGTGAGCCAGCCACCGAGCGCGTTGAACGCGAACTGCAGCCCAAGCGTCGCCTCCTTCCACGCAACTTGTGCAGTCGTCATCTGCTGAACTGCCGTCAGCGCTACACGCTCTTCGGCAATGGTTGCTGCAAGGAGTGCGTTCTTCTCGACGAGGATCGCGTTTTCAGCGCTGGTCGCTGCGTTGAGCTGCCCTTGTGCAACCGCTGTTTCGCGCTCGGCCGCCGACACAGCGTTAAGCGTGGCAATGCGCTGACGCAGGAGCGCTTCTTCCTCGGTCAGGAGCGCAATCTCAGCACGCATCGACGCGAGCCGCCCTTCTACTTCCTGGGTGAACTTCGCTTGCGCCGCATACTGCGCAGCCGTTGCAGAATTGGATGCCATCGACATCGCGAGACGCTTGTCCTGCTCGGCCGCCACGAACGCAGTTGCCGCGACCTCGCGCGCTTCGAGCTCGGCGAGCAACGTGACCTTCGCCGCGAGAATCTGCTCGTTGGCGGCGATCTCGCCGGCGATCTCGGCTTGACGGCGCGCGTCGATCGCGGCGTAACGCTTGTCGTTCTCGACGATGAGGCGTTGGTTGCCCGCGATTTCCGCGGCGAGCGCCTCTTGACGCGCTACGCTCTCCTCCCGAATCATCGCGATACGCTTTGCATCCTCGGCCCGAATCTGCTCAGACAGGGAAATGCGCTTTTGCGCGACCAGATTCTCGGTCGCGAGCGAGTCAGTCGCGAACTGCCGGAACGAACCGACGAAGCTTCCAGCCGCGCCCGCGACACCGCCCAGCACCCACTTCGTCGCCATTACGGCACCGAGCGCAGCGGCAGCCTCCGCGGCAAGCTTCAGCTGGTCCTTGTATTCGACAACCGTGCTGACGAGCGAATTGCCAGCCTTGATCGCGCCGACCAAGCCATCGCTCAGGTCATGAGCCCACTGCTTCGCTTCGGACGTATGGAAGACGTCCACCATTTCCGACAACGACTTCTTCGCCGCATCGAAGAACCCGGCGTCGCCGACGGACTTCTTCCAAAGCTCCCACTGCGTGCCGAGCTTTTCCTGAAGACCAAGCCATGTCTCCATCTGGGCGGCGCCGGCGCCCAGCGAGTCCAAATTGAACGCAGCGAGCATCTTGCCCACAGCGGACGATGCCTCGACTGAGCCCTTCTTGATCTTGCCGATGAGCTGATCCATCGACAGGCCCATCGCGTCGGCCATCTTCTGCGCCGCGTTCGGGACTGCCTGCGACAGCTGCATGCGAAGCTCTTGCAGCGACACGCTGCCCTTACCGAGCATCTGCTGGATCGCGAGCGATGCTTCCTTCAGCTGCAGCGACCCACCACCGAACTTTGCAACCTCGTTCGTCAGTGCTTCAGCGGCACCCCTCGCGGGATCGATGCCGACCGTCTTGAGCTTGACGAACATGTCGGTGAGCGACTGCATGCTGAACGGCACTCGCTGCTCAAGGCCCAGAATGAAGTCGACACCGCGCAGCGCATCGAGCTGGCGCTTCGCATCCGTGCTGGCGGTCGACAGCCCCTCCAGCACCTTCGTCAGCCGCTCGATCTGGCCGGACGTCTCCATGATGCCGGCCGGAAGCGCGAGAAAGATCCCATGGACGTCGAGCATGGCGAACTTCACCGCGCCAACGGTTGCCACGAAGCTGTGGAACGAACCGCCCGCCTTCGACAAACTGCCCTGCAATGCCTCTACGGCCTGCCCTGTCGATGCGAACTGGCGCTCGAGCGCCTGGAGCTGCGCATGCGTGGCCCTCGCGGTTACGCGAAAACCACTGTCATCCAGAATGAGGTTGTAACCAATGTCGCCCAGACCGTTCATGCCCTTCCTACCATTGTTGCGACGCCATCATCTTTAGTTCTGCGAAACCGGCGTCATCACGCTTCTCGTTCAGGCGCGAGTTCGTCGCGTTCACCTGATCGGGGAAAATCTCGGTTCGGAGCTTGGTTTCGTATTCCTGCGCGGGCTCTGCGGCCTGGCGGGATACATGCAACATGAACGCGCGGAGATCTTCTTCCGCGAGCAGCCGGTTGATGTTGCGGTTGAGCATCCAGAAAGCACGAATGGGAAGACCCATGACTTCCCAATAGGTCATGCTGTAGTGCCGCATGACGCGCGAAAACAGGAAGGGGAACTCGATTTCGACCTCCCCGTCGGCATCAGCGGCAGTTACTTTTTTGCGTCGCCGGCCCCCTCGCCGCTCTCTGCCGCGGCAGCAGCGACCGCCGCCTCGACGTCGGCTTGGTCCGGGTCGAACATGCCGCGAATGAACGCGCCGACCACCGACAGCTTCTCGAACGTCAGCTTGCGCAGCTCAGCTTCGGGCACGTCCGGCACCGCGCGCATGATCGCGACGATCGTCTCGTCCAGCTGCTTGAGGATGTCCGTCTCGCCTTCGAGGCGCTTGGCGGCCTGTTGCGCGTCGATAAACATTTCGACCGTCATGTCCTGCACTGCGTAGCTCTTGCCGCCCAGAGTGATCTGGCGCTGGGGCTGGCTCGTCGGCAGGTTGTCGAGATCGAGAATCTTGACTGCGGAGTTTTTGCTCATGCTCTTTCGCTTCTTGATGTGGGTGAGCCGGCTTGCGCCGGCCCATTAAGTCGCCGCTGACTTATCTAAAGGTGCGTATTTTTACACGGGTGCGGTGCCGATCGAGAACACCTTCCGTGACAGCGGGTCCGGGAAGCCAGTGAACGTCGTGTCGAACACGCGTTCCTTGTCCACCTGATACGCGTAGTTCATGCCGCCTGCCGTTGCAGCCAGCGGAATAACGAAGTCCTCGGAGTAGTCGTTTGCCGGCTTCGCCTGCGGGTGCAGACGGAGCTCGCCCGCCAGGCTCAGCAGGTCCAGACCGACGCCATCCGTCACGACCACGCTCTTCTGCGGATCCGCCCCGCCGGTGAGCGTAGCGCCCGACACCGTCACGCCGGCGCCATCGCTCGCCAGCGTGAATGCGTTGCCGGTGGCATCCTGCGCCTGTGCGGTCGCCGTCACCACCGAGCCTGCGGCCGCATAGCTGGCGCTCTTGACCTTCGAATCGGTCGAGGCGGCCAGGGCGGTCGCAATCGCAGTTGCCTGCGCTGCCGTCGAAGCAGCGATCGCGATATCGGTCGCCGACGCTGCGTTCGCCTTGAACGTGAAGACAGTGCCGTTGACGGAGATCGTATCGTTGGCCGCCGGCAGCGCCGTGACCGTCAGCGAGCCCGTCGCCTTCGCGCCGCCCGTCGTGGTCAGTGTGGCGCCCGGCATCGTGGCGACGAGGTTGTCCAGCGTCGTTTCCGCCAGCGGCGCCTTGACCGTGACATCGCGCGACATGATGTTTTCGTTGATGGCGCTCTGGCCGAACTGGTCGACGTTGACCTTGTGGGTGTTCGTCTGGACCGTGACCGTCACGCCGCCTTGCGTATAGCCAAGATCCTGCCCCTTGTAGAAAATGGTGCAGATGCCCAGCTTTACGTTTTTGGTATCACTTGCCACTCAAAAACTCCTTTGCAAAGGATGCGATGATACGTCACCGCTGACTTATTACTCTATCGGACAACGTAGGCGCAGTCAATGTTGACCACGAACTCCTGCAGTCCCGATTGTGGGATCGGATAACCGATTGGCAGATGGCGCGGAATCACGTATTTGATCTGCGTGCCATCGTCGAGCGTTTCCTCGAGCATCGATGCCAGCGTGTTCATCGCGTCGTAGGCCAGCGCGCGCGCGGCGGTGTAGCCGTTCTTGCGCACGACAATTGCGAACTCGCCCCGATAGAACTTGGGAAGGTTCGGATCGATTGCCGTGCCCTTGTAGCTCTCCTTGAGCATGATCCCGTCGCAGCCCGCGCGCATCTCGTTGATGAAGATGCTGACGCCCGGCTTGCCGAGGTCCGCCGCGACGAGCTTCGGCACGAACATTTCCAGATTCACTGCCCCTCCTCGTTGATGATGGCCTTGACCTTCTTGCCCATCGGGCCGAGCCGCGAACGCACCGCGCGTTCCATGAACTTGCCGCCCACCTTGCCCGAGCCGGCGTCCTTCGCGATCGAGCCGTCGTCGAGCTTGAACGCGCCCGTGCCGTAGGGCGCCAGCCCCTCGTGCATGATCGCGGCGTATTCGGCGACCCGCTTCCCGTGGGCGTCGACGGCTGCTGGGTCTACCTCAATCGTGACCTGTGTGCGGTTGTTCATCCCACCGCGGTCCTCGACAACGTGGATGGCTTCCTCCAGATCGCCGTCCTTGTGCGGCGCGTTCTCCCTCGCTAGGCGCGCGATCGTCTGCGCCTCGTCACGCATGACGGTCAGGATCTTGCGGCTCGAGCGCTCGCCCAGCTGTGCCAGTTGAGCGGCAAGCAGCTCAGTGCTGAAGTTGCTTTTGACTAGACCCACGGCGTGCCCTCGATGACGTGGTGATCGAGCCGGCCGAACGTGTCATATTTTGGCTCGATCGACGTGATGCGAATCGTGATGTCGCGCGCCGTGAGCTTCGCGCCAATCGCTGCCGACGTGCGACGGTCAACCAGAATGCGCGCGACGACCGCGGCGTCTTCTGCGTGCTCGCCCGAGCCCGAGATCATCGCGCGCGAGTTGGTGGGTTTCACGCTCGACTGCGAGCGCACGATGTTGCACCCCTCCTGAACTGGCTTGCCGGCAATCGACTCGCCATAGAGGGTGTGCTCGAGCAGCGGAAAGATCGAGCAGACTGCGTTAGGCCGGAACATCGTCACCTCCATACGGACGCAGCTGCGCGTCCGAGTTCGGATGGAAGATCTCGTCGCGCACCGACATGAAACCCAACCGGCCCTTGGCGCCAGAGAGCGACACCAGCAGGCCGTGGTTGTCGTGAATCTCGTCCGGGTAGGTCACCTCGACCAAATCGACGCCGGCCGAGGCCGCAATCGTCGCGAACGTGTTGGCGTAGATGCCCTGCATCGCCCCTTTGACGAGCGCGGCAGCGTAGTCGGTTGTCTTCCATTTGCGCCCCAGCGTATCGAGCACGCGAAACGACACCGGCGCCTGGGCTTCGACGATGCGCGCCGCCACCAGCGCACCCGACATCGTGTTCGTGCCGGCCATGACAGCCAGGTCGACACGCGTCACGAAGTCGCGCACGCGGCGCGCAGCCGTCGCGGCGTTCTTCTGCGCGAGAGCGGACAGCGCACCCAGCAGCTCGGCACGCTCCTGGCGAACGAACTCGCTGCTGATGATCGTGCCCACGTCCGGGCTGGCGCCGGCGTGCTCGGCAGCAGCCGCCACAACGTCGCGCAGCGCCAGATCGATCACTGCCGCCAGCGCGGTCAGATAGCCAGCCTGCGCGCTGAGGCACTCGCGCGTGTATTGCGAGAGCGTGCTAGGCGCGGTCGGCGCGGCACCATACACGACGGACGCGGCGAGCCCGGTCAGGCCCATGTTGAAGCCCGTGGTGTGCCGAGCCACGTTCAGGCCCAGCGTATCGATGATGTGGTTCTTCATGAGCGGGAAAGGCGTGTGCGTTTGACGACGTAGCGCGACAGCTCCTTCATGGCGCGGTCGCAGATCAGCCGGCGGTTTGGTCGAACAGCCGAAAATGTTGTCGATGCATCCCCGATCGTCTCGGAGACAATGCCCTGCAGTCGCTTGGCGAGGACAGGATCGCCGCCCAGCAGATCGTCGGCCTCCATGACCTGAGCGCGCTCGCACGCGACACGGAAGTCGATCGGCAGGGACATGTATTGCTCCTGCGAAAACTGGACGATCGAATAGATCCCGAACTCCGGGAAGATGAAGTTCTGCCAGTTCTCCGACCAGCGGTAGCGGTATTGCATCTGGCCGAGGTTGTTGCGCGCCTGAATCATGGCAGCGACGCGCTCGGATCGCGATGCCTGCACCCAGCCGGTCAGACCCGGAATGTCGAGCGCGACGAGCTCGGCCTTGTTGAGCGTCTGGAACGAGTTGGTGCCGGGAATCAGCAGCTCCGTGCCCTCGAGCAGATATCGCGCATCCGTGAGGACACGGCCGGCAGCCGTGTCCATGAGCAGCTCGATCTGGCGCAGCGCGCGCACCTTCCCGGCGGGCAGCGCGTTGATGGCAGCCGGCACGGTGACCGTCACCGATTCGACGATGGAGCCAAACGCGATCGACGTCTCATCGAGCAAGACAGCGCCCTCTTCATCCAGCACGCGGTAACTCACCGCGGTTGGCGTAACCGGGTTGCCCAGGCTGTCAACGAACGGAATCGTCAGGGTGACGTCCGACGCGGCGAGATACACGTTCATGGGTTACACCGCCTCGGCGACGCTCGCTTCGGCCGGCGCTACGGCTTCTGCCGCGGTCGTTGCCTTTGTCACCTTTGTCGCAACCTCCGGGCCTTCCGGCGCATCAACCGGCGGGATCGGATTGACGTCAACCTTCACGCCTTGCTTCTCGAGGATGAGACGGATCAGCTCGCCGATACCGGTCGCCTTCACGCCCAGCGTGTCGCCGATTTCCCGCAGCCCTTTGATCCCGCGATCCGATGCGACACCTTCGAGGTATTCCTGCGAATACTCGACATGTGCTGCTGCCGGCGCGATGGTCGGAATGACGGCCATCGGCCGGGTCTGCGAATCGAGCACGAGTTGCGCCGTGCTCGGGTTCGAGCCGTCTTCGCGCTTGATCTTCACGATGTTGGCGAGGCGCCCGGCGGTGCGGTGGTCGACGTCAAACGCCGACTCGCCGTCGACGAAGTCAACGCCGCCAAACGAGCCGGTGAAACTCTCGTAGCCGGCCTGAACCATGCGGATCTTCATGTGGTGGAACTCCCTGTCCAAAACGGAAAAGGGGCATGGACTACATGCCCATGCCCCGCATTCTACCCTCTTAAATCACTAGTGACTTACCGTCAGGCTTAAATGTTGGTGACGCCGCGCAGACGAGCCAGCGAACGGGTCGACTTCAGAGCCGTGCCGCAATACCACTTCACGCGGATGCGGTCGGCGTCCTTGTTCTGCACCGTGCCGACGTCTTCGACGCGAATGCCCGCGTCCTTGCCGCCCCAGAGGCCGTGCATGCCGTCGAGCTCGTTCAGACGGACGGCATAGATCGAACACGTCTTGGCGTTCGTGCCCATCGTCTCGTCGTTCGCGAGCCAGTCGTTACGCAGGATCGGGATGCCGTTGTGAGCGAGCACCGCCTGGCCGAAATTCGGGATCTCGACCATCGCCGGCTGGATGCCGCCGGTCGCGTAGAGCAGCGCGCGGTATGCGCGGATCGTGCCCGGACGCATCACGAACGCGTCGGCGCCGTTGATGACCGCGTCGGCCAGCTCGTCCATCATCGACAGCGTCAGCGACGCACCGTTCGCGTCAGCGTCCAGCGTCATCGCCGAGGTGACCAACTGCGGCAGGCCGTCGAATTCCTTCGGGTTCTTCGCCGCGTTGCCCTGCGCGATCGTCTTCTTGAAGATACGGCCGACCGCCTTGGCCTTCATCGCGATCTGCGTCGCGCGCTGGTCGTTCGTATCCGAATCGGTTTCCTGCAGGAACTTGTCGACGTCCACGTCGCCCGCGAGGATGCGCAGCTTCGACACGACCTCGTCGAACGTGCCTGCGTCCTCGTTCACGGTGTCGTTCGGCGACAGGAAGTCAGCCGTCGGCAGCGTGTTCTCGCGGTCGTAGACGTAAGCCTTCCCGTTGATGCCGATGAAGGGGATCAGCGCGAAGAGCTCATCGCGTTCGATGATTTCCTCGATCACGCCGGCGACAAGCTGATTGTTCGACAGCTTCTCGGCTTCTGCTTGCAACAGAGGCATAGTTTTCCTTTCGAAAATAGCGATGATAACTCATCGGTGACTTACTTTATCAGGAAGCCACCGGGTTTACAAGATCCAGGCGGATCTCACTTGTTGCGTGCCGCCAAGCCCGCCGCGATCTTCGAACGACCCGTGCTCACTTTCGACGCTTCGGGTTCTGCATGCGGCGTCTGTTTGCCCCCCGTCGAAGAACCGACACCGGTGCGCAGCTTCGACTTGCGCAGCGAATCCTTGTCCGGGTCGATATCGACGAGCTTGGCGATCGCGGCTTCGAAGCTCAGCGGCTCGCCCTTCGAGTCGACGAGCACCGCGCGGTCCTTCGCGCCGGCCGGCTTGTCGAATGCCACGACCGCGCCGTCCTGGAACTCGAAGTGCGCGCCGTAGACACGCCGCGCCTTGGCCGGCGACAGGGTCAGCTCTTCGTTGATGAACTTCGA
The DNA here is from genome assembly GCF_001524725.1 of Burkholderia sp. MSMB1072. Lineage (NCBI taxonomy): Bacteria > Pseudomonadati > Pseudomonadota > Betaproteobacteria > Burkholderiales > Burkholderiaceae > Burkholderia > Burkholderia sp. MSMB1072. The sequence continues at coordinate 149,134 of NZ_LOYC01000004.1, forward strand.
ATTGCCGAACGCATTGCCGACGGACAGCTCCGCGATCTGAGCCTCGAGATCGCGCGAACGCTGCTCGGCGGCGGTCAGCTTTTCATCGCGCTCGCGCAGCTCGGCGCTGTGCTGCTCGACCATCTGCGACTTGAGCGCATCCCACGCGCCCTTCGCCTCCAACTGGGCCGTCTCAGCGTCCTTGCGCTGCTTCACCAGCTCGCGCAGCTCCTTCGCGTCCAGGCCGTCGAATTCCGCGAGGCGCGCGTTCACTCGCGCGAGCTCCTCGGACGTCTCCTTCAGCTTGGCCTTTTTGTCCATCACTTCACGAAGCAGTGCGGCTTCCGCATCCGACGGCTTGCCCGAGCGCGACCCGGCCGGGTCGCCTTGGCCGCCCTCACCACCCTGACCGCCCTTGTTCTTGCCGCCGCCATCGCCCGCGCCGCCACCTTCGCCGCCTTCCGGTGCGCCACCGCTGCCAGCCGGACCACCGCCGCCGCCCTTGCCGCCGTCACCGCCGTCACCCGCCGCTGCGTCCATGTAGCCGCCGCGCACCATCAACTGCTTCAGAAACCAACTCATGTTCTTGCCTACCTTTCGTTGACCGTTCTCTCGGTCGGGTTGTGTGATGGGCCTATCGCTTGGCCCGCTTTACTGCTCAGGACGACTTGACCAGTTGGTTCGAAACGATCCGGCCCGCCGTCTTCTGGAGCTCGCCCTTTCCCATCGGGGTCGCGCCTGCTCCAGGCGCCGCCAGCGCGTCCACCGGCGGCCAGTTCTTCAAATCAGCCTTCATCGCGCCGATGAGATCCTGCTTAATCATCGGGAACAGCTTGCGAATGACCGCTTCCATCTGCTGACGACGCACGCTGTCCGGCGCCTCGATGAGCGAGAGGCGTGCCGCGATGTCGAACTCGTCGTAGAGCCCGCGGACGTCGAAGTCCTTCGGGTAAGAAACCATCTGGCGCTCTTCGACCAGTGCGGCATTCGGCGCGATGTCGATCTCTTCGCCGTTCCAGCGCGCGGCGAGCTCGCAGAGCTTGCGTTCTGCCGCTTCGAGCGCGTCGGCCTTCGCCGCGAGCAGCGAGTTCACGCGCTCGAAGTCGTATGCCTTCGCCACACCCGAGCTGTTGTCGATGCCTTGGCTGTTGTCCTGCTTTGTGCGCTCGCCGGCTAGGCCGACCGAGTGGTAGATCTCGTTGATGATCTTGGAAACCACCTGCAGGATCAGCTCGGCCTGCTTCACGTCCGGCGAAATGAATTCAGGCTTGCCACCGCCCGAACCGTCGTAGGCGAAGATCCGCTTCGTGCCCATTTCCACCAGCTTGTCGTAGCCTTCCGTGCCCGACTCGATCGCTTGAGACGGGATCGTGAGCTGGCTGAACGTCTGGTCCTGAATCACCGCGTCGAGGTTCGACAGGTAGTTCGCGACCGCACGGTCGAGGTAGGCGACATCGGCGATCAGCGCCGGGGACGTGTAGACGTCGTCCGAGATCATGTTGTCGGCCCAGAACACCGGGACGACACCGAGCCCGTGCTTCACGGGAGCGTCTTCTATGATGATCGGCTTGCCGCGCTTGTATTCGACGCGGAACAACTGCGAGCTGTCGCGGGTCCAGAGGCGGTAACGCTCCATGACGTTGCCCGACGAGGTGATCGGGTTCCCGTCGTCGCGCTCCGTCTCGTAGAACAGGATCCAGTTAAGCTTGCCGAACTGGTCGAAGCTCATGTCCAGCGCGTGCTGCGGCTTGATGATGTAGGCGTAGACGCGGGAGTCCGTCGCCTTCTCGTCAGCGATCGTCTGCACTTCATCGGACTTCGTCGAGTCAACCACGATCCACACACGGCCGAAGGTCGACGTCCGGTTCGACACGCGCTTCATGAATTCCGTGATCGGTAGGTCCGATAGCGTCGCGCGCTTCCAGAACCGCTGCACGTAATCCGGCGCATCCTCATTGCGCTGGATCTCCATCTTGAACACGTATTTGTCGAGCAGGTCGACGACCTCGCGCGAATGGTTGAACCGATACGCTCGCGCCAACCGATCCTCGTATTCCTTCTCGCCCTCTTTGATGTAGCGATGCAAGTTCGCGACGAACCAGGCGCGGCCACCCTCGTAGGTTTCCTCGAGGAAGTCCCAATGCGCCTTCATCGCTTCATACAGCGGGTGCCGCCGAGCGATGAACTGTTGAAGCGTCTTTTGCGAGTAACTCATGTGCCTTACCTTTCGGGCCAGCGGCGATTAAATCACTGCTGACTTATCATGTCAATTACAGCGAAACGCCCATCACTTGAACCTCACGAACCGGGAACATGTATTGGACCGGGTAGCCCACCGCGTCGGCCATGTGGTCGAAGCCCGAATCCTTGTCGACCTCGCGCCCGCCTTCCTTGTAGATCGTCTGCTCGAGCGATCGGATGACCTCCTTGCAACGCTTGTCCACGCGCAGCCGGATCTTGCCGTCAGCAGTGCGTAGCATCCGGTTCACCGCGTTCACGCGATCGGCGACCGGCGGGTGCTTCTTGTGGTAGCGGATCCTCTTAAACCCCTTCTGCACGAAGATGTCCAGGTCGGACTCACCGCGCGCGTGCTGCCGGTAGCCGCCGGCCGGGTCGGGGAAGATCGTGACGTTGCCCATGAGCTTCCAGTAGAGGCGCTCGAGCTCGTCGCACACCTCCTCCGTGTTCGAGCTCTTCAGGCTCAGCTCGTTGACGATCCAGACCTCGCCGTTCTCCTGCGGCTGCAAAATGCAGCTCGACATCGGATCGATGTTGAAGTCCTGCCCCACCCAGATCGGCAGCGACGGGTTGAACGGGTAGTCGCCGACGTGCGTCTTTCGGTCGAACGGATAGTAGACCCGGCCGCTCATCGTCTCGAAGCTCGCCTCAAACTCCTGCGCGAACTCCTTCTCGCCCATGTCGGCCTTGGCAGCCTCAATTTCGGACTTCGGAATAAAGGGCGACGTGATGGTCGGGAACTGCCAGCTCTTCCAACGTCCGAGCATCTGGTTCTCGAGGTTCTGGCCGAGCGCGTAGAGGTCGTAGAGGAAGTTGTAGGACTTCGGCGTCCCGATGAACAGTGCGTGCCCACCCGTCGACGCCAGCGTCGGCCGCAATACCTTCGACCAGGCTTCCGGGTTGATGTCCTGCACCTCGTCCATGACGAGAAAGTGGACGCCCACGCCGCGCAGCGAGTCAGGGTTATCGGCGCCCTTCAGCTCGATCCGCGTGCCGTTGACCAGCAAGATCGACATCGTCGTCTCGTTGATCTTCTTGACCCACCGCCGCGGCAGTGCTGCGATCAGGTCCGGCCACATGATCTGCTTCGCCATCCGATAGGACGGCGCGACATACCAGATCAGCCGGCGCGCGACCTTGGCGTATTTGATGAGCGACACCTTGGCAAGCTGGGTCTTGCCCCAGCGCCGGCCTGCGACAACCACGCGGAAGCGGTGCGGCGACTGGAACACCTCCATCTGCTTCGGATGGAGGAAGATCGCCTCGACCTCGGACTGAATCGGTGTTGCCGCCTTCGCGGTCGGCAGGCCGGGCTCACGCAGCTTCATTAGCCACCCCCGCCGGCACTTCGTCGAAGTCGACCGTCATGGCGTCATCGGCCGCTACGTCGATACCGCCGTCCTCCTGCCGCTGCTGCATTTCGAGGATCTGATCCGCGGTCATTTCGTGGATCGGCAGCTCAGGCAGATCGCCAATCTCGTCCTTCTCGCCGTTCGCGATGCCCAGCACTTCGAAGCGCTCGGCGCGGCAGATCGATAGCGCCTCGGCCGCGAGCTTGAGCGTCTTGATCTCGTTCTGAACGGTGGCGAATGCCTGCCCGTCGCGCTGCGCCTTTACGAGTTGGTTCTGGATCAGCTGCGCAATGACCTTCGCCGCGCTGTAGTGGCTGTCTTTCGTCTCGCGAATCTTGCCGGCGATGACCGTCGCGTCGCCCGCAATCTGCTCTGCAACCTTCTGCTGCACCGCTGCATGCACTTCGGCGCGCTTCTCGCCCTTCTTCACCCCCGCCTTCGAGAACATCATCATCAGCGCTCGAGGCGTGCGCCCGAACCGCTCACCGAGCTCTTCGAGCGTCGCATCCCCCGACTGCCACAGGGCAATCACCTCCGCGCGCTGCTTCTCGGTCAGAGCTTTCGTGCCCTTCTTCGCACCGGGCGTCTTCTGCTCAGCCATCAATGCTCCCGACAAAAAAATAGGGGCACCCGTGATCGGTGTGCCCCTTGGAGATATGCGTAAACCTGAAAGCGAAGCATACCCCAATCCGGCCGTTATTGTAAATCACTGACGACTTATTTTTTGCGACGCAATTCGGCAGCGCCGTCCCCGTCCCGCACATCGTTCTCACCCTCCCGTCATGCCTGTCGGAACACCTTTCTAAAACCCTTCAGTCAATCAATGTAAATACAGTAAAGGTTTTAAAAAGGGTTCTTATATATAGGGAACACCCAAAAAGTGACAAGTTGGAAGAAAATTGAAAGGCCGCGGGAGAGGCCATTACTTTTCTTACAGCAAGCCACGGAAATACCAAAAAAGTGACAAGTAATCAGTATCCTTATGAATACAAACGATATTTCGTCTTCCAGAGACCCGCGGAACGGGAATGCCTGAAAAGTGACAAGTAAAGCATTTCGTAATAATTCCTCGGTTCTTTGGGTGGTTCGCTGGAGACTCCGGCGCAGGGGTCTCCATTCGAAAGCATTCAGTAAGATAGCGTGCCTCAGTCCATCAGCACCTCCTCGACGAAGCCCGGTTCGACATCAAATTCCTCGACCGTCACGAGCTCCGGAATCACCGACTCAGATAACTCACCGCTTACCTCGTTCACGACCGGGGCCGACGGGCGCACGGTGGGCGCGCTGGCGGGTTCCGGTCGCGGCGTCCCGGCAATGACGGCACTACCCGTCGGCGTGGGCGCCACGAGCCGCCTGACGCGCCCTCGGCGGTGTTCCGTGGCACCCCGGTCGATGAGGCCGTGCTTCTCGAGTGCGCGCAGCGAAAACTGCAGGCTCTCCTTCGTGGTGCGATACGGCAGCCGATCGAGGATCTGGTCGATGTCCGCCGGCGACCATCCAGCGGCCGCGGCGTTGCCCGCCACCACGACTTTCATGATCTCGATCTGCTTAACGGTCAGATTCATTGCCGCTCCTTGCACAGCCATTCCATCCGGCCATTTCGAGCCAAAAGTGAAATTTGCGCAGTGGTCAGCTCTTCTCTTGATGGCATGCGAAGCCAGCTAATCTCGTCGAAAGAACATCCTCTAAAACCGTCAATGTTGAAAACGCGTGTGTCAACCCTGCACCGGCCATCGCAGAACGAACTACTGGCGATTGCAAGAAGCTCAGGTCGATCACGCAACCGGCGTGCACTCATGCCCCCTCCAAGAGATCGAGTCGCAACGGTTCGTCCACTCCCTGCATGTCGAACGCGGACAGCGGCAGACGTGCCGGCAGCGCGCGCATGGCGCCGGTTGCCGCATCCCAATCCGGGTTCACCCACGCGGCATACACCGTCGCGCCGAACACCAGCTGCTGCGTCTGCTTCAGGAGGTAACCGAGCTCCATCTGCTCAACGCGTGACGTGCCGTTCAGCCGGTTGTCGCCCGACTTCTCCATCGAGCTGTTGCGGTAGTAGAAGGCGCGAAGCTCCTTCAGCGTGTGCTCGCGCAGGTAGTCGGGCATGCCCTCGATCTCTGCCTTGATCGCGACGTAGTCGTAGGCCGGGCTTTTGAAGTGTCGCGCGAAGAATGCGAGGCCCGACTCGAACGCCGGCGCCGATTTCGGCTTCACGAACCGCATGCCGGCCTTCGCCGAGAACGGGTTGTAGCGGCTCATGGAGCTGCGCGACTCAACGTAGCGAAAGCCCATCAGGCGGTATGCCAGATTCTTGAACCGGTAGGCAATGCCGCCACCGCGATACATCGTGTCCAGCACCGTGCGCGACGACAGGATCAGGTTCTTGTTGATCCATGCCATGCGCTGCACGTTCATCAGCTTCGTGTCGCGGCCGTTCTGGTTCGGACGCAGATGCGGGAACACCTGATTTCGGCCCGAGTCGAGCGGCTTCGGCACCGTGAACACCATCACGCCGATCGTCTGGGCCGGCGCGACGCCGTCGTCGACCACCAGGCGCATGTAGCGCGGGCCGATACCGTTGTTCGATGCCTTGTAGTGGAGCTCGTGGAGCAGTTGCCAGTCTTCCAGCGTGCCCCGCTCCACATACATGTGCTTGACGAGCGACAGCGGCCGCGTGCCGGCTGCCGGATCGCGCCACGCCAGGATCGGGCTATCCCGGTCGTCTGACGCCGTGATCGGCCCGGCAAGGTTCAATGCGGTGGCCGGCGTGCTCATTCGAAGCTCAGCCCCCGCGCGATGACACCGAACGAGGTCAGCCAGTCCTCAACCTGTGCCCTGGTGCGCGCGCCGGAGAACTGCGCCTTGACGACGCCGTCCTGGAGCACTCGCAAGTTCGGCACGCCACGCACGCCGAGCGTCTCTAGATCTTCTGGGCTGATGTCGGCTGCATTGATCTCGGTGCAGTTGAAACCGTAGTCGGCCTTGAGCGCCTGCAGCGCAGGCTTGAGCATCTTGCACGGGCCGCACCACGGCGCAGTGAAGATGACGACTTCGGGCGCCGTGCTCGAGCCGGAAAGGAGCTTGTCGTAGATCTGTTTCATCATGCCATCCGTTTCAGGAGTTCGAATGCCTCGTCGCGCGTCATCACACGCTCGCCGGCAGCGGCCGCATTCAGCTCTTTGAACGTCTCGACGCGCAGCTTTTCGCGATAGCGCTTCTCGATGTAGAGCGACGGCTGGAGGTCTTCCACGAGGTCGAGGTGGGTCGTCGCAACGATCACCGTCGCCCCAACCTTGCGCGCGGTCTTCTGCACCGCATACGCGATCACCTTCGCCGCGGTGCGGTCGAGCACCGCCATGAACTCGTCGGCCACCCAGACGTCGGCCTGGCTTTCGATCGCCTTCGCCAAGCGGAAGCGGTAGCGCTGGCCGTCGGACAGCTCGCCGGGCTTTCGGATGAACAGGTAGGCGTCGTTCAGCCCGGCGATGGACAGCAGCCGGATCGCGTCGTTGGTCGAGGTGCCGATCTGGTCGATCAAGGGAACGTCGGGCTCGAGGTGGACGTGGTCGAGGTTCGCGACCTTCTTGCCGGCCGCGTCCATCTGGTCGGAAAGCTCGCGCAGCAGCAGCGACTTGCCCGCGCCCGACTGGCCGGTGATGTAGACGACGTCGCCCTGCTCCACGTCCAGATTCAGCTCGTCGAAGATCACGAACTCCTTGTCGTCCAGGCCGAGGCCGAATGCCTCTGCCACCTCGACGACGCGCTGCGATCGCGCGACGCGGGTGTGGAACCGCTTGTCAATGAGATAGGTTGTCATTTAAATCATTCGTGATTTACTGTTGGCGCCGAATAAAAGCGATCAGCGCGTCTGCGCCGGCCAGGCCCGTTTCTGCCTGCACGCGCGCCATGAAGCGGGATACGTGGATCTCGTCGACGCCAGCGATGTCCTTGAACCCAAACACCTTCGCGAGCGGCACGCGGCGCGCACTGACCGCGTCCGCTTTCGCGTGTGCCTCTTCCTCCTGCTGCTCGACTGCTACCGCGACGTCCGGCACGAACGCGTCGACATTGAGCTCGCCGAGGTCGGCCGCGGAGAACTCGAGTTCCTTCGTGTCGAAGATGCCCACCAGCAGCGATTCGAGGCCGGCCACTTCCTCGCGGAACATGAGCGTGTCGATGCCGCCTTCGTTCGTGCGGTTGTCGGCGAGACGCAGCGCGCGTTTCTCTTCGTCGGTCAGGCCCGACAGGATCACGACGGGCACTTCTTCCATGCCGCGCTTGATGGCCGCCAGCCGCCGGCCATGGCCGGCGATGATCTCGCCGTGGTCATCGATGACGATCGGCTGGGTCCAGCCGAACTGCTCGATCGACTCGACGATCTTGTTCACTTGCGCGTCGTCGTGCTTCTTGACGTTCTTTGCATACGGGACCAGCGCGGCGACCTTCCAGACGTCCTCGCGACGGGTAACTCGGGGATGATTTCGGCTCATGCGGCCTCTTTGTTTCGGTAGAACTGCACGATCGCGGAGCGACGCGCGGAGAGGTGTTCCGTGGTGTCCTCCGGCTCGAATTGCGAAGCGCTATCGCACGCTTCGCAAATGGCCGGCTCGCGGTTGTGGAAGTAGCAGCGCTGGCACTCCGGGTAGAGGAACTCAGCGCGCGGGATGCGGGCAAAACCGGTCGGCTTCATGCGATCAACGTCCAGTCTTCAGCGAGCACGTCGGTCTGCGACGCGAGCCACGGCACGAACTTCTCGTCGGCTGTCTTCATGCCGATCCAGGGCAACTTCTCGCAGCCGAGAGCGTGCACGGAACCCGCGCGCGAATCGGGGTTGTAGTCGTAGCCGAACACGAGCGCGAGCCACATGCCCTTCCCATTCCATCCTGCCCGAGCGACTCGCTTGCCTGCCTTCAGTGCTTCGATTGCATCGCCAAAGGTCATGCCTTCGACCTGCCGATATGCACGCTCGAACACCGCCTTCGGCGACCAGCTGACGTAGCCGGCATAGAGCGCCGTGTTGGCTGCCCCGCCGTCTGCGTATTCGACGAGATAGCCCTCGTCGGCCGGGTTCTCGTCGGCCGGCACCGTCCAGCCACGCAACGTGTTGTAGGCGCCGCGCGTCATCGGTTCGGCGTTGACGATCTTGGTTCCGAGGTATCGCTTCACTTGTATGCCTTCATCAGATGGACGAAGGCGTTGCCGGCGTTCGTCATAGAGTCTTCCTGCGTGAAGCCCTGTTCACGTGAGGCTCGATCGATCGCGGACGTGATCCACGCGACATCCTCGACAGGCACCTTGAAGCGCATCACCTGATGGGTGGCACCTGCGCTCGGCAGCTCAGGCATCTGCGGTTCAGCGTCAGAATCCAGCTCGTCGAGATCTATACTCGAAGCCATGAGAATGTCGGTGAGCTCGCCGTCGGTGTAGGGCAGGAATTCGGCGACGTCGTTGCCGAGCTCCTTGAGCAGGCGTGACAGCGCGAGCGTGTCGTCTTCGCCGTAGCGACCGTTGTCGACGAGGCCAATCTCCTTCGCCGCTTTGTCGCTGATGCGGCCGACGTTGATGATCGGAACTTCCGTGAGCCCGATCCGCTTCGCGCTCTCCCAGCGGTGCTCGCCACCCAGGATTTCGAACGCGCCGTCGTCGATAGTTCGAACGACGACAGGTTTGTAGAGCCCACCAAAGCGCCTCAGCGACGCGTCAAGCTTCGCTTCGTTCTCCGGGCTCATGTGGTTTGTGTTCCAGGGGTTGGGTCGCAGCATGTCGATCGGGACGGTCGCCTGTGATACCTGGATGTGGGTAGCTGAACCTGCCATAATGGTGAGCGTAAGTTAAATCACTGCTTACTATACTTTTTGACCTCCTCTAAGGCAAGGCATATGACGACAATCGGGATCACGCTCGCCGCGAGCGCGGTGAATGCCAAACTGATCGGCGCCAGTCGAGAAGCGAAGCTGCTCGTGCGCGATACGCTGTCCTACCTCGTCGACGGCGCACAGTATTCGCAGGCATTCAAGGGCACGAGCTGGGATGGCCGCTCGAGCTTCTTCGACTTCAACAGCGGGACGTTCCCGGCGGGCTTCCTCTACAAGGTGCAGGCGAAGCTGCTGAAGGCCGGCTACCGGGTGAACGTGGTGCGCAACCCCGCGCCGGCGCCGCTCGGTCCGGAGCGCCCGGAGGTCGACGAGTTCGGCTATGACCCGCGCTACAGCTACCAGCCCGAGGTCGCTGACAAACTGGTCAAGCACCGGCAGATCATTGCCCGCGTCGCCACCGGGGGTGGCAAGTCCCGTATCGCGCGCATCTGCTACAAACGCATCGCCCGCAAGACGCTGTTCCTGACGACGCGCGGGATCCTGCTCTACCAGATGGCCGACGCGGTCGAGTCGAACCTAAAGGAGACGGCCGGCATCATCGGCGACAGCAAGTGGGACGGTTCGCGCCAGTTCACGGCCGGCATGGTGCAGACGCTCGCACAGGCGGTCGAACTCTGGACTGAGGAAGGCGAAATGCTCGCCTACCTGAAAAACCGCGACGCGGCAGAGGACCGCGAGGTCGAGAAACAGGCAACGCGGCTGAAGAAGCAAGGGTTGAAGGCGGCTGAGGTCAGCGCCGCCACCGCCACGCTGCGCAAGACGCTCGAGGCGCAGCGGCCCTCAGACGCGCAGGTGGTCGCCGACATTCAGGCGAAGGTGCGCGACCACAACAAGCGGCGCGATGAGGTCATCGAGTGGCTGAAGACGATCGAGTTCGTCATTCTCGAGGAAGCTCATGAGGTGTCGGGCGAGGGCTTCTACCAGTTGATGCGCCAGTGCACGAACGCGCACTACCGGCTCGCGCTGACCGCAACACCGTTCATGAAGGACAGCCCTGAAGCGAACCTGCGTCTCGAGGCATGCAGCGGGCCGGTCGCGATCACGGTGACAGAGAAGCAGTTGATCGACCTTGGCGTGCTCGCGACGCCCTATTTCAAGTTTATCCCGCTCCAGAACCACGCACCGCAATACCAGACCGAGGTGAAGGGCAAAGTGTTCACGCACCGGCTGTTTCGCTCGACGCCCTGGCCCAAGTGCTACGAGGTCGGCATCGTCAACAACGACGAGCGCAACCACGCGATCGTCTACGAGGTCGCGCGCGCGGCGAAGCACGGTCTGCGAGCAATGGTGCTTGTCGGCCGCAAGGAGCACGGCAAACGCCTCACCGAGCTGCTGACGGCCGCCGGCGTGCGCTGCAACTTCATCTTCGGTGAGCACGACCAGACGGAGCGACAGGCCGCGCTGAACGCGCTGCGCGACGATCGCATCGATTGCGTGATCGGCTCGACAATCCTCGACGTGGGCGTCGACGTGCCGGCCGTCGGTCTGATCGTGCTTGCCGGCGGTGGCAAGGCAGAGGTGCAGACCCGGCAGCGGATCGGCCGCGGGCTGCGCGCGAAGAAGCTCGGCCCGAACGTCGCATTCGTCGTGGACTTCGTCGAGGCGAACAACCAGACCCTTCGCGACCACCAGAACGAGCGGATCGCGATCATCAAGAACACGCCGGGGTTCGGGGAGAACATCGTGGCGGACTTCGACTACTCAGCTTTCAAGAAGGCGGCATAATGCGCAACTGCAAAATTTTCCTGCTCACCTACCTGTCCCTGCTGCTGACCACGCTGGCCGGCAGTGCGGCCGGGGTCGCAACTGGCGTCGGGGTCGCAACTGGCGTCGGGGCGGCAGATGGCGCCGCTGCTGCGCAGTTCCTCTGGGGCATCGTCGTGCTGACCACGAAGGAGATCGGGTGAGGGAGCGACTGCCCAAGCCGTAATCGTCCATGCGCTGACTATACTTATCCGTGTAGACAACGATCTAAGGGCTCTTCGGAGCCCTTTCTCATTTGCGGAGAAACACCTTGCCACGACCGATTGTCACCCTCATGCAGCGTGCCAAGGCGCTGCTGCCTGAAATCACCGCTGACATCGAAATTGATCGTGATGGCGTAGGTGCGCTCGCAACTTTGCTGTCGCGGGTAAACTATCGGCCTCACAGCCACGTATTGCCCGAGTCGCGCCAAGTGTGGCTCGATAGACTGAGCGAACGTAGCCTGCTGGCGATGAAGCCCGACCAGCGGATACGGACGTATCGCAAGTTTGCGCTCGATTTGACCGATCCTGCGCTCAAGGACATCGAGCAGGTGTTGGAGTGGCGCGCAAAGCATGGCGACTCGAACATGCCCGAGTCCCAGCGGTTCCCGGCTGCGCAGCTGACCGACGATGCGGCTCGCTGGCAACTGCCGATTCAGGAACAAGATGACGTGGAGAAGGTGGCCGATGCGCTGCTCGCAGACGCGGCGCTCGGTAATTCAGAATGGTCTGCGTGGTAATTGATGGAGCTGTCTATGAGAAAAATGATCGTCGTCGCCTTGCTCGCTGCATCGAGTTCGGCCTTCGCGCTGCCGCCGGGGAACATGGTCGAATTCAACAATCAGGTCGAGACGTGCAAAAAGTTCGGCAACGTCGGGGCGCTCTACTATCGGATGGCGGAGCAGGGGAAAACGCCGACCGTTCACATGAGCAAATACACCGAACCTATTCGGCAGACGATCGAGAGCGAGATCTTCGGCAACACGGCTTCATATAACGAGGAGTCAGCGTGGAAGTTTGCCTACTCCTACTGTTGGGACCACATCGATAGCGCCCTTCGCCAGATGAAAGCGGACGGTGCGGCAGAATGAGCGACATCACCAGAGCGCTGATCGTCGCATCTCCCCATATCGAGAAGATTCTATCCGGCGAGAAAACTTGGGAGATGCGGACTCGCCATGTTCACTCACGTGGCCCAATCGCACTTATTGCGAAGGGAACTGGCACTGTCGTCGGTGTCGCAGAAATTGCTGATTCGCTCGGGCCGCTCTCGGATGCCGACCTCTTCGCCAACGCATCACGGCATCGCATTGAAGGTCATCATCTAATCAGCCAACTGAGCGAAGGTCCTTTCCCGGAGGTGCCAAAGCGATGGTCGCACGCGTGGGTGCTTGAGAAGGTTCTGAAGCTCATTAAGCCGGTGCACTACCGGCATCCCAACGGGGCTCAGCAATTTGTTATCTTGGACAAGCCGGCCATCGAGGCAATAACGAAGCAGGTCGCGGCGCTCCGGAAATCGGCTGTATAAGGAAGCGACTTTCCACCCGGCGCCTGGCTGTATAAGGACGGGTCGCTTCCGCCAAAAAATTTCCGACGAAGCCCCACACTAAGTGCGTGCCTGCCTAAGACTACCCACGTCTGTCCGAAAGCGCTTGACGACTACAAATTTCCGTGTCCGGTAGTGCACCTTCCTCGCTATGCACTACCGGGCTCCGTTCGTCAGAGCGTCCAATCAACACGAAAAGAAAGACAATCGAAACGCGTGTTGTCAGTGTCCCATTGATCGAGTATCCGGGCGTCGTGCGCGCACGGGTCAAGCTCTGAGCGTTCGATCGTGTCGAGCATATCAGCGCGGGCATGTTCGCGGGCGCGTGAGACTTTGCAGGGGGCGTTAAATGCGGTCGTCATGGTGCAATGTGAGTTAGCTTAGGGCGGGCTTAGTGGGCGCATATCGCGCCCACTAAATCACCATTTACTTATCTTTCTTCGCCCCTTTAACGAGCGAAAGGGTGTCATCGCTTGCAGTCTCAACCATCTTTGCGATTGCAGCGATGAACGGGGATTTTTCGTTCACTTCCAGGGTTGCTTCTTTGCCCTTTACGCGAACCATCTTACCCATGCCCAGATACTTGCAGAACCCGTTAGAACCAAACGAGCGGGAATTCTGCGTGCCCTCCGTCGTGATACCCACCCCGCCAATGACGCGACGAAGCTTATTGACCAGAGATACATCGCGCACCACGTCAGACGTCGAATCGTCGCCCTTGCCCGTCGTCGCATAGACCAGTGCACTACGGGAAACCGCGCCCGCATGAATCGCGCTCAGAAGCGACAGAGCGGTAACACCATCAAGCATGGTGTAGTCTTTCGCATGCAAGCATGCGAGGAACTCAGACACGCGCTTTACTGCTTTCACGCCCATATTGTCGGCGATGGTCGACAGGAATTCGATATCGGAGATCTTTGCGCGCTTGAGCATGCCCGCAGCGAAAACGCAAAGCTTGTCGTCCCAATACTTGCGTGCGGTTTTCAGGTCTTCGCACTCGCCCGCGCGCCCTTCTTTCTTGGACCAACGATCGTTAGCCCGGTTGATTGCGATCATGACGTTTTCGAGGGTGAAGACGTTTTCTTGTGCGTTCATTTTGATTACCTATTAAGAGTGAAATTTATCTATTGTTCGCTGCGTCGCTTTGTGTAACGCAGTGTTTGTATGGTAATTGAACCATTCGCATAAGTCACTAAGGACTTATTAATCGAGGATCGCAGGAGCGTTAGAGGCAATCTATTTGAGCTGCCAGCACACCCGTAGTAATCGCGCGTGCGCGCACTCTTGCTATAGGTGACGTTAACGGGTGCCCCGCTGGCGGAGGTAGTGCGAAGCGCGATGCTTCGTGGATCTGATGATCGATGGATTGGGCGGGCTCGGCGACAAGCTCAGGTCGGCCAAGTAGATGCGCAATACGAAAGCGCCGTTTTCGTCCAAGAAGCGCCATACCGGGCCGCGTTTTGGATCCGAAATCGGCAGAGCAAGGTTGGAATGGTGACGCCCTCTTCCGCGGCGTGCCAGGTGGGCTGACAAAAAGCAGCCGAGCGAGCACGGATGCGCTCAAACTCGGCCAAAAAGCTTCACCGCTACGGGGATAGGCTCACTCAGGTAAAACAGTGCCGATGTCGCGCGGTCAGTGCGTCCAGGTCATCGATTGGGAGCGCCCGGCACGCATCTGGCGGTGCTCGGTGCGGGTGCGCAGTTCGCGCAGCTCCTCATGCTCTTGCATACGCTCCATGTCGGTCATGCCACGATCTTCATCGTCACGGCAGAGGGCGGATTCGACATAGACGCGGTGTGCAAGCATAGGGTGACCTCTCTTTTGAATTCGTTACAGCGTCATCGCTGCGATGACATGAATTCTGCAGATCTATGCTTGGCGCACGGTTGGATAGATGGGTGGCGCTATTCCTGCGCCAAGGCGGTCATTGTAAGCGGGAGCTTATCGTCCCGCGCCCTAAATTTTACCGGCGCCCTTTCCATCGACGTGGTGCAATTGCATTGAGCCAATCCGCTGCCCGGCTCAATGCAATTGCTGATACCGCGACGATCACCATCGCTGAAATCCAGCCGACGATAGCCGCAATCATTCCAGATCTCAACATAATTCCGCACTCCCAATTTCTACATCTGAAATGGTATCGAGCGGTTCGAGGAGTCTTGTTGCTCCCCTCGATGGCTGGACTCAGTGGATTTTGGATTCGGGTGGATTCTGAAAAATCTAGGAATCCGCCCTTACCCCAGATGCGAAATCATATGCAGGTGCCTGACGAGGTTCACCATCGAGAAGCCGTCGTCGAAGCCGATCACTGACATGCAAAGGGCCGCAAAACCCGTCGCTGCGCCGAACACCGTCGTCAGTCGTTGCAGCAGCGCATTTGTCTTGGCAGGCCGCGGCGCGCGCTGAGCCACCCCTTCTGTCGGGGCGATATCGATCGTGATCTCTTCAACACGGCTGAACGACAGCACCTCGATACCGGCGTCACGATACGCCGCGGCGATCTGCTCGAACCATCGTTTTTGCTTGACCTCGTCACGCGGAAAAGGCGTCTCCAGCCTCACCACATGAAAGTTTTGATTCGCGTCAAGGCAGTCAAATTTCACGATTCTCATAGCATCCCCGGCAGTGCCCCTATTCTCGAAGCAGGCGATGTTACAACACGTAACAGGTTATAACAATAAGTCACAATAAATTTATTCTCACCCCGAATCGTTTCACATATAAAAATTATCCAAGGAATTGTTGTTCATATCGGTGAACGGCCACTTCCGGGCCGTCCGATGCTCAATACCAGCGATGGCAGGGGGCCGATGCGAAGCGACGCTCTTCCGTGCGCTGTGTCTGCCGGGCCATCAGATATGCACTTCGTGGACACGCCCCGGCAGACCGGGCGCCGAGGTAGACATTTCGCTCGATGAACGTCCGCAGACGATTCGCTGCCTCATGCGTTGTCACACTCATCGTGCACCTCCATTGACCGACTTGATACGCTTCGGCATCGCGCAGCGTCGCTCACGGGCCGCGTGAATCGGGCCACCCATGAGGAGATCGATCACCCACCAGCACACCGCACCGATGAGCACCGCGGCACCGATGACCAGCAAGACGGCACAGAACCATTCGAACTGTTCGAGCATGTCGCCCTCCCCCTTATGCGAGCGACGGCGTGACGCGGAACGGATCCACTTTGACCAGATTGCCCTGATCGTCGGTCGTGAACAGACCAGGCTGGCCGTCATACACCTTGTAGAGAAAACCGAAGCGGCGTGCGAGAACGGGAAGGCAGAGGTGGTGTTGCATGGTGAAAGCCCGGTTGTGTTGAAGAGCTTTCATTCTCGAGATCGGGCTCTGGAGCACCGCAGGACGCTACAATCGACGCACTACAATTCCGAATCGGGGATAGCCATGAAGCGAATCATCTTCGGCGTCACATTGCTGACGGCGGTGGCTTGTGCCAATGCACAGGCTAGTCCGCCCTCCCGGACCTTCTATAAGGGCTCTAATTTTTTGCGGCTGACGCCGAGTGAACAGATGGGGTATCTGCAAGGCGTGATCGACGGTTTCGATACAGCGCCAGATCTATATAACGACCAGGATTCGCCCATGCGCCTAGCCATCTATAAGTGCAGCAAAGCCATGGACCTCCACGGCAAGCAACTCTATACGATCGTCAGCAACTACATGCAGGCAAACCCGGAGCGGTGGGAATACAGCATGGGCGAACTGGTGCTGTTCGCCATGGCTCAATCTTGCAAGAAGGTGGGGATACCCATCAACTGAATCGAAACCTTATACGGCGCGCCTTGGAAACTTATAGGGCGACATGCCAACCTTATATGTGACTCTTATAGGGCCGCGGCTGTCCAAGGAGCTCCATACCGGCGCTGATCTTGGATATTTTCGGCATGGTCGATTCCTAGGAAGCCCCGTCCAGCTTGGCAGACAGGACAATTGGCCTTCCTTGGCGGGGTGCCGGGCGGTATAAGAAAATTTCCAGGGAGCACGTTTTTAACATGACGATGCGGCCCGCCAGCCTCACTTTCTTATACGGCGCACAACGCGGTGAGTGCGTGAGGATGGGGTATATATGGGAATGTGTGGATGATCCATATACGATGCGTGCACTCTCCTATCCGCGCCGGTATTGGGATGGCACGAGTCGGTGTTGTTGTCCTCTTCCGTGCTCTTCTCATCGTTCGAGCCATCGATCATTCTTCTGTTTTTCTCTACTGTTCTGGGCCAGCGCTGCCTATCCCTGACGTCATGAAGTCTCCCTGAAGCCGCACGGAAGCATTGCGCCCTCGGATTCTTGCGATTACGGTTCAGAATCAAGGACTTATTGCGCACATTTCACTACCCTCTGTTTCGAGGCAGAAAACGTCCAAGTTTTCACGCTGTTCGCGGCCCTCTCACCAGAAAATGAACAGGGATTCTTTCCTCTAAAGTGCGTGCGTTCTCACCCTGATTGCCATGACGAAGCGCTACCTCGAACGGAACATTGTCTCGGTCATCCAGCAGCTCAATGCGGAGGGAATCGAGCGAGTTTCTTCGATGGAAGTGGCGTCTCGGCTGGGTGAAAGCAGGACAACAATCGGCAGGTATTTGAACGCGCTGGTGGATTCTGGGCGTCTGGATCGTGTCGGTTCTGGATCAGGAACCCGCTACGTGCTGGTGAATATCGGCGATTGGCTGGACCGGAAATCCGCGGCAGCCGGCGACTTCGACGATTCGGGCGCAATGGTGTCGTTCCAGGCTTACCAGGCTGCTGACGCGTATGTGCGTCGGCTATCCCCTCTCGTAGGCGAACGTGGCGCTCGCAGGAAGGGGAAACGAGTCGGGATCGTAGTCGTTACGCCTGACCGCGGCGCGCACGGTCGATACGCGGCTCGGATTCTGGGCGCTCTCTCGCGGAAGATCCACGACCTAGAGACTGAAGGGCTCGGCGTGGAGCTCACCGCGATCGGCCAACTCGCGGGTGACTTCGTCGCGGGGGCCGGACTGCCGATCAAGTCGTCGATCGAGAAGATCCGGTCCGGGTCGAAGCTCGAAGGGTTGATCGGTGCGCTCAACAGTCATGCCGAAGGTTATGTCGCAGGGCGTCTGCGCGCGATCTACCTCGTCCATGCAGGGTTTATCGAGTCTGCGAACAGCGGCATTGTGGTGGATCGCGTATTACCGCTTGATCCCGATTCCGTTGCGCATGACGGAGCAGACGAGGCGCTAGCGCCCGACATTGTGCGTCGCTATATCGAGGCAGTTGTGCTTCGGTCCGTGTGCGAAACCATTACGCTGCAGGCTGTATTGGCAGCTGGTGATTGAGTTACGTCTTTGGAGATTTAAACGATGGTGGAAGGTAAGATTGTTCAGTGCATCGGCGCCGTTATCGACGTGGAATTCCCGCGCGACAGCATGCCGAAGATCTACGACGCGCTCATTCTCGA
>NZ_LOYC01000005.1:0-85640 GCF_001524725.1 Burkholderia sp. MSMB1072
GCCAACAGCTCCATCACGTCGCTGTCCACGTCGACCTCGACGGGCCTGTCCACGGCCAACAGCTCCATCACGTCGCTGTCCACGTCGACCTCGACGGGCCTGTCCACGGCCAACAGCTCCATCACGTCGTTGTCGACCTCGACTTCGACTGGCCTGTCCACGGCGAACAGCTCGATCACGTCGCTCTCGACCTCGACCTCGACTGGCCTGTCCACGGCTAACAGCTCGATCACGTCGTTGTCGACGTCGACTTCGACTGGCCTGTCCACGGCGAACAGCTCGATCACGTCGCTGTCGACTTCGACTTCGACGGGTCTGTCGACGGCCAACAGCTCGATCACGTCGCTCTCGACCTCGACTTCGACTGGCCTGTCCACGGCCAACAGCTCGATCACGTCGCTCTCGACCTCGACCTCGACGGGCCTGTCCACGGCCAACAGCTCCATCACGTCGCTCTCGACTTCGACTTCGACGGGTCTGTCGACGGCTAACAGCTCCATCACCTCGCTGTCGACCTCGACCTCGACCGGTCTGTCCACGGCCAACAGCTCGATCACGTCGTTGTCGACCTCGACCTCGACGGGCCTGTCGACGGCTAACAGCTCGATCACGTCGCTGTCGACTTCGACTTCGACGGGTCTGTCGACGGCTAACAGCTCCATCACCTCGCTGTCGACGTCGACCTCGACCGGTCTGTCCACGGCCAACAGCTCGATCACGTCGCTCTCGACTTCGACCTCGACGGGTCTCTCCACGGCCAACAGCTCGATCACGTCGCTCTCGACTTCGACCTCGACGGGCCTGTCCACGGCCAACAGCTCGATCACGTCGCTCTCGACCTCGACTTCGACGGGCCTCTCCACGGCTAACAGCTCGATCACGTCGTTGTCGACCTCGACTTCGACGGGCCTGTCCACGGCTAACAGCTCGATCACGTCGTTGTCCACGTCGACTTCGACTGGCCTGTCGACGGCTAACAGCTCGATCACGTCGCTCTCGACCTCGACGTCGACCGGTCTGTCGACGGCTAACAGCTCGATCACGTCGTTGTCGACCTCGACTTCGACGGGGCTGTCCACGGCTAATAGCTCGATCACGTCGTTGTCGACTTCGACTTCGACGGGTCTGTCGTCGGCTAACAGCTCCATCACGTCGCTGTCGACCTCGACTTCGACGGGCCTGTCCACAGCCAACAGCTCGATCACGTCGCTCTCGACCTCGACCTCGACCGGCATCAGCTCCCTGTCCACCGGCCTGAGCAGCACGGACAGCACGATCCTGTCGTTGTCCACGTCGACCTCGACCGGCATCGGCTCGCTGTCCACCGGCCTGAGCAGCACGAACAGCTCGGTGTCGTCGCTGTCCACGTCGACCTCGACCGCGATCAACGCCGCGAAGACGCACTACTACAGCGTCAACGACAACGGCGTGCAGCAAGCCAACTACGCCAACGACGGCGCCACGGGCACCAACGCCCTCGCCGCTGGCGTGAACGCCAGCGCGGCGGGCGCCAGCAGCGTCGCAGTCGGCGACGGCTCGAACGCGCAGACGGCAGGCGCGGTCGCGATCGGCCAGAACGCATCGGCAACGGGAGGCAAGGCGGTATCGATCGGCTCCGGCAACACGGCGTCCGGCGACGGCGCGGTCGCGACGGGCGCAAACAACACGGCGACCGGCGACGGCGCGGTGTCCCTCGGCAACCAGAACACGGCAACCGGCGCCAGCGCGCTCGCCCTCGGCAGCTCGAACCAGGCCACCGCGGACAACACGATCGCGCTGGGCAGCCAGGCCACGGCCAGCGCCACGGGCGCACAAGCCTACGGCTCGGCCGCCAAGGCCACGGCCGCCGACGCGCTCGCCTTCGGCACGAACGCGCAAGCGAACGTCGCGAACTCGATCGCACTCGGCGCGAACTCGGTCACGGCCGCGGCGGTCGGCACCTCGAGCGCCACGATCGGCGGCGTCACGTACCCGTTCGCGGGCGGCTCGCCGGTCGGCGTGGTGAGCGTCGGCGCACAGGGCCAGGAACGCCAGATCACCAACGTCGCCGCGGGCCGGATCTCGGCCACGAGCACGGACGCGATCAACGGCAGCCAGCTGAACGCGACGAATAACGCGATCAACACGCTGTCGACGTCCACCGCATCGAACGTCGCGTCGCTGTCGACCGGCATCAACTCGCTGTCGACCGGCCTGAGCACGACGAACAGCAACGTGGCGTCGCTGTCCACGTCCACGTCGACCGCGATCAATTCGCTGTCGACGGGCCTCAGCACGGTGAACAGCAACGTCAACTCGCTGTCCACGTCGACCTCGACGGGCATCGGCTCGCTGTCCACCGGCCTGAGCACGACGAACAGCAACGTGGCGTCGCTGTCGACCGGCGTGACGAACATCAACAACCAGTTGAACCAGTTGTCGACGACGCTCAACAACAACACGACGCGTGCGGCGAACAACAACGGCATCGCGGCCGACATGAACGGCAAGGGCACCGACGTCCCGACCGTCACCGCCGGCTCGAACTCGGTGGCGATCGGCGCGGGTTCGAACGACGGCGGTCGCTCGAACGTGGTGTCGGTCGGCAGCGACACGCAGCAGCGCCAGATCACGAACGTCGCGCCGGGTACGCAAGGCACCGACGCGGTGAACGTGAACCAGCTGACGCAGGTGCAGACGACGCTGTCGACGGCACTGTCGGGCCAGCAGGCGCAGATCAACTCGTTGGGTTCGCAACTGCAGCAGACAGACCAGATGGCGAAGCAGGGTATCGCGGCCGTCGGCGCGATGGCGTCGATCCCGCAGCTCGATCGCGACGCCAACTTCGGGATGGGCGTGGGCACGTCGACCTTCCTCGGCCAGAAGGCGATGGCGGTCAACATGCAGGCGCGCATCACGGAGAACCTGAAGGCGTCGATCAACGGCGGTTTCAGCGGCGGTCAGAAGGTGATCGGCGCCGGCATGCTGTATCAGTGGAAGTAACGCGTCGCGCCGCCCGGCCGTTCGGCTCGCCGCCGGACGGCCCGCGGCTGCGACGACAGGACGAGCCCGCTGCGCGCCGCGCGGCGGGCCTCGGTCAACCCAAGCTTTAAGGACGTCACCGTGAACAAACTCGCTCTTGCGCTCGCGCTTTCCGCAACGGCCCTCGCCGCGTGCTCGACCGCATCCGGCCCGACCTTCAGCGCCTCAGAACTGCAGCCGCGCGACGGCGTGCGCACGTTCCAGGTGGACTGCCACGGCTTGCTGTCGGGCCCCCAGACCTGCATGAAGGCCGCCCGCAAGATCTGCGGCGACGAGCCCGTGCGCGCCGTCGACTCTGCCCGCGCGCTGCGCGACAAATCCGATCCGGCCACGCTGGTCTTCCAGTGCGGCGCCGCACCGGCCGAAGCGGCCTCGGCCGCCGAGCCGGCCGCCGCCGTGGTCGAACGCGTGAACCTGTCGGGCGACGCGCTGTTCGCCACCGATCACGCAACGCTCGCACCGACCGCGCGCGAATCGCTCGACCGGCTGTTGAGCGAGCGCGCCGATCGCACGTACTCGCAGGTGACGGTCACCGGCTTCACCGATTCGGTGGGCAGCGACGACTACAACCTCGCGCTGTCGAAGCGCCGCGCCGAATCGGTCGCCGCCTATCTGAAGGCGCACGGGCTGAAGACCGACTCGATGACGGTCTCGGGCCGCGGCAAGGCCGATCCGGTCGCCTCGAACGCGACACCGGAAGGCCGCGCCAGCAACCGCCGCGTCGAAATCCGGCTGCAGCACTGAGCCGCCTGCGGCCACCCATGCGGCCGCGCGATCCGACGGCCCACCGCACCGCGCCGGCAGGCCGCCGGACGACCGGGCGCCGCTTCGTCGGCGCCCGTTCCCGTTGGCCGGCGGCGATGTCAAAGTTCGTCACGCCCTGCCAAAACCGGCGGTTTCCATGCCACAATCGCCGGCAGACAGTTGCCGGGGCAACCTGCCCGACGCGAGCCGTGCGAGGCGTGCCGGCGACACGCCGGAATCCGGCTGCCGGCCGCGCGAATCCCGTCGCCCGATTCGCGCACGGCGGCGCACCGGCACGAATCCAACCATGACGATCCACGGCGCGCCGCTGCCGGCCAGACGCTCGACGCGATGCCCGGACGCACGACGCCGCAGAGGAAACAACCGGTGACGGACATCAATGAAACCGCCGCGAGCGGCACCCGCAAGCAACGGCCGGCTGTCGGCATCTCGCTGTTTGCGCGCGACGGCCAGGCGATCTGGGAGAACGGCATTCACCAGAACATCGCGTTCCTCGCGATGATGCTCAAGCGTTCGGATCGCGTCGGCCCCGTCTATTTCCTGAACGGCGGCGACGCCAACGCGCTGCCGGCCGGCCTCGAACTCGACGGCCTCGACGTCCCGCTCGTGAAACCCGCCGACGTCACGCACGAGCTCGACGTCGTGATCGAAATGGGCGCGCAGTTGCCGGTCGAATGGCTCAGGCACATGAAGGCGCTCGGCAAGAAGATCGCCGCGTTCTTCTGCGGGCACGTGTATGCGGGCCTGTGCGAAACGCCGATCTTCGGGAAGCCGTCGGGGCACGTGTTCAACGGCGCACCGTTCGACGAAGTGTGGCTGCTGCCGCAATACGACAAGACAGCCGCGCCGATGCTGCAGACGATCCTGCGCGCGCCCGTCCACCTGATGCCGCATATCTGGTCGCCGTACTTCCTCGAGCGCCGCGTGGCCACGCTCGCCGACGAAGGCGCGACGTTCGGCTATCGGCCCGGCCAGCGGCCGTGGAAGCTCGCGACGCTCGAGCCGAACATCTCGGTCGCCAAGTCCTGCCATTACCCGATGCTCGCGTGCGACGAGTTCTATCGCGCGCGGCCTGACGCGGTGCAGCACATGTTCGTCGTCAACTCGATGCACATGAAGGAACATCCGACCTTCGTGCATTTCGCGAACAGCCTCGATCTCGTGCGCCAGCACAAGGCGACGTTCGAACCGCGGCTCGACCTGCCGGGTTTCATGGCGCGTCACGCGGATGCGGTCGTGTCGCACCACTGGGAGAACGGGCAGAACTATCTGTATTACGACGTGCTGTACGGCGGCTATCCGCTGATCCACAACTCGACGCTGATCGGCGACGCCGGCTATTACTACCCGGACTTCGACTCGGCGGCCGGCGGCCGTGCGCTGCTCGAAGCGTGGCTGCATCACGACGAACGCCTCGACGACTACCGCGCGAGGGCGGGCCGGCTGCTGCAGTCGGTCTCGATCGACAACCCCGCGAACCTCGACGCGTTCGTCTCGCGTCTGGTCGCCTGAACCGGAGCATACGCATGTCGGACTCCAATGCCCGTCAAGCGCCCGGCGAGGGCAAGCGTCTCGTCGTCGGCGTGTCGCTGTTCGTGCGCGGCGCCGGCCAGTCACTGTGGGAAAACGGCATTTTCCAGAACTGCCTGCTGCTGATCCTGTTGCTGCGCCAGTCGCCGCTCGTCGCCGAAGCCGTGATGGTGAACGGCGGCGAACACGTTGCCGATCCGCAGATGATGCTCGGCGAGTGGGACGTGCCGCTGCTGTCGATGGACGAAGCGCTCGAGCGCTGCGACGTGCTGATCGAAATGAGCGCGCAGTTCGGCGCGGACTACCTGCGCACGTTCCGCGAGCGCGGCGGCAAGGTGGTCACGATGCGGGTCGGCAACGACTACGTGATCGACATCGAACGCGCGATGTTCGACAAGCCGTCGGGCTTCCTGTTCTCGGGCGCGCCGTACGACGCGGTATGGACGATTCCCGAGTTCGAGCGCTCGTGCCTGCACTACTACCAGACGGGCCTGCGTGCGCCGGTCACGATCGTCCCGCACATCTGGCACCCGATGCTGTTCGACAAGGCGCGCGCGACGCTCGGCGCCGGCTTGACGTTCGGCTATCGGCCCGGCAAGCCGCGCTGGCGCGTGACGATGTTCGAGCCGAACATCTGCATGGTGAAGACCAGCATCATTCCGATGCTGATCACGGAAGAGGCTTACCGCGCGAATCCGGCATTCCTCGAATTCGTGCGCGTATGCAACACGATTCACCTGAAGGATCACACGACGTTCATTCATTTCGCGAAGAGTCTCGACATCGTCGAGCACGGCATCACGACGTTCGAAAGCCGCTATGCGGTGTACGAGTTCATGGCCGCGTACGGCGATGCGGTGGTGTCGCACACGTGGGAGAACGCGCAGAACTACCTGTACTACGAGCTGCTGTACGGCGACTATCCGCTGATCCACAACTCGCCGTTCCTCGGCAAGGCCGGGTATTTCTATCCGGACTTCGACTGCCAGGCGGGCGGCCGCGCGCTGTTGCAGGCGTTTGCCGAGCACGACGCGAATCTCGACGCATACCGCGAGCAAGCGAAGCACGTGCTCGACTCGGTCAGCATCTACAACCCCGAGAACGTCGCGGCCTATACGGACGCGATCGCCGCGCTCTATCGCGACGCGTGACCTGTCCCCGCCCCACGGAGCCGATCCGATGAAACTCAATGTCGCGATAACGATGAACGTGCAGCGCGACGCGACGCAGTCGATCTGGTACAACGGCGCGAATCAGCACTGCGTGTACCTGTACATGCTGCTGAAGCAATCGCCGTTGATCGGCGAGGTCTGGCTCGCGCACGACGACGGCATCACCGAGTATCCGCAGGCGCTGATGATGGACGCATTCGGCGACGCGCTGCGGCCGCTGTCGGCCGTCGTTCACCGGACCGACCTGCTGATCGAGATGAATGCGTTCGTCGACCCGTCGCACACGGACGTCGTGCGCCGGCGCGGCGGCAAGTGCGTGTCGTACCGCTTCGGCAACGACTACGTGATCGCGGTCGAGACGATCAACTTCGAGAAGAACGACTGGCGGCCGAACCCGAACCGCGTGCAGTTCGACGAGATCTGGACGAATCCGCAGCACATGCATACGTGCGCCGCGTATTTCCAGGCCGTGTACCGCGCGCCGGTGATCGAGCTGCCGCACATCTGGTCGCCGTATTTCATCGAACGCAGCCTCGACGCGGATCCCGAACTGAAGGCGCGCTTCGGCTATCGCAATCACGGCCCGGCCAAGCGCATCGCGTTCTTCGAGCCGAACCTGAACGTCGTGAAGAGCGCGATCGTGCCGATGCTCGCCGCGAATGCGTGCTACGTCGAACACCCGGAGCTGGTCGAGCACGTGTACATGACCAACACGTTCGACAAGAAGGAAAACGTCGCCTTCAAGCATCTCGCGCTCGGGCTCGAGATGGTGCGAGACGGCAAGGCCACTGCCGACGTGCGCGCACCGTTCGTCGCATGGGCCGCGCATCACACCGACATCGTCGTGTCGCACCACTGGGAAAACGGCCTCAACTACCTGCTGTACGACGCGCTGTACGGCAACTACCCGCTCGTGCACAACTCGCCGTTCCTGCGCGACGTCGGCTACTACTATCCGGACTTCGAGATCTTCGATGCCGCGCGCGCGATCGCGACCGCCGCGCAGACGCACGACGCACGGCTCGACGACTACGCGGCAGCCGCCCGCCGCTGCCTGCATCGGGTCGACACGCTCGCCGAGCACAACGTCCGCGCCTATTCCACGCAGATCCAGCACCTGTTCGCCGGCCGCCCGCTCGGCTGAGTTCCTTCACACGCGTCGGTTGCGTTACGCCAGTACCCGATCGCCGCTTTGCGCGGCGAACGCGCGGCCATGCCGCCGCCCCATGCGCGCGAGCACCGCGAAACAACGGGTTGCCGACCGGCCTGCTCCGCCCGATTGCCTGACGAGGCTGTCGGATACGCCGCGCGCGATCGCCGACTCGTCGCCGCACGCGCCGGCGATGACGCCCGCGTAATAGTGCCGGGCCGCCAGCTCGCGGCCGCCCGCGTCGAGCGGGCTCATCCGCTGAATACGGCGCGCGACGATCGTCAGGCCATTCAGACAGGATGCGACGTCGAACGGCGCATCGGTCGATTCGGCGCCGAGTTGCCTCAGCATGTCGACCAGTTCGGCGATCGCGACCAGGTCGCGCGCATCGGCCGCCTGTGTGCCCGTTCCGCCTCCGGCTTTCGTTCCCGCCATGCCCACGCCCCTTTGCGATTCGTCCCGCTCCCGACGCACACGCCGCGCGCCGCCCTGCCCGTTCCCGCGGTCATGCGGCGGCCGGCGATCGCCATGAAAACCGGATGCCCTGCGCCCACGTGACGCCGGCATCCACGATGATCTGTCGGTCGGTCTCGCTTTCCACGCCTTCGACGACGACGTGCCGCGCACCTTCATGCGCAAACGCGATCAGCCGGCGGAACTGGTAGCGGCCGATCGCGTTGCGCTTGATCAGCGACAGGATCGAGCGGTCGAGCTTCACGATGTCGGGATTGCCGACCACCAGATTATTCAATGCACTGAAGCCGACGCCGAAATCGTCGATCGCGATCCGGCACCCGGCCCGCTGGAAGCGGGACACGAACGACCGGCCGGCGACCGGGTTCAGCGGCCCCGTCTCCGTAATCTCGACCACCAGCCGCGCCGCCACCGACGGCTCGCGCTCGAGCCGCCTGAAAATCGCCAGCCACGCGTCGTCCACGACCGCGCTTGCCGCCGCGACGTTGCAACCGTATACGGCGCCCGGATCGGCGCGCAGCGCATCGATCGTGCGGCCGACCACCAGCCGGTCGAACCAGCGCATCAGCCCGAGCGCTTCGAGGCGCGGCAGAAAGGCGAGCGGCGGCAGCGCATCGCGCTCGCCCCACCGCAGCCGCGCCAGGCATTCCTCGTACAGCACGCCGCCCGACAGGTCGGCGCGGCACACGGGCTCGCGCGCGAATCCGAGCCGGCTTTCGACGAAACTGCGCACCGACGCAAGATCGGGGTGATCGTCGGGTGCCCCGAACACGAGATCGATTTCGTTGCGATTCGCTTTCCGATTCGCCTCCTGGCGAGCTTCGACCGCATTCATCCGGCGCTCCGGCTAATGGCGAGCCGCCGATCGCGGCTCGACCTCAACACATAGGCGGAACGAGCCGACCTCGACGCGCTCCGCCGCCCACCCGGCCCATCCTGTATGTCGATTTTTTCCGGGGAGCGTACTGTTCGCTTCGGCGCCGTCAAATTCGATATTTTTACGCTATTCGATTATTTGAAATACACCACGCGTGCACGATACCGACAGTGCGACAGGTTACACAACGAGAATTGCAAGAACCCAAAATTCGAATCGTTTATCTTTTTCATCCAAACGGTTTTATCCGGATCGTCTTTTCCCGGATTTGCTCTCGGGCGAATCGGGACATCGCCGATTGTTCAGATAAATGCCGGTACCGCGAAGTGCCGCCCGCGCTCGATACGCCACTCGAAACATCGGTGTCCGAACATGCTGTCTCCTGCGCGAAACGTGCGCGAAACGTGCCGCCGCGCGCCATTCGATCATCGCAGCATTCAATTTTCACGTTTCAAACGACATTATTAAAATTCCAAACGGAATCAATCCTCGCCCAACCGATAATACCAATTTCAATTATATGAAGATTGTCGATTGAAACATATTTAACAATCCTTCCGACTTGTTAACCTATAAACTTGTTTTCGACGGACTTCCCTCGGAGCCGTCAATTTCGTGCCTTCGAAAACCGCCGAATCCATCGGGTTCGGCGGTTTCTTTTTTAACGGCACGATTTCGTCAGACATTAGGGCGGGACAAACCCGACGGCGGACGGCGGCGCAACGAACGTGCGCCGCGGCAACTCGGCGCTAGGCGGCCGGCGCGCCGATCAGGTTCGCGAGCAGCGCGTCGTACTCGGCGACGAGCGCCGGATTCGCCGACGTGTAACGGCCGAGGATCTCGCGCTGGCGCCGCGTATACGCTTGCCAGTCGTCGTCGTGCGTATGCAGCGCGCGCAGCAGCGCGTCGGCGCCCTGCTGCACGTCGTTGTCCGGATAGTAGTAGCCGAGATCGGGCGCGAGGCTCGCGTTGTGCACGAGCGGATAACCCTGCCAGCACACGTCGAAATAGAAATAGTTCAGCGGGTTCGACCATTGGTGCGACACGACGACATCGGTCAGGTCGGCCAGGAACAGCGGCGTGTCGAAGCGCCCGACGAAGCTCGCCTTGCCCGCGCGCACGATGTCCAGGTAATTCATCAGCATCACGAACTCGGGGCTGTCGTGCGCGAGGCGATCGGCGTTCGTCACGTGCGCGAAGCAGATCGCGTCGGGATCGCGGCGATACGCTTCGTCGATGATCAGCATCGGATACACGCAGAACTTCACGACGTCGTGGTTCGGCTCCATCACCGTGAGCCGCTTGCCGGGCTCGCTGCGCGGCCGGTATTCGCCGCGCTCGGGCAGCGACTGCGCGCGTTCGGTCAGGAACATCGGATCCCACACGAACGGCACGACGCGCCCCGGGCAGCGGCGCAGCGACTGCAGGAACGGCAGCGACGACGGCGCGATCTGCGGAATCGCCCATACCTCGTCGTAGCCGCGGTTGATGAACAGCGAATCCCACAGCCGACGGCCGAACAGGATCGACTCCATCACGTTGATGTACTCGACGCCGCAGCAATAGCTGACCAGCTTCACGCCGCGCGCTTTCAGATAGGCCGTCTGCTCGCCGTTGATCTGCCCGCCCAGCTCGATCACCACGTCGAGCGCATCCTTCATGTCCGCGAACGCGCGCGTGTCGTACACGTTGCGATCCCACGGCAGGGCGTCGGTGAGCGGCACGTCGGTCGTGTTGATCAGCGTCACGCGGTAGCCGTGCGGCGACGCCATCAGCAGCTTCGCGAGGAACAGCGCGTTCTGCTTGATGCCGTTGATCCACAGGCTTTCGTCGGGGGCACGCAATCCGATCGTGATACCGATGCGCAGGCCGGTCAGGACAGGAGACGTCATCGTCGGCGGGATGGAAGGTTGAACGGGGATGGCATCGGGCAGTGTAGCGCGCGAAGCGCCGCTCGCGTCAAGCGGCGGCAACCCGGCATTTTAGCGGAGGCAGCCGGCCGCACACTGTCAGGGATGGTCAGCGCGTGGCCGGGCCGGGCCCATCCGTCCGACCGTTATGCGATACTCGTGCCGCCCGGCGGCCGGTTTTCCCGGGACATTCGAGCGGGCAGCACGCTGCCTCGCCGCACCACGATCAAAACCAAGGCACACAGAATGGAACACGATGCCGCGCAAGGCTTCCAGGCCATCCATGACGAACCGGGGCGGCGCTCGCGGGAAAGCGTATCCGGATGGAGCCCCGAGCCGAAAAACGCCGCGCGGATCGTATGCGCGCTTCTCTGCGTTCGGGGTGCGCGATGATCGTCCTCAGTCATTTCAGCCAGCACGCGCCCGCGAGCCTCGATAACCACCGCTGGTACGCGCAGACGCATGGCTATCGTCACGAGAT
This sequence comes from Burkholderia sp. MSMB1072, assembly GCF_001524725.1. Lineage (NCBI taxonomy): Bacteria > Pseudomonadati > Pseudomonadota > Betaproteobacteria > Burkholderiales > Burkholderiaceae > Burkholderia > Burkholderia sp. MSMB1072. Next base: position 11,381 of record NZ_LOYC01000005.1, read on the forward strand.
CGTCGACGCATCCGGCATGCCGCAAGCGCTGCCGTTGCGGCCGCTGCATCGCTACGAGTCGCTGCTCCACGTGCTGCGCGGCGCGCAACCCGGCGAACTCGTGCTGCTGCTCAGCGAAGACGCGGCGATCATCGAACCCGTCGCACTCGATCGCCTGATGGCCGGACGCGACATGCTGCTCGTCGACGCATTCGCATCGCCGCTGCCGCAAGTCGACGTGCAGATCTGGCGCAACACACCGGACGTGCGCGCGATCGCGATGCGGCTCGTGCAGCGCTGCAAGCTCGGCAGCGAGCCGAGGCTGACGTCGGAAGCCGCGCTCTTCGCGGATCTCGATACGCATCGCTACATGACGCCGATCGACGGGCTGTACGCGGTCATGCCGTCCGGCCCCGATCTCGATCCGATGTGGAGCCGCGAACCGACGTTCGCGATCAGCATCGACGACACGCCGCACGATCCCGAACGGAAAGGCGCGACGCCGCGCTTTCGCGACACGCTCGTCGCGTACGTCGATCGCTGCCGCGCTGCCGGCCGGCCGATGTTCGCGTTCGATCACGACGCCGTAGCGCCCGACGAAGCCGCCGAGCGCAGCACGTACAACCCCGGCCGTCCGATTGCGTTGATGATGCTGTACACGCCGAACATCGGCAGCTATGCACGCGTGGCCGAACGGAATGTCCGCCGCTACTGCGACGCGCACGGCTACACGCTCTACGTGCATCGCGACATTCCCGCCGAGATCGGGCTGAACGCCACGGGCAACTGGTTCAAGCCGTGGCTGCTGCACGCCTATCTGCAACATCACGAATGGGTCGTGTGGCTCGATGCCGACGTGCTGATCGCGAACCGGCAGCAACCGCTGGAACCGCTGCTCGAAGGGCGCGATTGGCTGCTCGCGCAGGACCTCGGCCAGTGGGCGTTCAATTCGGGCGTGATGGCGTTCCGCCGCACCGAACGCAACGACGCGATGCTGCGCGACCTGATGACGACGATCGCCGCGCTGCACGACCGCTCGAGCGTCTATGCGAGCGATGGCGACCAGTTGCATTTCATTCGCGCGATGGAGCGCGACGGACAATTGCAACGCGAAGGCGTGGCCGATCTCGTCAGCCTCAACACGCCCTGGCTGTTTCGCCGTGCGGACAGCTACATCGTGCACTACTACGGCATGTGGTCCACGATGCGGGCGCTGATGATGGCGCACGACGACGGGCTGCTGCCCTGACGCCGCCGCAACGTCGACGATCGGCAAACCCGACGCGCCGGCCGGATTCAACCGGCCGGCGCGTCGTCGCATCGGTTGCCGTCGTCAGATCGCCGTGATCGTCGGCGCGACGGCCGCGGGGTCGGTGATGCTCGGCTTGCCGGTCTCGACGTGCCCCGCGATGCGGCGCATCCAGCCGGCATTGCCCGCCACCGCGAACTGCAGGTCGTACCAGTGGCTGCTGCACGACAGATCCCAGTGCGCTTCGATGCGCTGGCCGGCCGGAACCGTCAGCGTGCGCGCCGCGCCGCCGTACGCGACGTCGGTCGCCGTGACCGTCAGCGGGCTGGCGCCCGCATTGGCGATCGTCACGTAAACATCGCCATTCGCGGTGTCGTAGCACGGCGTGATTTCAGGTTTGGCCGCCGCATCGGCGGCCGCCGACCCCGCGAAGCGCCGGAAATAACCGTTCGGCCCCCACACGCTCACCAGATAGTTGCCGTTCGCATCGAGCGCCCACGTATCGTTCAATTGCTTGCCGGCTTCGACCGTATAGCGGCGCGGCATCGCAGTGGGGTCTCCCGTATAGACCCAGAAGTGCGCGCCCTGCGTGCCGGTATTCGCGAACGTCAGCGCGTAGCCTTGCGCCTGCAACTGGCCGGTGACATGCAATTCGTACGGCAGCGCTCGCGCCGGCCGCGTACCCGGTTCCTGCGCGGTCACGACCTGCTGCGCGGTGCTGGCCGGCGCGGTCTGCGACGATGCGCGCGAGCATTGCAGGTCGGCCTGCGCGACATAGGCCTGCGTGCTCGGCAGGGTCGGCAGCGTCGCGTCCGATTTCGAGAAGTCGAGCGCCGACGTCAAGTCGCCGCAGATCGCACGACGCCACGGCGAAATGTTGGTTTCCATCACGCCGAAGCGCTTCTCGATGAATTGCAGCACCGACGTGTGATCGAACACCTGCGAGCACACGAAGCCGCCCTTCGACCACGGCGACACGACGAACATCGGCACGCGTGGGCCGAGGCCGTACGGCAGGTTGTCGGCCGTATAAGTGCCGGCTTGCGTCGACGTCACGACGTTGTGCCGCTCGAGCGACACGTCGACGGTGCTCATGCCGGAGCCCGGCAGCGTCGGCGCCGACGGCGGCACGACATGGTCGAAGAAGCCGTCGTTCTCGTCGTACATGATCAGCAGGACCGTCTTGCTCCACACGTCCGGATTGGACGTCAGCGCATCGAGGATCGTCGACAGGTAGTACGCGCCGTACAGCGGCGTGAATTTCGGATGCTCCGAATACGCGGCGGGCGGCAGCAGCCACGACACTTGCGGCAACGCATTCGCCTGCACGTCGGCCTTCAACTGCGTGATCGGACGCGTGCTCATCCCGCGCGTCTGCAGCGACGAACCGGCCGGCGCATTCACGAAGTTGCTGAAGCACGCCAGCATGTTGGTGCCGTAGTTGCCGGTGAAGTTGTCGAACCCGGTGCCCTGCTGGTAGATCTGCCACGAGATGCCGGCTTTTTCGAGCCGTTCCGGGTAGGTCGTCCAGTTGAAGGGCGGCAGCTGGACCTTGTCGAACTGGTTGTCGATGTAGTCGGTGTTGTCGAGCAACGGGCCGCCGCCCGTGCCGAGCGGATCGACCATGCCCGTCATCAGGTACATGCGGTTCGGGTGCGTGTTGCCCGGGATCGAGCAGAAGTAGTTGTCGCACACCGTGAACGCATCCGCGAGCGCGTAGTGGAACGGGATGTCGTCGCGAACGTGATAGCCCATCGTCATGTTCGACTTCTGCACGGCCCACTGGTCCGCGCGGCCATTGTCGATCGCGCCGTGCGTCGTCGCCCACGTGTGCGGCAGGCCGCCGATACATTGCGCGTTGACGCCCGGATTGGTCGTGTCGTAGCGGAACGGTGCGATCACGCTCGACTTGTCTTCCTGGCGCGGCTGGAACCACACCGGCTTGCCGTTCGGCAGCGTCACCGGGAAACGGTCGTTGTAGCCGCGCACGCCGCTCAGATGACCGAGGTAATGGTCGAACGAGCGGTTCTCCTGCATGAACACGACGATGTGCTGCACATCCTGGATCGTGCCCGTCACGGTGTTCGGCTCGATCGCCAGCGCCTTGCGGATCGATTCCGGAAGCAGTGCGGTGGCGGCGGTCGCGCCGGCGAGGCCGGCCGAGAACTTCAGAAAATCGCGTCGCGAATGGATGGCCATGCTGGTTGCTCTTGATGGGTTTTCTGGAGGGAACGACCGGTATCAGGAAGCGGGCGACGAAGCAGGTGCGGTGAAACCCGGCGGGCAGCGCATCTGCGCGGTGGCGACCACGGCGCCGCCGCACGCGGCCTTCTGCTGCGCGACGGGCGCGGCGGGTGCGGTCAGGTCGTCGTTGCAGGCGCCGAGCAGGGCGGTCAGCGCGATCAGGCCGGCGACCGCGAAAGGCCGTAGGGCCGACGTTCGCATAACGGTTCTCCGTGAGGATGACGACGTGACGCAGGCGCGAACGCCGCGCCGGTCATATCGACGCCGAGATGCTATGTTCGACTTGTTACACGACGGTGTCGAGTGGCGGGAAGATCGAGGTGCCCGCAACGCGCAGCGCGCGGGGATGTGGCGGGAGCGGCGAAAGTCGCAAGTATTTCGAAAGATTTGCGCGAATTACGCGTACTGCTTCGTGCGTCCTCGATACCGACGCCGCGCTGTGGCGACGACGGCGAATGACGAAATGCTTTCGTGCGGGCCGGTCGCCGCCGCAGCAACCGGCCCGCGTATGGTCGCAAGACCCGCTCAGCCCTCCGCCATCATCAGCAACTGCGCACCGTCCGAGACCTGATCGCCGACGCCGTACAGCACTTCCGCGACGACGCCCGCGCGCGGCGCGCCGATCGTGTGTTCCATCTTCATCGCTTCCATCACGATCAGCGGCGTGCCGGCTTCGACCTTCTGGCCCGGCTCGACCAGCACCGCGATCACCTTGCCGGGCATCGGCGCGGTCAGGCGGCCGCCGCCCTGCTCCGCGTCGCCTGCATGCGCGAGCAGGTTGCGCCATTCGAACGTCTCGGCCGCGCCCTGCGTGAACACATGGAACGTGTCGCCGTCCGCATGGACGCGGCCGCTGCCGCGCACGCCGCCGAGCGTCACGTCGAAATCGAGCGGCGTGGCGCCGCGCGTCCATACGAACGGTTGCGCGGCCGCGTCGCCGATCGCGATGCGCGTGCCGTCGCCGTCGTCCTCGTACGTCACCGTCACGTCCGCTTCGCGATCGGGCGCGTGCCATGCGAGCGTGCGGCGATAGCCGCCGTTCAGCCGCCAGTCCGGCAGCGCGCTCCACGGCGATGCGGCCTGCGTTGCCCCGCGTTCGCGGGCAAGCAGCGCCGCGCATGCGAGTGCGAGCGCCGCACGCGGCGGCTGTTGCGGCGCGAACAGCGCATCGTGATTGCGTTCGATCAGGCCCGTGTCGAGATCGGCCGTCGCGAACGGCTCGCATGCGACGATCCGCTGCAGGAACGCGGCGTTCGTATGCAGGCCGACCACCTCGCACGCGCGCAGCGCACGCAGCATCAGGCCCAGCGCTTCCGCGCGGTCCGCGCCGTGGACGATCAGCTTCGCGATCATCGGATCGTAGAACGGCGTGATCGCATCGCCTTCGCGCACGCCGCTGTCGATGCGCACCGCCGCACCGATGTCGAACTCGACGCCGGCCGGCAGTCGCAGGTGCTTCAACGTGCCCGTCGACGGCAGGAAGCCGCGCGCGGGATTCTCCGCGTAAAGGCGTGCCTCGAGCGCATGGCCCCGTACACGCAGCGCCTCCTGCTTCAGCGGCAGCGGCTCGCCTGCCGCGACGCGCAGTTGCCATTCGACGAGATCGAGCCCCGTGACCATCTCGGTGACCGGATGCTCGACCTGCAGGCGCGTGTTCATCTCCATGAAGTAGAACGCGTCGCCCGTCATGATGAATTCGACGGTGCCCGCGCCGACATAGCCGACCGCGCGCGCGGCCGCGACGGCCGCTTCGCCCATCGCCTGGCGCACGTCGTCGTGCAGCCCCGGCGCCGGCGCTTCCTCGAGCACCTTCTGGTGACGGCGCTGCACCGAGCAGTCGCGGTCGAACAGGTACACGGTATTGCCGTGCGTGTCGCCGAACACCTGCACCTCGACGTGGCGCGGACGCGTCAGGTATTTCTCGATCAGCACGCGATCGTTGCCGAAGCTGCTCGCGGCTTCGCGCTGGCACGACGCGAGCGCCGCCGGGAAATCGTCGGAGCGCTCGACCACGCGCATCCCCTTGCCGCCACCGCCCGCGCTCGCCTTCAGCAGCACCGGATAGCCGATCCCGTCGGCCTCGCGATGCAGCCTGGCCGCGTCCTGGTCGTCGCCGTGATAGCCGGGCACGAGCGGCACGGCGGCCGCGTGCATCAGCGCCTTGGCGGCAGCCTTCGATCCCATCGCCGCGATGGCGTCGACCGGCGGCCCGATGAACACGATGCCGGCCGCCTCGCATGCATGCGCGAAATCTTCGTTCTCCGACAGAAATCCATAGCCGGGGTGAATCGCCTGCGCGCCGGTCGCTCGCGCGGCTTCGATGATGCGCTCGATGCGCAGGTAGCTGTCTGCTGCGGCCGCGCCGCCGATGTGCACGGCTTCGTCGCATGCGGCCACGTGTTTCGCATTCGCGTCCGCGTCGGAATAAACGGCGACGCTCGCGATCCCGAGACGTTTGCACGTCGCGGCGACGCGGCACGCGATTTCGCCGCGGTTGGCGATCAGAATCTTGTCGAACATGGCTTCGATGTCGTCCGGAAGGTTGGGGTCACGCGATCATTCACGCCACGACGGCGTGCGCTTTTCGAGGAAAGACGCGATCCCTTCGCGCGCTTCCGCGCCGGCGCGGGTCTGCGCGATCCAGTCGGCGGTCTGCTCGATCAGCGTCGCGTCGAGCGCGCGGCCGGCCACGTCGGCGACGAGTCGCTTGCACGCCCTCACCGCGTCGGGGCCGTTCGCGACGAGCGTCGCGGCCAACTTCGCGACCGTTTCGTCGAGCGCGTCGGCCGGCACCGCATCGTGAATGAAGCCGAGCGACGCGGCACGCGTGCTGTCGAACACCTCGGCCGTCGCGAAGTAGCGGCGCGCCGCGCGCTCGCCCATCGCACGGACGACGTACGGCGCGATCGTCGCGGGAATCAGCCCGAGCCGCGCTTCCGACAGGCAGAACTTCACGCCGTCGGCGGCGATCGCAATGTCGGCCGCCGCGACGAGGCCCACGCCGCCCGCATACGCATCGCCATGCACGCGCGCGATCACCGGCTTGCCGCAGCGATAAATCGCTTCGAGCATCCGCGCGAGCTTGCGTGCATCGGCGCGGTTCTCGTCGGCCGAGTAACCGGCCATCTTCTTCATCCAGTTCAGATCCGCGCCCGCGCAGAATGCCGCCCCTTCCGCGGCGAGCACGATCGCGCGCACGCCTTGGTGCGCGTCGAGCCATTCGAACGCGGTGGTCAGCTCGGCGATCGTCGTCTCGTTGAACGCATTGCGCACGTCGGGCCGCGCGAGCGTGACGGTCGCCACGCGGCCGGCTTCGCTTACCTTGATCGTTTCGTATCGCATCGGTCTGTCCTCCCGGGCGTTACATGCGGAACACGCCGAAGCGCGTGTCGTCGATCGGCGCGTTCATCGACGCGGCAAGGCCGAGCCCGAGCACGTCGCGCGTCTGCGCGGGATCGATCACGCCGTCATCCCACAGCCGCGCGCTCGCATAATACGGATGGCCCTGGCGCTCGTACTGGTCGCGGATCGGCTGCTTGAACGCGTCCTCTTCCTCGGCCGACCACGACCCGCCCTTCGCTTCGATGCCGTCGCGGCGCACGGTCGCGAGCACCGACGCCGCCTGTTCGCCGCCCATCACCGAGATGCGGGCGTTCGGCCACATCCACAGGAAGCGCGGGCCGAACGCGCGGCCGCACATCCCGTAGTTGCCGGCGCCGAACGAGCCGCCGATGATCACCGTGAATTTCGGCACCTTCGCATTCGACACGGCCGTCACCATCTTCGCGCCATGCCGCGCGATGCCTTCGTTCTCGTACTTGCGCCCGACCATGAAGCCCGTGATGTTCTGCAGGAACACGAGCGGAATCTTGCGCTGGCAGCACAGCTCGATGAAATGCGCACCCTTCACGGCCGATTCGGAGAACAGGATGCCGTTGTTCGCGACGATCCCGACCGGATGGCCCCAGATGTGCGCGAAACCGGTGACGAGCGTCGTGCCGAAGCGTGCCTTGAATTCATCGAACTCCGAATCGTCGACGATTCGCGCGATCACTTCGCGCACGTCGAACGGCTTGCGCGTGTCGACCGGGATCACGCCGTACAGGCTCTTCGCATCGTAGCGCGGCGGCTTCGGCTCGCGCAGCGCGACCGGCGGCGCGATCTTCGGTGCGAGATGGCCGACGATGTTGCGCGCGATCGACAACGCGTGCGCGTCGTTCTGCGCGAGATGATCGGCCACGCCCGACAGGCGCGTGTGCACGTCGCCGCCGCCAAGATCCTCCGCGCTCACTTCCTCGCCGGTCGCGGCCTTCACGAGCGGCGGCCCGCCGAGGAAAATCGTGCCCTGGTCCTTCACGATGATCGACTCGTCGCTCATCGCCGGCACGTACGCGCCGCCGGCCGTGCACGAGCCCATCACGACCGCGATCTGCGCGATCCCCGCGGCCGACATCGTCGCCTGGTTGAAGAAGATGCGGCCGAAGTGATCTCGATCGGGAAACACGTCGTCCTGGTTCGGCAGGTTCGCGCCGCCCGAATCGACGAGATACACGCACGGCAGCCGGTTTTCCGCGGCGATTTCCTGCGCGCGCACGTGCTTCTTCACGGTGATCGGATAGTAGGTGCCGCCCTTGACCGTCGCGTCGTTGCACACGATCACGCATTCGCGGCCAGCGATGCGGCCGATCCCGGTGATGATGCCCGCGCCCGGCGCGTCGTCGTTGTACATGCCGTTCGCGGCGAGCTGCGACAGCTCGAGAAACGGCGCGCCCGGATCGAGCAGTTGCGCGATGCGCTCGCGCGGCAGCAGCTTGCCGCGCGCCAGGTGCTTGTCGCGCGCGGCCTGGCCGCCGCCCTGCGCGAGCTGTTCGATCTTCGCGCGCAGGTCGGCGACGACCGCCTCGAGTGCCGCGGCGTTCGCGCGGAAGTCTTCCGAACGCGGGTTCAGTTTCGATTCGATGATCGGCATCGACGGGGCTCCGTTCGGGTGGCGTGGGGCGTTACATTGTTTCCGCGAACAGCTCGCGGCCGATCAGCATCCGGCGGATCTCGCTCGTGCCGGCGCCGATCTCGTACAGCTTCGCATCGCGCCACAGGCGCCCGACCGGGTATTCGTTGATGTAGCCGTTGCCGCCGAGGATCTGGATCGCCTCGCCGGCCATCCACGTCGCCTTCTCGGCCGTGTAGAGGATCACGCCCGCGCAGTCCTTGCGCACCTGGCGAATGTGGTCGCTGCCCGCCGAGTCGAGATGGCGGCCCACTGCGTACAGGTACGCGCGGCACGCCTGGAACGTGGTGTACATGTCGGCGACCTTGCCCTGGATCAGCTGGAATTCGCCGATCGACTGGCCGAACTGCTTGCGGTCGTGGATATACGGCACCACCGCGTCGAGACACGCAGCCATGATGCCCGTCGGGCCGCCCGACAATACTGCGCGCTCGTAGTCGAGGCCGCTCATCAGCACCTTCACGCCGCCGTTCAGTTGGCCGAGGATGTTCTCTTCCGGCACTTCGACGTCCTGGAACACGAGCTCGCCCGTGTGCGAGCCGCGCATGCCGAGCTTGTCGAGCTTCTGCGCGACCGAGAAACCCTTCATCCCCTTCTCGACGATGAATGCGGTGATGCCGCGCGGGCCGGCTTCGACGTCCGTCTTCGCGTAGACGACGAGCGTGTCGCAATCGGGGCCGTTGGTGATCCACATCTTCGTGCCGTTGAGCACGTAGCGGTCGCCGCGCTTGTCCGCGCGCAGCTTCATGCTGACGACGTCGGAGCCGGCGTTCGGCTCGCTCATCGCGAGCGCGCCGACGTGTTCGCCCGACACGAGCTTCGGCAGGTACTTCCGCTTTTGCGCGTCGGTGCCGTTGCGGTGGATCTGGTTCACGCACAGGTTCGAGTGCGCGCCGTACGACAGGCCGATCGACGCCGACGCGCGCGAGATCTCTTCCATCGCGACCATGTGCGCGGTGTAACCCATGTTCGCGCCGCCGTATTCCTCGGAGACGGTCATGCCGAGCACGCCGAGATCGCCGAACTTCTTCCACAGATCCATCGGGAACTGGTCGGTGCGGTCGACCTCCGCCGCGCGCGGCGCGATTTCCTTCGCCGCAAACGTCGCGACGGCGTCGCGCAGCATCTCGATGTCTTCACCGAGCATGAATTGCACGCCGGGCAGGTTGATCATGTCTCCTCCGTCTCCAGAAAGTGTGTCGCACCCACCGATTTCTGAGTTTTGCTCACATCGAATGAATACGCCGATTCATTGACCTATACAGCGGAAATTTTGCACAGTTTCGCGCCTCGTCGGGTTCGGCGTCAATAGTTTTCTGAGTGATACTCAGCTATCATGCGAGCATGACAGCCGCTCCCGCCGACACCATGACCGCCACCGCCAAAGCCGACCGCGCCGACACGCCGCGCGCACCCGCCGGGCGCAAATCCCAGCAGCGCGTGCAGGACATTCTGCGCGCCGGCCGGGAAGTGTTTGCCGAAAAAGGTTACGAGCATGCGACGGCCGCCGAGATCGCCCAGCGCGTGGGTGTGTCGGAGGCGACGGTGTTCAGCTATTTCCGAGGCAAGCGCGAGCTGTGCGCGCGCGTGATCGCCGACTGGTACGACGAAATCATCGCCGCGTTCGAACACGGGATGCCGCGGGACGCGTCGGTGCAGCAGCAGTTCGCGTTCATCGTGCGCACGCACCTGCGGCTGATGCTCGTGAACGGCACGGGATTGTGCGCGCTGGTGCTGTCGGAAGGCCGCGCGAAGCAGCATGCGCTGAGCGACGAACTCACCGCGCTGCAGCGCCGCTACACGGCGCCGCTGATGGACGTGCTCGCGCGCGGCCAGGCGGCCGGGCAGGTTCGCGCGGATCTGCCGCTGAGCCTGCTGCGCTCGATGGTGTTCGGGCCGATCGAGCACGTGCTGTGGGACGCGATCCTCGGGCACCGCAAGCTCGATACGGAAACGACGGCCACGCAGTTGATCGACATGCTGTGGGCCGCCGTGCAGCCGCCGGCGCCGGAACAGGCGGCGCTCGTTCGCTTCAGGAACGAAGTGGCCGAAGCCGTGCGGCGGCTGGAAGGGCAAGCGTCACGCGCGTGACGCCGTCGGGCAGCGCGGCTGCCGCCCCGCCGCGGCTTTCCGCGCCGTCGGCTCGGCGCCGCTACGAATCCTCGCTCACCCGCAGCGGCGCGCGACTCTGCTCGTTGTTCAAATGGACGAACTTGCGCAACAGGCGCATCAGTTCCTGCGAATCGTCGTCGCCCATCCCGTCGAACAGGCCGGCGCGCAATTCCTGCACCGACGGAATGAGATGCGTGAGCAATTCGACGCCCGCCGGCGTCAGCAGCAGGCGTCGCTGACGCCGCGGCAGCACTTCGCGGACGATCAATCCTTTCGCTTCGAGCCGGACCGCGAGATCGGCAGTGGTCGACGTGTCGAGCGCCACCCGTTGCGCGAGCGTGACCTGGTCGAGCCCCGGATTCTCGTAGAGCATCCGCAGCACCGCGTACTGCACGGGCGTCACGTCGCGGCCCAGCTTCTCGTAGAACATCGCAACCGCGATCTGGTGCGCGCGCCGGATCAGGTGCCCGGGTTCGTCGTACAGGTCGATCGGGAAAGCCGGCAGGTCGGCGGGATTCGTTTTTTCCATGAATGAGTCGATGACGTAGGCGGCGCACGCCGGTTGCGCGCGCCGTCGGCATGGCGCCGCGTCGCGCCATTTTCCCGGGAAAACCAGTATACCGTCCGCCTTGCTCCCGCCAATTTCAATGAGTACACTGAATCTCATTCAGTACACGGAATGAAGATCGGGCCGCATCCCCGGCGGCACCGCCTCGAAGGAGACAAAGATCATGTTTCTCAAGAACGCGTGGTACGTGGCGTGCACGCCTGACGAGATCGACGGCAAGCCGCTGGGCCGCAAGATCTGCAACGAGTCGATGGTGTTCTACCGCGCGGCGGACGGCCAGATCGCCGCGCTCGAGGATTTCTGCCCGCATCGCGGCGCACCGCTGTCGCTGGGGTTCGTGCGCGACGGCGTGCTCGTGTGCGGCTATCACGGGCTGGAAATGGGCTGCAACGGCAAGACGACCGGCATGCCGGGCCAGCGCGTCGGCGGTTTCCCGCCGATTCGCAGCTTCCCGGCGGTCGAGCGGTACGGCTTCGTGTGGGTCTGGCCGGGGGACGCGTCCGAAGCCGATCCCGCCAAACTGCCCGCGCTGGCGTGGGCCGAGGATCCGGCCTGGGCGCACGGCGGCGGCCTGTATCACATTCGCTGCGACTACCGGCTGATGATCGACAACCTGATGGATCTCACGCACGAGACCTACGTGCATGCGACGAGCATCGGCCAGAAGGAAATCGACGAAGCGCCGCCGAAGACGACCGGCCACGGCGACGAAGTCGTCACGAGCCGCTTCATGGAGAACGTGATGCCGCCGCCGTTCTGGCGGATGGCGCTGCGCGGCAACGGGCTCGCCGACGACGTGCCGGTCGACCGCTGGCAGATCTGCCGCTTCACGCCGCCGAGCCACGTGATGATCGAAGTGGGCGTCGCACATGCGGGCCACGGCGGCTACGACGCACCGGCGGACAAGAAGGCGTCGTCGATCGTGGTCGACTTCATCACGCCCGAGACGGACACGTCGATCTGGTACTTCTGGGGGATGGCGCGCAACTTCCGGCCCGACGATCACGCGCTGACCGCCGAGATCCGCGAAGGCCAGGGCAAGATTTTCGCGGAAGATCTCGAGATGCTCGAGCGACAGCAGCGCAATCTCGAGCAGTGGCCCGAGCGCACGCTCCTCAAGCTCAACATCGATGCCGGCGGCGTGCTGTCGCGCAAGGTGATCGACCGGCTGCTCGCCGCCGAAAACGCGGCGAACCCGCAGCGGCCGGTGATTCCGGTCGCGCACGTCAAGGAGGCGTCATGAGCGGCGCGACATTGACGGTCCGGGTGGCCCGCAGGTGGCAGGAAGCGCGCGACATCTGCGGCTTCGAACTGGTCAGCGACGACGGCTCGCCATTGCCGCGCTTCGACGCCGGCGCCCATATCGACGTGCATCTGCCGGGCGGGCTCGTGCGCCAGTATTCGCTGTGCAACCATCCGGAGCAACGCGATCGTTACCAGATCGCGGTGCTGCGCGAGGCCGAAGGTCGAGGAGGATCGCGGGCGATTCACGACGAAGTCCGGCAAGGCGATACCGTGCGGATCGGCACGCCGCGCAATCAATTCCCGCTCGCCGCCGACGCGCCGCACCATCTGTTGCTCGCCGGCGGGATCGGCGTCACGCCGATTCTCAGCATGGCGGAACGGCTGTTCTCGTCCGGCATGCCGTTCGACATGCATTACTGCGCGCGTTCGGCCGATCGCATGGCCTTCGTCGAGCGGATCAATGCGGCCGGGTTTCGCGATCGCGCGCGCTTGCACGTCGACGACGGCGATCCCGCGCAACGTTTCGATCTGGCTGCCGTGCTCGCCGGCGCGCCCGACGGCACGCATCTGTACGTATGCGGCCCGCGCGGCTTCATGGATGCGGTGCTGAACGCGGCACGCGAGCGCGGCTGGGGCGAAGCGCGGCTGCATTACGAGTTCTTCGGCGGCGCGGTCGCGCCATCTGGCGCGGATCGCGCATTCCAGGTGCGGATCGCGAGCAGCGGCAAGGTGATCGACGTGCCGGCCGGATGCACGGTGATTGCGGCGCTGGCGGCGAACGGCGTCGACGTGCTGACGTCGTGCGAGCAAGGCGTGTGCGGCACCTGCTTGACCCGCGTGCTCGAAGGCGAGCCCGATCATCGCGATGCGTATCTGACCGACGACGAAAAGGCGGCCGGCGGCCAGTTCATGCCGTGCTGCTCGCGATCGCGAACCGAGCTGCTGGTACTCGATCTGTAGACCTGTAGATCGGTAGATCGACCGCCCGACACGCGGCGGCCGACCACAATACTGGAACGATCCATGGCGCTTTCCGGCCGGCCATCGATCAATACACCTGAATTCCCGACCGATCAATGGCGCTGCAACCCGAACCCGCTTGACCATCGCACGCCGGCGTGCGCCTGTCGCTCAGCTCAATCGGCGAGCCGGCAATGCGACAGTTTCAACCCCGGCAGCACCGGCGCGTCGATATAGCCTTCGTTGACACAGCTGAACCGGAACGCCGCGGACGTGACGAACGGCTTGATCTCGCCGCCGGGAAATTTCGGCTTCAGCGCGCCCTGGTCGGCCACATCGAAATGCGTGTCGAACTGCTCGCCATCGGCCGTCAGCGCACCGAAATACGTGCCGTCCGGATCGCTGCCCATCCGGATCACGGCGCCGACGAACGTGAGGCGCTTGCCGTCGTACTTCGTCTTCGCGGCAGCCATGTCCTGCGTATAGGCCTCGATCACGGCGCCGTAATGCACGTCGATCGCGGGTTCGGCGTTCGACGCCGCACAGGCGGCCTGGTGAACGCACGACAGCAGCGCGCAGGCCGCAAGCGCGGCCGTCATGAACGGCGCGGAAATCTTCTTCATGGGTGGTCTCCCGTCCAGCGTGGTGGTTGAAGTCATCGAAGCCCGGCGCGGCGCCGGTTGAATTCGCTTCCGTTGCTTGAATCGTTCGGATGGCGGTACACGGCTGCGATCGCTTCGTCGCCCGCGTGGTCGTGCGCCGTGCATGGCGCCGCGCTGAACGCGACGTGACAGGAAGATGACATGGTGCGGCCCCCGGCTCTCTCGTTGAATTTCACTGCGTGTGATTTTGGCCGCTACGGTAGCAGACTGCCGGCAGGCCAGCAATCGAGCGGCGAGCGCTGTCCAGTCATCCCAACAATTGCAAACGATTCTCATTACATATATCATGCGCGTCCTGGCCGCGACGCCGCGGGCCGCGGCCCGCAACGCGATCCTCAGCATTCCTCTTCCTGCATCGATTCATGCCACTCCGCCGAACGCCCCGCCGTGCCCGGACCCTGCGTCCGTGGCGCACACGCCTGCCGGTCCTGCTCACCCTGTGCGCCGCGAGCGGCGCACAAGCGGCCGGCGCTGAACCCGCTGCGTCCGCACCCGCCGCTGCGCCGGCCGCCGAACTCCCGGCGATCAGCGTCAACGCGTCGTCAGCCGTCGATCCGACGATCGGCTATCAGCCGCGCACGACGAGCATCGCGGGCGGCGACGACCGTGCGCTCAAGGAGATCCCGCAATCGGTCGCGGTGGTCAGCAGCAGCGTGATGCAGGATCAGCAGGCGCGCTCGCTCGACGACGTGCTCGGCAACATCAGCGGCGTCACGCAGACGAACACGCTCGGCGGCACGCGCGACGCGTTCATCAAGCGCGGCTTCGGATCGAACAACGACGGCTCGGTGCTGGTCGACGGCGTGCGCACGCCGGTGCTGCACAGCTATCTCGCGACGATCGATCGCGTCGAAGTGCTGAAGGGCCCCGCTTCGCTGCTGTACGGGATGCAGGATCCGGGCGGCGTGATCAACCTCGTCACGCGCAAGCCGGAAGACACGTTCGGCGGCTCGATCTCCGCGTCGCGCACGAACCACGGCGGCAGCAACGCGCAGTTCGATCTCACGGGGCCGCTCGGCAAGCCGGGGCAAGTCGCGGGCGGCACGCTCGCATTCCGGCTGACCGGCGAATACGACACGAGCCGCTACTGGCGCAGCTTCGGCCGCGAACGCAATGCGCTGATTGCGCCCGCGCTGTCGTGGCACGACGCGAACACGTCGATCGACGTCAGCTACCAGTACGTCGACTACACGACGCCGTTCGACCGCGGCACCGTGCTCGTGAACGGCCAGCTCGACGATGCGCTGCGCTATCGCCGCTACGAGGAGGCGTGGTCGCAAAGCAGCGGCATCCAGGAAACGCTGCGTACGCGCATCGAGCACCGCTTCTCCGATGCATGGCGCGTGCGCGCGACCTACGGCTGGGGCCGCGACCGTTACGACCAGTTCCTCACGCGCGCCACCGCGTTCAACAGCAGGACCGGCGCGCTGACACGCTCGTCCGATGCGAACCTCGGACGCAACGATTCCGACCAGATCGCGACGCTCGGCCTGCTCGGCAACGTGACGCTCGCGGGGATGCACCACGCGATCTACGTCGGCGGCGAATACGAACGGCAGCGCAGCTTCCGCGGCGACACGATCCGCGGCAAGGCGACGACGGGCTTCGATCTCTACGATCCCGTGTACGGCCTGCTCGCGCCCGGCGGCGTACCCAATACGAAGCAAAGCGATTCGCGCTCGGTCGTGCATGCGTATTCGACGATCGTGCAGGACTCGGTGAAGATCACCGAGCGCCTCACCGCGGTAGGCGGGCTGCGCTGGGAAAACTGGCAGCAGGAATCGGGGATGGGCCGGCCGTTCGTGTTCGCCGACCGCTCGCGCGGCAGCGTCTGGCTGCCGCAGTTCGGGCTCGCGTATGCGCTCACGCCGGCGCTGACCGCCTACGCGAACGTGAGCCGCTCGTTCAAGCCGAACGTCGCATCGAACGTCGCGGCGCCGCTCGCGCCGGAATACGGCCGCGTGCTCGAGGCCGGGCTGAAATTCAGCCTGAAGCCTGCGATCACGGGCACGCTCGCCGTGTACCAGATCGACAAGCGCAACGTCGCGGTCACGGTCGGCGACATCACGTCGACGATCGGCACCGCGCGCTCGCGCGGAATCGAACTCGACGTCGCCGGGCAAATCACGCGCCACCTGAGCGTGATCGGCAGCTATGCGTATACGAACGCGAACGATCGCGACAGCAATACGCCGCTCGTCAACGTCGCGCGCCACACGGGCAGCCTGTTCGCGGTCTACGACACGGCCATCGCGAACCTGCCCGGGCGCTGGCGCTTCGGCGGCGGAGCGCGGCTCGTCGGCGCGCGCTCGGGCGACACGGCGAACAGCTTCACGCTGCCCGGCTACGTGACCGTCGACGCGTTCGCAGCGTACGAAACGACGATCGGCAAATTCCCGACCCGCTTCCAGCTCAACGTGAAGAACCTGCTCGACAAGAACTACTATCCGTCGAGCAACAGCAACCTGATCGTCGCGGTCGGCGAGCCGCGGCTCGTCACGCTGACCACGACGGTATCGTTCTGACGCTGCGGCGCGCTCACGGGCGCCAGCGATACACGACGATGCTCGAGCCGTTGTAGTTGTCCTTCGTGATCACGTATTCGCCGGTCGAGCGCAGATACGCGCGCACGCCGTACATCGAATCGACGTCGTTGCCGACGTCCATCGCCGCCGCGTTCGAGTTCGTCAGCGTCGTGACGAGCGCGCCGGTGTTCAGGTCGAATACGTCGATGTTCGGCACCGTGTGCACATAGCCGACGAACAGGTAGTGGCCGGCCGCCGCGATCGACTTGGGGTTCGCGCTCGTCAGGTTGATCACCGGGTTCGGCGTGCTCGTGTTGCCGTTCTTCCAGCCGCGATAGACCTCGATGTGCCCGTTCATCGCGGTCCAGTCCCAGTTGCCCGCAAGGCCCTGCGCGAGGATCATCGTGTCGCTGTCGGCTTGGTAGATGATGCGCGTCACGGGCGCCACGCTGCCCGGCACGGCCGTCGTCACCGGCTTGCCCCATGACGGCTTGCCGGTCGCGTCGAATCCCGTCATCGGGTAGCGCGTGATCACGTTGGAGCCGTTCAGTCCGGCCCACACGTCGCCGTTGCCGTCGATGTCGAAACCGGCCGTCACCTGCAGCGTCGTGTTGAACGGCTTGCCGGGCAGCGAGCCGGCCGGAATCGCGATATAGCCGCTCGCGGGGTTGAAGTAATAGAAGTTGAAGTTGCCCGGGTTCTGGCCCGACGCGACGAGGATCCGGTTGCCGCCGACCGTCACGAGCTGGCCGAAGTGCTGGCCGCGCTGATAGTCGTTCATGTCGAGGCGCCGGTCCTTCGGATAGCTGAACGGATCGACCGTGTTCGCGACGAACGTGCCGCCCGCGGTGCCTGTATAGACGTTGTTGCCGCTGAAGAACAACGTGCCGTCGGTCGCGGGGTCGGGCGCGGCGATGCCCTCGAAGTTCAGCGCCTGCAGCTTCCATTGCAGCGTGCCGATCGGGCTGTACGAATGCAGATCGGTACTGCCGTTGCGGCCGAGATCCCAGCCGCCGCCCCATGCGTTGTTCAGCACGTACAGGTTGCCGGCGGCATCCTTGCCGAGCGCCGCGACGCGCGTGAAGCGCTTGTCGCCGACCTGCCCCTTGATGCCCGTCGTCGTGTCGAGATAGCCGCCCTGCACGCCGAACGTGCCGATCTGCACCGGTAGCCCGGGCAGCCCGCCATACACCTTGATGTTCATGTCGGGCCCTTCGTCGCCCACCATCAGCCTGCCCATCGACGCATCGAAGTACAGCGACGCCGGCCGCGCGCCGGCCGCCATCTGCAGCGTGTTCATCGCCGCGCCGGTCGCGCTGAATTGCGCGACGACGCCCGCGCTCTTGCGCGCGACCCACAGGTTGCCGGCCGCGTCGAGCGCCAGCGCGCCGGGCCCCTGCACGCCGATGTCGCGCTGCCATACGCCGTCGGTCGTATAGACGCGTACGCGGTTGCCGTAGAAGTCGCTTACGTACAGCAGGTTGCCGCCCGTCGCGAGGCCCGTGATCACGTCCGCATACTGGATGCCCGTCCACGTGCTGACCGGAATGCGCAGGTCGCGCTGGTTCGTGCTCCGGTTGTAGCGGCCCACCGAGCCGCTGCCGAACGTGCGGTTGTAGCCGAGCGCGACGAACAGCGACGTCGAATTGCCGGTGATCGCGCCGCCCTGGAATTCGTCGTGGATGCCGATCGTGCCGAGCGGCTGGCCGTTCTGGTAGATCGCGACGCCGCCCGCGTTCTCGTCCCAGCGCGACGCCGTATAGATCACGCCTTCGGGCGCAACCCACATCGAGCGCGCGCCGTTGCCGACGTGCGAGGCCAGCGTGCCGTACGTGTTCGCGAGCCAGTCGGTCGTGTATTGCGCCTGCGCATGGCTTGCCGGCGCCAGCATCGCCATGCACATTCCCAGCAATGCCGCGCGAATTTGTTTCATTGACATGAATAATGCTCCCAGACGAACAATGGTCGACACTGTAAATCGCGGCGCATGAAATATTGGTGATTCCGGCAATGCGCATTCGCCGTTACCCCGAATTATTCACTCCGCGCCTTTTGCCGTCCGGCGCTTTTTCGTCAACGATCGCAAAATCTGCGAACCCGCACCCCGACGGCCTGCCAGCCGTGCGGTTTCGGCGCATTTCCCGGCATTTTCTTCCGGGTCGTCGAATGCAAGCACGTCATTTTTTCTGACATGACTGCATTCCTTTTCATTCGCCGGAAGCCGTTTCGATTATTACAAATCGAAATTTAAATGAAAGAGAAAAAATATTAATCCGGCGCGATCCGCTGTTTTTGCGATTTCGCGCACGGCGGGGAAAGCGGGAGGGAAAGGAGAATGCGGCGGAAAAATGCGCGCCGGCCGTACCGCGCGCGGCGCCGATCGTTCAGTTCGTCGGGTCGAACGTCGGGCCGTCCCAGCCGTCGACGTATTTCGGCAGGGCATCGACGACGTCGATCACGCGTTGCCGGTAGAACAGGTGCATCGTCGGCTGCAGGTCGCCGGGCAATTGCCCGCCATGCGCACGCGCAGTCAGGCTGTTCGGCACGACGCGCATGCCGAGCCGGTTCGTCCCGAACACGATCTCGCCGCACGACGCGCACCACGCGCGCGACATCGACTTCGACGGATGCGGGAACGTCGCGTGGCCGCCGTCGATCGTCACCTGCTCCGGCGGCCATGCGGTTGCGGACAGCATCGGCGTGCCATAGAAATCGCGGCAGGTCGCGCAATGGCAATTCGCACGCGCCTCCGGCTCGCCGCACAGCGTGACGGTCACGGCGCCGCACAGGCAGCGCGCGGAAAACGTTCGGGTCATGTCGTCTCCTCGAAAAGGGAGGCGACAGTACAGGAGCCTGCACACGACGGAGCCCGCAGCGTAGCGGCAGCGGGCCCCGTTGCATGCGCAACGATCGCTGCGTCAGAACTTCTGGCGCAGCCCCAGGCTCACGATCGCCTGCGACCGCGAATCGGACGAATGGCCGTTCGCCTTGTCCGACACCGACGCGGTCGCGGCCACCGGCCGGCCGAGCGCGTCGAGCGTCGTGCCGGACGCATGCTGATACGCGCCGAGCAGGTACACGCTGGTGCGCTTCGACAGGTCGTAGACGGCGCCGAGCGTGACGTTGTGATACTGCGCGCGATTGTCGATGCCGTCGACGTCGCTGCCGCGCGTATAGCTGTAGCCGGCGAACAGCTGCGTCTGCGGCTGCACGTTCCAGCGCGTGAACACGCCCGCGACGTTGAAGGTCGCGTGGCCGCTGAACAGCGACTGCGCGCCGCCGCGGTACTGCACGTTGCTGTAGTTCACGCCGACGACGGCCGGGCCGAAGTCGTACGTCGCGCCCGTCGCGATCACCTGCTGCGACTGCGCGCTCGCGTAGCCTTCGTTGATCGACGAATTGAACAGGCCGTCGTCGGTGCTCTGCCACTTGCCCGCCGTCGGATCGGTCGCGCCCGTCTTGCTGTTGTCCGAGCGCTCGTAGCCGACGCCCACGCGCAGCGGGCCGGCCGCGTACGCGGCGCCGACGCTCCACGTGTTGCGCTGCTTCATGCTGCCCGGCTGGCCGCCGAAGCCGTACAGCGCACCGAACGTGAAGCCCGAGTAGTTCGCGCTCGTGTACTTGATCGCGCTGTCGACGCGCGCGGTCTGGTCGAGATCGTCGATGTCGCCCGGGTGCGCGCCGAAGCCGCCGATGAACGACGACGGGCCGACCGGGCTCACGAAATCGTCGAGCGACGTGTACTGGCGGCCGAGCGTGATCGTGCCGTAGCGGTCGCTGCCGACGCCGACGAACGCCTGCCGGCCGAACTGGCGGCCGCCCTGGCCCGACGTGCCGTTGGTGATGTCGAAGCCGTTCTCGAGGACGAACAGCGCGCGCATCCCGCCGCCGAGATCCTCGGAACCCTTGATGCCCCAGCGGCTACCGGACAGGTTGCCGGTCGTGAGCCCGACGCTCGAATGCCCGGTGTATGCGCCCGCGGAGCCGACGCGTTCGTTGCTGCGATAGGTCACGCCCGCATCGACGATGCCGTACAGCGTGACGGAGCTTTGCGCGGCGGCGATACCCGCGAGCGAGAGCAGCAGCGGGGCTGCGATCAGTTGCTTGTTCATGGTTTCATGTCTCCGGGCGGTGAACCCGTTGTTCTGGCTATGGCGAGTAGCGCGCGGGCGCCGACATCCGCCGGCGGTGCGAGGCCGGTGACGTTCGCGCGCGACGAAGCGGCGGGCATGCCCGCTGCGGCCGGTATGGTAGTTGGAACCGGTTCCGTTCCAAAGCGGAATAATGACAACAGTTTCTTGTCAAAATTGAGATAGTCGGATGCGCGGCCCGGCGTGCGGCCGTCGCGCCTGTACAGCGCGGGGCGACGCGGACGATAATCGGCTGCGCGCCTTCCACCGGGAGCTTCTTCATGCATGAAACGACCCTGCTGATCTTCGCCGCCGTCGCGTTCGTCGGCATCGCGACACCCGGCCCGACCGTGCTACTCGCGCTGACCAACGGCTCGCGCTACGGCGTGCGCCGCGCGGCCTACGGTTTCGCGGGCGCGATGCTGTCGGACTTCGTGCTGATCGTCGCGGTCGCGCTCGGCCTCGGCGCGCTGCTGATGGCGTCGGCGTTCTGGTTCTCGGTCGTGAAATGGCTCGGCGCCGCCTACCTCGCCTATGTCGGCATCCGGCTGCTGATGTCGAAGGGATCGCTCGACGTCGCGGCCGCGCAAGGCGGCACGGCCTCCGGACACCACGCGTCGATCTTCGCGAAAAGCTTCCTGACCGCGGTGACGAACCCGAAGGGCTATCTGTTCTTCTCCGCGTTCCTGCCGCAGTTCCTCGATCCGCAGGCGCCGCTCGCGCCGCAATACGTCGCGCTCGCGGTCACGTTCGCGCTGCTCGACGGCGTCGTGATGTTCGGCTACGCGCTGCTCGGCGCACGCGCGGTGCGGCTGCTGAAGCGCTCGGGCGCGCTGTGGCTCGAACGCACGTGCGGCGCGATGCTCGTCGCGCTCGCCGGGTCGCTGGCGCTGTACCGACGCCATGCCGCGTAGGCGCAGTCCGATGAAAATCGCCGCACCGCCCCGCTCCGGATTCCCCGGCCTGTCGCTCCGGCAACTCGAACGCGCGGACCTCGACGCGTGGTACGCGTATCTGTCGAATCCCGACGTCGTCCGTCACACGAGCTGGAACCTGCGCTCGCCCGACGATCTGCTGCCGCTGTTCGACGACATCGAATCGGCCGATCCGGATTCGGTCCGGCGTCTCGCGATCGTCGACACGGCGTCGGGCGCGCTCGCCGGGACGATCGGGCTGCATACGGTGTCCACCGTGAACCGCTCCGCGGAGATCGCGTACGACCTCGCGCCGTCGCACTGGGGGCGCGGCATCGCGAGCGCGGTATGCGAAGCCGTCACCGCGTGGGCGTTCGCGCACGGCGGCATCATCCGCATGCAGGCCGTCGTGCTGACCGGCAACGCGGGCTCCGCGCGCGTGCTGCAGAAGTGCGGCTACCGCTACGAAGGGCTGCTGCGCGCCTACAAGATGGTGCGCGGCACGCCGGGCGATTTCGCGATGTACGCACGGCTCGCGACCGACTGACGCGCCGCCCGCGGCCTCGCGCGCCGACGCCGCGACGCGATTGGACGGCCCGCGCCGAATTGCGCGACAATCGCCGCTCCCCTCATCGACGCCCCGCCATGAAAATCGCCGCGCTGTCCGACATCCACGGCAATCTCGCCGCACTCGACGCGGTGCTCGACGACGTCCGCCGCCGCGGCGCCGACGTGATCGTCAATCTCGGCGACATCGTGTCGGGCGCGCTCCATCCGGCCGAGACGGCCGACCGCCTGATCGCGCTCGGCCTGCCGACCGTCAAGGGCAATCACGAACGGCAGTTGCTCACCTACGATCGCGACGCGATGCGGCTGTCCGATCGCTGGGCGCACGACACGCTGCGCGCCGACCAGCTCGACTGGATCGCCGCGCTGCCCGAACGCCTGATGCTCGACGGCGACGTGCTGATGGTGCACGGCACACCGGCCAGCGATCTCGTCTATTTCCTCGAAACGGTCACGCCCGACGGCTGCCGCGCGGCCACGCCCGACGAGGTCGCGCAGCGCGCGGGCGACACGGCGGCGTCGCTGATCCTGTGCGGCCACACGCACGTGCCGCGTACCGCGAAGCTCGACGACGGCCGGCTGATCGTCAATCCGGGCAGCGTCGGGCTGCAGGCGTACGCGGACGACCTGCCGCATCCGCACCGGATCGAGACCGGCTCGCCCCATGCGCGCTACGCGATGGTGTCGCGCACGGCGGCCGGCTGGACCGTCGAATTCCATGCGGTCGAATACGACTGGCACACGGCCGCCGCCGTCGCGGCTTCGCGCGGCCGCGACGACTGGACCGTCGCGCTGCGCACCGGCCGCTGCTGACGCGCATCCGCAACGCGTACGACATCGCACACATCGCACCCGTCACACGCATCGGCCCGCGACCGAAACCGCGACGCTCGCGCGCCGCATCGCGTCATCCCGCGCTTCTCAGCGTCAGCCTCGCTTCGAGCCCGCCGCCGTCGGGCCGGTTGTTCAGCGTGAGCGTGCCGCCCATCGCAAGCGCGAGTTGCCGCGCGATCGCGAGGCCGAGCCCCGTGCCGCCCGTATCGCGATTGCGCGAGGTCTCCACGCGCCGGAACGGCTCGAACACCGCGTCGAGCTGATCGTCCGGAATGCCGGGCCCGCGATCGAGCACCGCGATCACCGCGCCGCCGTCCGGCGCCGCCTGCACGTCGATCTCGGCCGCGCCCGCGAACTTCAGCGCGTTGTCGACCAGGTTGCCGACGATGCGGCGCAGCGCCTTCGGCCGCGTGACGAGCGCGAGCGGCGCGCGGCTGTGCAGCGCGACGTCCTGCCCGGCATCCGTGTAGTCGTACACGATGCTGTCGAGCAGCGCGTCGAGATCGATGCGGCGCGCGGCTTCCTCGGTACCGTGCAGCGTTCGCGCGTACGCGACGCCCTCCTTCACCAGATGCTCCATCTCCAGCAGGTCCTGGCGCAGCTTGGCACCCTGCGTGTCGTCGTCCATCACGTCGACGCGCAGCCGCATCCGCGTGATCGGCGTCTGCAGATCGTGCGAGATCGACGCGAGGATCTGCATGCGCTCGGCCATGTACTGCGCGATGCGGTCCTGCATCGCGTTGAATGCCCGCGCGGCGCGCGCGACTTCCGACGGCCCCTCTTCGCTCAGCCGCTCGCCTTTCAGATCGGGGCCGAGCGCGTCGGCGGCCTGCGCGAGCTGCTTGAGCGGCCGCGTGGCGAGCCGCACCGCGAGCCAGCAGCACGCGGCCAGCACCGCGAGCTGCACCACGAGCACGGCCGGCAGCCAGCCCGACAGCGGCACCGTCGACATCGGGTGGATGTCGATCGTCAGCGGCGATCCGTCGGTCAGCCGCAGATGCACCTGCAGATGTTCGCGGTCGCCGGGGATCGAATTCGCGGTCAGCGGGTAGTCGCCGCCGATGCCGTCCGAAATCGAGCGCTCGACGCGCGCCGACAGCCGCGCCTCCGGCGGCGTGCCGGTTTGGCCGGGCCCGAGGATGAACGCATAGCTGCGCCGCGCAAGGCGCGGCAGCCACGCGGTGCGCTCGGCCGGCGGCAGATGGTCGAGCAGCGCGACCGAGCTCGCGACCTCGCGCTCGATGTAGCCCATCATCAGGTTCGTGGTCGCCTGGTCGCGCTCGGTCACGGTGAGCCAGAACGACAGCGTCTGCGCGAGCGCGAGGCCCACGCACAGGATCAGCGCGAGCCGCGCGAACAGCGAGCGCGGCCAGCGCCACGGCATGCGCGCGCTCATGGCGTACCGCCGACGGCGGTCACGGCCGACGAGAACACGTAGCCCTCGTTGCGCAGCGTCTTGATGTAGCGCGGTTCGCGCGCGCCGTCGCGCAGGCGCTGGCGCAGCCGGCTCACGAGCAGGTCGATCGAGCGGTCGAACGGGTCGGACTGGCGCCCTTGCGTGAGGTTGAGCAACTGGTCGCGCGTCAGCACGCGCTGCGGATTGTCGAGGAACACGCGCAGCAGCCGGTATTCGGCGCCGCTCAGCGCGACCAGCGTGCCGTCGGCGTCGAGCAGGTGGCGCCCGGTCGTGTCGAGCTGCCATTCGCCGAACGCGAGCAGCGCGGCCGTTTCCGTCACCTGCATGCCGGGCGGCAGCATGCGCGCACGGCGCAGCACCGAGCGGATCCGCGCGAGCAGCTCGCGCACCGCGAACGGCTTGGCCAGGTAATCGTCGGCGCCCATCTCGAGGCCGATGATGCGGTCGGTTTCCTCGCCGCGTGCGGTCAGCATCAGCACCGGCACCGTGCGGAACTTGCCGGCGCGCAGGTCGCGGCACAGCGTCAGGCCGTCCTCGCCGGGCAGCATCAGGTCGAGCACGATCAGGTCGGGCGCGCCGTCATCCAGCACGTTGCGCATCTCGCGGCCGTTCGCGGCCAGCGACACGCGCATGCCGTTCTTCTCCAGGTAGTCCGCGATCAGTTCGCGGATCGCGCGATCGTCGTCGACGATCAGCACGTGGTCGATCTTGTCCATGAGTCGTTGTCGGTATCGGTGTCGGGTTCGTTCGGGCGGGCGATGTCCGCTTTTATACCGCACGGCGGCCGCGCGTTTGTATCCCAATGTATCGCGCCGCCGCAGCGACACACAACATTGCACATGCGCGGCCGGCCGGACACATCGCAGATACGTCGGCGCCGCCTAATGGGGCCTGTCGAAACCCGTCCCGGCCGCCGCCATCGCGCCACGGCCCCCAAAGATCAGGAGAACGCCATGCTGCCCCGACTCAAGACCGCCGCCCTCGTCATCGCCCTCGCCGCCACGGCCGGGCTCGCCGCCTTCGCCGGCACCCGCGACGACGCGGGCGTGCAGGCGTCGCCGGCCGGCACGACGGCACCCGGTTTCACCGGCATCGACCGCTGGCACAACAGCCCGCCGCTGACGCTCGACCAGTTGCGCGGCAAGGTCGTGCTCGTCGATTTCTGGACATACTCGTGCATCAACTGCATTCATACGATCCCGTACGTGAACGACTGGTATCGGAAGTATCGCGACCAGGGGCTCGTCGTGGTCGGCGTGCATACGCCGGAATATCCGTTCGAACGCGACGCGAAGAACGTGGCCGATGCGATCAGGCGCTTCGACATCCGGTATCCGGTCGCGCAGGACAACCGCTACGACACGTGGCGCGCGTACGGCAACCAGTACTGGCCCGCGCTGTACCTGATCGACGCGAACGGCAAGATCGTCTATACGCGGTATGGCGAAGGCGGGTACGACAAGACGGAGGCCACGATTCGGGGGGCGCTTGCGCAGGCGGGAGAAGGTCGAGCACGACAGCAATAGATGGTATGCAGCCGCGGGGAAACTAATTCGGAAACGTCAAACCCACCCACCTGGGATGCATGAGTCGCAGTGGGTGTGTTTCCTCCTGACAATTACCGCTTTAAACGTGCGTGGTTCAAGGAACCCTATCAATATCGAGATGCGCTATTGCGCGACACGGCTACGATGACGGCTTTCCGAGAGGGCCGATCAATGAAAAGAAGAATTGCAGTCGTGGGCGATAGTCTTTCAAGCGGTGGGACGGTTAACGCATACGACGGCCCGCCGTTTCTTGTACACGGGCATCAAGCCGCCCTGATCGGGGGTAACGCATTCTGTACCGTGTGCCAAAAAGTCGGCACCATCGCAAAAGCCGGCGGCCCATACCGGATCAAGCTTCGGGGAGAGGTCGCGCTGGATAACGACGTCGTCCTGTGCGACTGCGCTACTCCACCGCACATCGTTGCATTGCTTGCCGGCGAAGCTTGGTGCAATGACGGGATAAAAGGTCTCGGGGAAGTCATTTCGAGCCGCACGCTGACAGGCGGAATCACATCGATCAGGAAAGGCGCTTTCGACGAGCGGGTAAGGGCGACCAAGGAGGTAACGGAAGGATTGCCCTACTATATCGAAACGTCTGACGGTCGTATGCATTTCGGGCGTCTTGATTCAAGCGGAAAACTTCCCCGCATCCATACCGGTAACGAGGCAAGCGATTACACCGTCTACTGGGGTGATGACGCGCTGTCAAAGCGAAACGGGGAGTAACCGATGCCACACACCGAGCCCACGAAAATCCGGACTACCGACACGAAAGATTCTGAGAAAGAGGTGCCATTAGCAGGAGTCGCCTTCAAAGAGCTTTGGGATAACTTCCCGTCCGGCAATCCGTACCGCGATCCGACGTATGCCAATCAATGCGCCATTCGCCTTAGCGTAACTCTGCACCGTGTCGGTATCGGAATGAAGTCGTTCAATGCAAGGAACGTCAAACCGATGTCGGGCGCAAAGACGATCGGCCGTATCTTGCTTGACGGGAAGCCCACCGCAACACGTGCTGATGAGCTGGGTGCATGGTTGCAGCTACAGCCGTTCGCAGGTCTTCCTAAAGCCGAAAACATTACTGGGAAGGATTGGGAGTCGAAGGTCAAAGGCCGCACCGGCATCATCCACTTCTCAAGATACTGGACGCGCAGTGGCGAATCGGCCGAGAACGCGAGTGGTGGCCATATAGATTTATGGAGCGGATCACGACTGACCGTCAGCAGCATACCCGGTGTTGTAGCGACGTTTGGCCGGGCCTTCGGTTTTCAGGCGTTCTTGCCTGGAACAGATTTTGGTTGGTCCGACCTCCGCAACGCTAAACAGATCCATTTTTGGGAAATCAAATGATGCGACGCTTTCTCGCCGCAGTCGCTTTCGCTATCTCTGGCTTTATCAGCGTCGTTGTATGGGCGGCGATAGACGCGCGCATATGCGCCAGTTTTGCACGATTTTGTGCACCTCACCCTGGCGAATGCGGTGGTGGTGTTGACGCATGCGCCCCCACCCTTCATTCGACTCTCTTGCTGTTTATCCATGTGTTCGGACCACCCGCCATCTTTGCAGCATTGGGTTTCGGCCTGTTCGCTCGCCGCCGTCGCCCGGAAGTCATCTTCGGATATTTTGCAATCGCCGTCTCAATACATTGGCTTTTGACATTCCTGAGCGTACGCATACTGCATATCTGATCTCAGCGACGGCCGCCCTCATCTGGCGGCCGCCCAGTTATTCGTTCTTGTAGTCGGCTTCCGCCAGCATCGCCTTCCCGATCGCGAGATTGCCGTTCGCGACCAGCGCTTCGCCCGCGCCGCGAATATCGGCCTCGGGCTTGTTCTGCCCGAGCTTGCGCTTGCCGATGAGCTGCGTGATCTTGATCTCCAGCCCGACAATCGATTGCAGCATCCCGTCCATGAAGTCCTGCGGCGCGTCGCCCATTTTCCACGGCACCGGCTGCGACGCTTCGTGCGTGCGCGTCAGCCGCGCGACCACGCCGCGCACGAACTTCTCGTCGTCGCGCGCCGTGATGCGGCCGTGCGCATGCACGACCCGGTAGTTCCACGTCGGCACCTCCCGGTGCGTCGCCTGCTTGCTCGGATACCAGCCCGGCGAGATGTATGCGTCGCCGGCACGGAAGATCGCGAGCACCTCGTCGCCGTCCGCGACGTCCTGCCAGACCGGATTCGCACGCGCGACGTGTGCGTGCAGTTCGCCCAGCCCGCCGTCGTCGTCGGGCATCAGCACGAACGGAATATGGATCGCGTCGAGCCCGTTCTTGCCGTGCGTGATCAGGCTGCCGAACGGATGCTGCACGATCAGCTCGCGCAGCGCGTCGGGGTTGGGCTCGTTGTAATCGGCAGGAATGTACATGTCGGCTCCACGGTCGTACGGGGTGGGAAATGGCGCGGGTGCTGGCCCGTCATGGTTCGATTGTGGCTGCAAACTGGTTTATCCTGTAGAGCCGGTTTAAAACAATTTCAGCAGACCAGAATCATGGCAAGAACGGCCCGGATCGTCGAAATCCCGTCGCTCGGCGCGCTCGACCGCGCAGCCGGCGACCTGAGCCGCCAGCTCGCGCAGGCGTTGCGCGACGCGGTGCGCCGCGGCGACGTCCGGCCCGGCGACGCGCTGCCTTCCACGCGGCTGCTGGCCGCGTCGCTGCAGGTGGCGCGCGGCACCGTCGTCGACGCGTATGCGCAGCTCGTCGCCGAAGGCTTTCTCGAATCGCGCGGCGGCGCGGGCACGCGGGTCGCGAACGCGCTCGCGGAGGCGGCGCCCGGCACCGAGCCCGAGCCGCCCGCCCGGCGTCGGCGCCCGGTGCGCGACGGCCTGCCCGAGCCCGCCGCCACCTTCGCGCGGATCGCCCACGAATTCAGTCCGCTGCCGGCCATGCCGTTCGCGATCTCGGTGCCGGTCGGCCTCACCGCGCCCGACGACATTTGGCGCCGGCTCGGCAATCGCCTGCGCGCCCGCGGCGCCGGCGCGCCGTCCGGCTATGCCGATCCGCAAGGCGCGCTGCCGCTGCGCGAGGCGATCGCCGACTACGTGCGCCGGTCGCGCTCGGTGCGCTGCGATGCCGGTCAGGTCGTGATCACGAGCGGCACGCAGCAGGGGCTGCATCTCGCGAGCCAGGTGCTGCTCGGCGAGAACGATCGTGCGTGGGTCGAGAATCCGGCCTATCGCGGCATCACCGCGCTGCTCGAAAGCACCGGGCGGCGCGACGCGATGGTGCGCGTGCCGGTCGACGCCGACGGCCTCGACGTCGACGCGGGCGTGCGTCTCGCGCCCGATGCGCGCGCCGCGTTCGTCACGCCGTCGCACCAGTACCCGCTCGGCATGCCGCTGAGCATGGCGCGGCGCAATGCGCTGCTCGCGTGGGCGGGCGCGCACCGCGCATGGGTCGTCGAAGACGACTACGACAGCGAATTGCGCTACGAAGGCTATCCGTTCCCGTCGCTGCAGGGCCTCGCGCCCGACCGCGTGATCTATCTCGGCACCTTCAGCAAGATCCTGTTTCCGTCGCTGCGGCTCGGCTACGTGATCGCACCCGACGATCTCGTGCCCGCGTTCTGCGGCGCGCGCGCGCTGATGGACCGCCACGCGCCGACCGCCGACCAGCACGTGCTCGCCGCGTTCATCGCCGAAGGCCATCTCGATCGCCACATCCGCCGCGTGCGCGGCGTCTATGCGGAACAGCGCGCGCTGCTGATCGACACGCTCGGCGCGCGGCTGCCGCGCGAGCGCGCGTGGGTACAGCCGGGCGACCAGGGGATGCACGTCGTGCTGTGGCTCGCGGCGGGCATCGACGATCTCGACGTGGTCGCGCGCGCCGCCCGGGCCGGCGTCGCGGTGCGTGCGGTGTCGCCGATGTTCGCGCCCGGCACGGCGCGCCCCGGGCTCGTGCTCGGCTTCGGCGGATTCGGCCGCGCGCAGATGGAAGCGGCCGCGCAGCGGCTCGCGGACGTGGTTTCGTCGGTGGAATCGCGGCCCCGCGCGCGATAAAAGGTTGGCGGCGGGCAACAAACGTAATCGTCTGTAAATCCTGCAAGCAAACGGCCGTTTCGGCGGTCGGCGCGCGGGTTCCGTTTGCTAGGATCGCGCGTCTTCGTTCCGCGCCCCCTGCCGCCTTGAATCGCTTCGTGCCGTTTCTCCGAGATGCGTGGCTCCGTTGCCGCGCCCGTGTCGCGCCGCTCGCCGCCGTGTGCCGCACGCGCGTGCGCGCACCGTGCGCCGGCGCGCTGCATCGCCTGCGCCATCCGACCCGGCGCGGCGTGGCGCTGACGCTCGCCGCGATTCCCGTGCTGGGCCTGCTGGTCCTGCTCGCGTTCGTTCCGTTCACGCCGAGCATCGGCGACATCCGCAAGGCGCGCATCGACCGCCCCGCGCGTGTGCTGTCGGCCGACGGCCAGCTGATCGCCGAATTCCGGCCCGTGAACCGCGAATGGGTGCCGCTCAAGCAGATCTCGCCGCACATGGTCGACGCGCTGATCGCGACCGAGGATCACCGCTTCTATGCGCATCACGGCATCGACTGGCGCCGCACGCTCGCGGCCGGGCTGCATACGTTCTCGGGCAGCCGCCAGGGCGGCTCGACGATCACGCAGCAGCTCGCACGCAATCTGTACCCCGACGAAGTCGGTCGCGCGCCGACGCTCACGCGCAAGATGAAGGAGCTGATCACCGCGTTCAAGATCGAATCGGTGTACAGCAAGGACGAGATTCTCGAAACCTACCTGAATACCGTGCCGTTCCTGTACAACGCTTACGGCGTCGAAATGGCCGCGCGCACCTACTTCGGCAAGTCGGCGGACCAGCTCGACATCGCGGAAAGCGCGACGCTCGTCGGGATGTTGAAGGGCAACAGTTACTACAATCCGGTGCTGAATCCGGAACGCGCGATCCAGCGGCGCAACATCGTGCTCGGCCGGATGGCGCAGATGGGCATGCTGTCGCCGCGGCAACTCGCGAAACTGCAGCACCAGCCGCTGCGCGTCGACTTCGAGCCGCAGACGGCGCAGCCGGGCCTCGCGCCGCATTTCGCGGTGCAACTGCGCAAGTGGCTGATCGCGTGGGCCGACCGCAACGACCACGATCTCTACTCGGACGGCCTCGTCGTGCGCACGACGCTCGACGCGCGACTGCAGGACATGGCCACGCAAGCGCTGACGCGGCAGACCGAACGGCTGCAGGCGATCGCCGACGGCGCGTGGCGCGGGCCGTCCGGCTGCGGGCTGCGCAACGATCTGTTCCGCGGCTTCATGCGCCAGACGCCCGAGTATCGGCAGGCACGCGACACCGGGCTCGCCGACGGGATTGCACTGAAGCAGCTCGGCGCGAATCGCGCATTCATGCGGGCGCTGTGCGAGCGCAAGACGCAGGTACAGGCCGGCTTCGTCGCGATCGATCCGCGCAACGGCGCGATCCGCGCATGGGTCGGCAGCCCCGATTTCGGCAGCGCGCCGTTCGATCACGTCGCGCAGGCGCGGCGCCAGCCGGGTTCGACCTTCAAGCCGTTCGTCTATGCGGCCGCGTTCGCGGACAGGATGCGGCCGGGCGACACGTTCGTCGACCGCCCCGTCGCGATCCCGATCGATGCGCACTCGGTGTGGCGTCCGACCGATGCGGAGCCGCCGACCGGCGAGCCGATGACGCTGCGCGACGGGCTGGCGCTGTCGCGCAACCGCATCACCGCGCAGGTCATGCAGCACGAAGGCGCCGCGAAGGTCGCGCAGCTCGCGCGCGCGATGGGCGTGCGCGACAGCCCGCTCGACGCGGTGCCGTCGCTCGCGCTCGGCACGAGCCCCGTCACGCTGAAGGAAATGGTGTCCGCGTACGGCACGATCGCGAACCGCGGCGTGTACGTCGCGCCGCAGATGATCACGCGCATCGAGGATCGCGACGGCAAGGTGCTCGCCGCGTTCGGCAGTGCGCCGCCCGAGCGTGCGTTACCGGTGGCCGCGGCACAGACGCTCGTCGACGCGATGCGCGGCGTCGTGGATTACGGCACCGGCGCCGACATCCGCTCGCGCTACGGAATTCGGATCGACGTCGCGGGCAAGACCGGCACGACGCAGGACAACACGGATGGCTGGTTCATCCTGATGCATCCGCAACTGGTGGCCGGCGCGTCGGTCGGCTTCGACGACGGCAGCGTGACGCTGCGCAGCGACTACTGGGGCGCGGGCGCGCACAGCGCGCTGCCGATCGTCGGATCGTTCTACGATGCGGCGCTGCGCGCGCATGCGATCGATCCGCACGTGCAGTTCTCGCCGGACTTCCGGCCGCGCAGCGCACCGGCGCCGAGGCGGCGTGCGGCGCAGCATTCAGGCCTGTTCGACTGGCTGCGGTTCTTCCGTTGATCGTGCCGGCGAAGGGCTGAGCCAGGAAACGCGTTCAACCCGCCGCGAGCGCTGCAGCGAGCGCATCGAACTCCGGGGACCATGCGGCACGCCACGCAGCCTTCGTTGCATCGTCGACCCACGCGCCGTCGATCCCGTTCAGCATGAACTGCTTCAAGTCGGCCACTGTGAAGCCGAAATGACTGAACATCAGTTCCCACGCCTCGCTCGGATCGACCTTGTGCAACGTCGGATCGTCGGTGTTCGGATGAATCTTCAACCCGAGGCCGGGCATCTTGCGCATCGGATGCCGCTCGGCCCATTGCTCCGGCGGCAGCGTGCGCAGATAGTACGAATTCGTCGGCACTACGGTAAACACGATCCCGCGCTCCGCGTAGCGCGCGCACAGCTCGGGATTGTCGACGATCGTATAGCCGTGATCGACACGGTCGACCTGCAGCAGATCGACGGCCGTCTCGACGTTACGCCACGGCATCCCGAATTCGCCCGCATGCGCGGTCGTGCGAAAGCCGGCCGCGCGTGCATTGCGGTACGCCTTCCAGAACAGCTCGGGCGGCCGGTCGTTCTCGCGATAGTCGATGCCGAGCCCCGCGACTTCGTCCGCGCGATTCGCCTTCATCCACTCGACGACCGCAACCGCTTCGTCGGGATCCTGCTCGCGATCGATGCTCGGAATCAGGCGCGCGCCGATTCGAAAATCGCGCGCGGCGTCGCGGATCGCGGTCACGATCGCGGCCTGCGCGTCCGCATACGCGATGCCCGATACCCGCACCGTTCCTGTCGGATTCCAGAAGAATTCCGCGTGCCGCACGTTGTGCGCGGCCGCGTCTTCCAGATACTCGTATGCGATTCGTCGCAGGTCGTCGGGTTGCGTCAGCAGATACCGGTCGAGCGCGCGCAGCACGTGCAGCACGCCGACCGGCTTCTCGCCGCGCGCGTAGAACGCGTCGATCTCCGCACGCTCGATCGGCGCGCCGCTGAGTTCGGCCAGCGCGACGAACGTATCGTGCCGCACCGCGCCGAGCAGGTGGCAATGCAGCTCGACCTTCGGCAACGCGTGGAAGAAGGCCCGATGGGCCGGCGTGATCTCGATGCCCGTGCGCGTGGCCGGGACGTTGCCTGGTGTTCCCTTCATGTCAGTCTCTTTTGCGGTAGTGCGATGCGTCGCGCAAGCCGTCTCTCAGTGCGGCTTCACGACGGTCCAGAAGTAATAGCCGAGCGGGATCGCGAGTACGACGAGCCCCCACGACACGTCGCGCCAGCGGCCGGCCAGCAGCTTGACGAGCACGTAGCACAGCAGCCCGCCGGCAATGCCGGTGCCGAAGCTGTTCGACATCAGCGTGAGCAGTACCATCGACATCACGGGCAGCGCATCGGTGAAGTCGTCGAAATGCGTATGACGGATCGTCGCGAACATCGACAGCCCGATCAGGATCAGCGCCGGCGCGGTCGCCTCCTTCGGGATCGCGAGCGCGACCGGCACGAACAGCAACATCGCGGCGAACAGCACGGCCGCCGCCAGCGACGACAGCCCGCTGCGGCCGCCGGCTTCGACGCCTGCAGCCGATTCGATCAGCGCGGTCAGCGCCGGAATGCCGAACACGGGCCCGAGCGTCGCGGCGAGCGAATCGACGAGGAACGGCCG
Organism: Burkholderia sp. MSMB1072; assembly: GCF_001524725.1. NCBI lineage: Bacteria > Pseudomonadati > Pseudomonadota > Betaproteobacteria > Burkholderiales > Burkholderiaceae > Burkholderia > Burkholderia sp. MSMB1072. The sequence goes on from NZ_LOYC01000005.1 coordinate 45,343, forward strand.
GTTGATGTTCGGCAGGTTGCCCTGTTCGTCGAGCAGGTTCGCCTTCGCGCCGACCGCGAGCGCGGTGCCGAGCGTCGAGAAGAATTCCGCCGCGAAGAACGCGAACAGGTACGGCGCGGCGGCCAGGCTCAACGCGCTGCCGATATCGAGCTTGAACGCGATCGGCGCGATGCTGTGCGGCAGCGACACGAACGACGCCGGCAGATGCGTGACGCCGAGCGGCACGCCGGCCGCGGCCGCGACGAGGATCGCGATCAGGATCGCGCCGGGCACCTTGCGCGCCTGCAGCACGATCGCCGTCGCGAGACCGATCAGCGCGACGAGCGCGCCCGGCCGCGAGAAGTCGCCGAGCGCGAACGCGTTGGTCTTCGCGTTCGCGACGACCATCCCCGCATTGCGCAGCCCGAGCATCGTGACGAACAGCCCGATCGACGCGCCGAGGCCGAGCTTGATCTGCACCGGAATCAGCCGCACCACGACGCCGCGCGCGCCGAGGATCGTCAGCAGGAAGAACAGCACGCCCGACACGCACGCGATGCCGAGGCCCGTCTGCCAGCCGACGTGCTCGGTCGTCGCGAGCGTCACGCCGATGATCACCGAGCCGCCGATGCCGGGGCCGACGAGGAACGGCAGGTTCGCGTACAGCCCCATCAGCGTGGTGAACAGCACGAACACGACGATCGTCGCGGTCGTCGCCGCGCCGCGCTCCATCCCGCCCGTCGCCAGCAGCGACGGGATCACGACGAGCAGGTACGCGGCCGCGAGGAACGACGTGACGCCCGCGATCGTCTCGGTGCGCACGCTCGTGCCGCGCGCGGCGAGCGCGAAGCGGCGTTCGAGCCAGTTGGCCGGCGCGCGCGCCGGCATCGTGTCAGTCGCTGACATGGTGGTTCTCCTGTGATTCCGAATATTGTCCCGTGTCGGTTCGTGCAGCGCGGCCTTATACTGCCGCGTACCGCATCCCGACCGTTATTGCCCGATGTCCGACCGCTCGTCGCTGCTCCCCGCGCTCACGCTGCGGCAGGTCCAGCACTTCGTCGTCCTTGCGCATGCACGCAGCTTCACTCAAGCCGCGCAGGCGCTGTCGCTCACGCAGCCGGCGCTCACCGCGTCGATCCGCCAGATCGAGTTCCTGCTCGGCGGCCGCCTGTTCGCACGCACCGCCCATCGACTCACGCTGACCACTGCCGGCGAAGCCGTGCTACCGCTCGCCGAACGCCTGCTCAACCAGGCGCGCGGCACCTTCGACGACATGACGCGGCTCATCGGCGAACGCATCCAGACCGTGCGCATCGCGTTCATTCCGTCGGTCGCGGGCCGCCTGCTGCCCGCGCTCAACGCATTGCGCGGCACGCATCCGACGTTGCGCTTCACGCTCACCGATTTGCCGAACAGCGCGCTCGTCGAAGCGGTGCGCGACGGCGTCGCGGATCTCGGCATCGGCGTGCGCGAACCGGACACCGACGACGGCACGCTGCGCTACCGACAGTTGTTCGAGGACGAGATCGTGATCGTCGTGCGGCACGACGATCCGCTCGCCCGCGCGAAGAGCGTCACGTGGGCGAAGCTCGTCGATCGCGAACTCGCTGTGTTCGTGCGCGGCAGCGTCAGCGAATCGCTGCATCGCACCGGCGGCGCCGGGAAGCTGCGCCTGAACGTCACGTACCGGATGGAATACACCGAGCCGCTCTACGCGCTCGCACGCAACGGCCTCGCGATCGCCGTGCTGCCGAGCCTCTACACGATGCATCTGCACGATCCCGAACTCGTCGCACTACGCGTCGACAAACCGCGCGTCACGCGCGCGATCTCGCTGATCTCGCTCGCTGCCGACGATCGCGGCCCGCACGTGCGCGCGTGCCGCGAATGGATTGCGAAGCACATCTGATGCCGCGTTCGCCGCGCTTGCCGAGCGCGCTCAGGGCAGCTTCGCGATGCGCGCGACGAGCGTCGCGTAGAAGCGGTCCGCGTCGACCTCGTTGATCCACGTCGCGTTCGCCGCACGGCCGCTGCGCCCGTTCCAGTCGACGATCGTCTCGCCGAGCGTCCACTGCCCGGTCGTCTCGACCACCACGTTCACCTTGCGTCCGCCGAACAGCGTCGGATCGACGAGATAGCCGACGGCCGTCGGGTCGTACATCGGCGCGTCGTCGATCCCGCGCCGCTTCCTGTTGTATGCGAGCTCCGCCTCCATGATGTCCGCGACGATCGCGCCGCAGCGGTTGCCGAGCGCGCGGAACGGTGCGACGCGCGCCGGCGTGATCGGCGCCTTCACCGCGACGTCGCGCGGCAGCACGACGATCGGCACGCCGCTGCCGAACACGACGTCGGCCGCCTGCGGATCGACGTAGACGTTGAACTCGGCGGCCGGCGTGATGTTGCCGCGCTCGAAGAACGCGCCGCCCATCAGCACGATATCGCGCAGCGCGGCGCGAATCTGCGGCGCTTCGACCAGCGCGGTCGCGATGTTCGTCAGCGGGCCGAGCGCGCACAGCGTCACGCTGTTGGGCGCCGCGCGGCTCAGCGTATCGACGAGGTACGACACCGCGTGACCGGCGGCGAGCGGTGCGCGCGGCGCGTGCAGTTCGACGCCTTCGAGCCCCGTCTTGCCGTGCACGTTCGCGGCCGTCACGAGCTCGCGAACGAGCGGGCGCGGGCAGCCCGCATACACCGGAAGCGTCGTCGTGCGGCCGGCCCAGTCGCGGATGATCCGCGCATTGCGTTCGGTCAGGTCGAGCGGCACGTTGCCCGCCACGGCCGTCAGCGCGCGCACGTCGAGCCGGTCCTGCGCGCCGAGCGCGAACAGGATCGCGATGGCGTCGTCCTGCCCCGGATCGGTATCGATGATCACCGTGCGGCGCGCGGCAGCGTCGCCGGCCGCGAATGCGCCCGTTTCGGGCAGCAGCGCGGTGCCGGCCAGCGCGGCGGACAGTTTCAGGAAGGTGCGGCGGGATGCGATCGGATGGCTCATGGTCGGGTGCTCAGAAGACGTGCCGGACGCCGAGCGTCGCCATCATCTGGCGCGTGCCGGTCGAACGCGCATACGCGAAGATCTGCGCATGATCCGCGTCGCCGGCCGCCTGTTGCGCGATCACCGTCAGCGCGACGTCGGTGCGTTTGGACAGGAAGTAGTCGGCCTGCAGGTTCACCTGATGCCATTTCGGACGCTTGTCGATCACGTCGTACTTGCCGTTCGTGAACGCATACGCGGCGCCCAGAAAGAGCTGCGGCGTCATCGTGTAGACGACGTTCACGCCGAGGTTCTGCAGGTGCAGGTGCGAATTGTCGAGGTAATCGTAGCGCACGTCGGTGAACATCGCGGCGAACTGCGCGCGGCCGATCGTGTAGAAGCCGCCCGTGCCCGCGATCCGCTGCCGGCTCGCATACGCGGCCGGCGTCATCGCGCTCTTGCTGAAGATCAGCAGCGGCGACGCGTAGTCGTTCGCGATCGCGCCGTCCTGGTTCGTCGCGCTGTAAGGATGGTTGTACTGCGCATAGACCGCGCTCCAGCGCAGCGGGCCGCGTTCGTAGCCGAGCCCGAAGCTGTACGCGCTGTTGTTCGCGAAACCGGTCGCATTGCTGAAGCCGTACAGCGCGGTGAACTTCAGCCCGTAGTAGACGGGGCTCACGTACTTCACCGAGTTCTGCACGCGAATGTCGTTGTAGCCGTTGTCGTTGTCGCCGATGTTCACGCCGTTGCTCGCGATGATCACGGGCCCGATGTAGTCGTGGATCGCGTCGTACTGGCGACCGAACGTCAGCGAGCCGTAAGTGCGGTCGGCCAGGCCGACGTACGCCATGCGCCCGAACTCGCGGCCGTTCTGTGCGGCCGTGCCCGTCATCACGTTGAAGCCGTTCTCGAGCTGGAACACCGCGGACAGCCCTTGCCCGAGATCCTCCTTGCCCTTCAGCCCCCAGCGCGGGTTCTGGTTCGTGCCGGACAGCGCCTGCCACGCGTTCTTGCCGCCCTGGTTCGTCGCGAACCCGACACCGGCCGAGATGAGACCGTACAGTGTGATGCTGCTTTGCGCACAGGCATGGGTCGCGAAGGCGCCGAGCATCGCGAGCGGAGCGAGCTTGTAGAGAGTTTTCATGCGGGTCGTGTGGTCGGTGGTGGTCCAGGCGCGGCAGGGTTCCGCGAAACTGGACTCGACTATACGAACCCGGATCGGATCATAAAAGTTTGCTTTCTTTATATCTCGATAAAACAGATTTATTCTCATCCTTGCGCCGCCCGCGTTCGGCGCACCGGCGCTCAGTCCGCCGTGTCGCCACCCTTCGGCAGCTTCGACCATGCGCCGCGCCCCGGCATCGGCGACCACGCCGGGCGGGTCTTGCGGGCGCTGTCGATCACGACCAGATAGCGGCCCGCGATCGGCGTGACGTCGCGATCGCGACGCAGCACCCACAGCGACTTGCCGGCCTCCACGCGAGCCTGGTAATCGTCGTCGAGCAGGCCGTGCCGGTCGAGGAACGTGTTCAGCGACGCGGGAATCCGCACGCACCCCTTCGAGTGCCGGATGCCGAGCAGCGCCTCGAGCCGGTCGGGATCGGTCGCATGCATCTGGAAGCGCATCGGCGACACGCCGCCCTTGCCCCAGCCGCGCTCGCCGTCCACCCAGCCGAAGTCGTAGATGCGCATGTCGCGGCGCCCGTAGCCGCGAATGCCGTTCTCGTTCGTCGTCCCTTCCGCGCGAAAATCCATCGTGTCGGGCGAGTGATGAAACACGCCGAGCGGCGTCAGGAAATGGTCGTACTGGCCCGGCAAGCCGGTGCCGACCGGCGATGCGCCGATCATCAGCCACGCATTGGCCGGCGTCGCGCGGAAATAGATGAACAGCGCCTGCACGTTCGGCGCACGGTCGACCATCGCGACGTATTCGCCTGCGAGATCGCCGAGATCCGCATCGGCGAGCGCTTGCTGGAGCCGCTCGCCATACGCGCGCTGCTCGCTCGCCGGCACGTTCAGGCGTCGCGTGACTTCCTGCGTGAAACGCTTGCGCATGTCGAGCGCGCGCGTCGTCGCGTTCTGCGCCTCCTCGGCCGACAACGGCGGATGCCGGCGCGGCGGAGTGGGTGGAGCCGGCTCGGCCTCGCTGGCAGGCGTGCCGGATGCGGCCGACGCAGGCGCGGTGGCCGACGCGGCGGATGCAGCCGACGCACCCGATGCCGCGCTCGCGGGTTCCGCGCGATTCACGTGATTCGCTTGTGACGCGGCGGATGTCGGCGCGGCGGCCGATGCGCCCGACGCTGCCTGCGCGGACGAAGCGGGATGCGTGAGAGAGGCCGCCGATGCAGGCGACGCACCGGATGACGATTGCACGGCCGACGACGGCGCGTCGGGCGCGGCAAAGGCAGGCCGTTCGGCGAGAACGGAAATCGACACCGTCGCAGCGAGCCACACATATGCGGCGACTGCGCGGTGACGGCAACGCGGCTTTGCAAATTGCCGCGCCAGGTGGGCAAGAATCATACGTTCGAAGCCATCGGCCGATCCGGCCGCCGCAGCGTGCTGTTGCGAGCGGCGCATCTTCCGCGCAAGCCATCGACACGTCCGGCGCATCGCATGCGCCCGGCGCCGACGCCTCTTCGCGGCGGAGCCGTTCGCCGATGCAACGCGGGCGCTCCGATGGCGGCTAATGAGTCGTCAGGCCCTTCATTTTACTCGTCCATATGCGAATCGGCTGCGATGGAAATCGCGAATTCACGGCGAAATTGCGCTTCGTCACGCTTTGTTTCAACTCGTTTCCGCTTGCGTATTCGTAGCGTGGCAGGCTCGTGTGTTGACGTTTCGTCTGTGGCCGAGCGCGTGCGAGATCGAGCCGGTTCGATCGCACTTCCCAGTTGATTCGCACAACAAAGTAACTTGGCGACCGGACGGCCCAAACCGGAAACCTGTGACCGCCTCGCACGCATGCCGCAACGAACCGTGCGACACGCGTGCGCACCTGCCCACTACTTCGAGATGGTTTCGAGCGCGATGCCCTTCGTGCGCGGCCCCATCCAACCGATTGCCGCCATCACGATCACCATCGCGCCCGCGATGAACGCGAACACGCCGAACGTGCCGAAACCGCGCAGCACGGCCGCGATCACGAACGACGAGAAGATCGCCGAGAAGCGGCTCCACGAATAGACGAAGCCGACGGCGCGCGCGCGAATCGACGTCGGGAACAACTCGGCCTGGTACGCGTGGAAGCTGTACGACATGATGTTGCTCGCCAGCGTGAGGCCGATGCCGAGCACGATCAGGAAAGCACCCACCTTCGTCTGGCTGAACAGCAGCCCGCAGACGACGATCGCCGCCGCCATCGCGACGATCACCGACTTGCGCTCGAAGCGGTCGGCGATCGCGAGACCGATCAGCGGGCCAATCGGCGCCGCGAGCGCGATCACGCTCGAATACATCAGGCTCGACGTGATCGTGATGCCCTGCTTGATCAGCAGCGTCGGCACCCAGTTCGCGAAGCCGTAGAAGCCGACCGTCTGGAACACGTTGAAGATCGTCATCATGATCGTGCGGCTGCGATACGGCGGCACCCACATGTCGCGGAAGCTGCCGCGCGGCGGGACGGGTTCGGCCGGTGCCGGCGGCGGCAGCGGCCGGCCGTATTCGGCTTCCACCTTCGCCTCGAGCGCGCACATGATGCGGTCGGCTTCGTCGACCCGGCCCTGCTGCGCGAGCCAGCGCGGGCTTTCCGGCAGTTCGCGGCGAATCCACCACACGAACAGCGCGCCATGCGCGCCGATCAGCACGACCCAGCGCCAGCCGTCGAGGCCGAACGGTGCGTGCGGCACGAGCAGGTAAGCGAGGAACGCGACCACCGGCACCGCGACGAACCCCACCGCCTGCTCGCACGCGAACGCGCGGCCGCGAATCTGCTTCGGCACGAGTTCGGAGATGTACGTGCCGATCGTCACCATCTCGACGCCGAGGCCGAGACCGACGACGAAGCGCCAGAAGTTCAGCCCCGCCGCGGTGTCCTGGAACGCCATCACGATGTTGGCGGCCGTGTACCACAGCAGCGACCACGTGAAGATCGCGCGGCGGCCGAAGCGGTCGGCGAGAAAGCCGCACGCGATCGTGCCGATGAAGAGCCCGGAGAACAGCGCGGCGATGAAGCTCGCGACGCCGGTGGTGCCGAACAGGCCGTGCGTGGTCGCGGAAAGGATGCCGCTTTTCACGAGGCCCGGCGCGATGTAGCCGCTGTACAGCAGGTCGTAGAGTTCGAAGAAGAAGCCGAGGCTCAGCAGCACCACGAGCTTCCAGACGCTGCGCGTCGGCGGCAGGCGGTCGAGGCGGGCCGAAATGGAACCGGGGTCGATGGAGGGGGATTGGGCAGGTGCCTGGCAAAGGCTGTCCGTTGAGGCCATCTTGGGCGCGTCTCCTGATCGTGTCGTGTTGTGCGTCGTCCGCCGAACCGCCGCCGGGCGGATCGCTGCATTGTACCGGCACGCCCGTTTGACGCATGGGCAAGGCAGCCGGCCGGACGCGTTCCAGGCGCCGAAACAATCCGATGCCCCATTTTCCCGCCTGATAATGTGTAACTTGCGTAACCGTGTGTCGGGCACGGAAAGCGCGTCCGCGCGGCGCTCCGGTGCCATCGGCCACGCGCGCGGGCCGGTAACGACGGGGTTGCCGCGCTGTTTCGCGCAGGCACGCGCCGCCGGTATCGCCGCGGACGACGAGACGCAATCGGTACAACCACGCGCTCCGCGCCCCGGTAACATGCTAGCGGGCCAACTACCGGCTTCCGGCTGCCTTTCGGCAACCGGCATTGTCGGCAAATCGTAAGCATTCCATGTCCATACAACGACTATCCACGTACGCCCGCCGGATCGCGCTGATCGCGCTGCTGCAGTTCGCGGCCATCGCGACCGCGTCGGCATTCCCGGCCGCCGCTTCCGCTCCCGTCGCGAGCGGCGTCGGCGCATCCGTGCCGGCCATCTCGCTGCCCGACGCCGTCGCCCAGCTCAAACAGATGCAGGCGGAGCTGGACCGCATCAAGCAGCAGACCTCGACCACGTCCAACAGCAAGGAGCTGGACGCGCTCGACGATTCGGCGCAGGAACTGAGCACCGATGTCGCGAAACTGCAGAGCGATCTCACGCCGCAACGCGCGCAGGTCCAGGCGCAACTCGACGTGCTCGGCCCGCCGCCGGCCGAGGGCGCCGCACCGGAAACGGCAGCCGTCGCGAAGCAGCGGGCCGCGCTCGACGCGCGCAAGACCCAGATCGACGCCGCGCTGAAGCAGGCCGCCGACCAGAAGGCGAGCCTCGCGAACCTGACCGAGCAGTTCGCGAAGCTGCACCGCAGCCTGCTGAAGAACCAGCTCGCGTTCCGTTCGGGCAGCATCTTCAGCGCGCAGTTCTGGCTGCCGCTGTTCCACCTGGCGCCGGACGATCGCCAGCGGCTCGATGATTTCAACGGCGAACTGTTCGACATGCTGCATTCGTCGTGGGTCCCCGGGCAACGGGCGATCACCACGCTGCTGCTGATCGCCGCATTCGCCGCATGGCTCGGCGGCCGCCGGCTCATCGAGCGCGGGCTCGCGTGGATCGCGCTGAACCGTCTGCCGCCCACCCGCTTGCGCCGCAGTGCGCTCGCGCTGTCGACCGCGCTGTCGACCTTCCTCGCGACGGCCATCGCGATTCAGATTTTCTACCTCGCCGTCGCGCGCCACTACGAACTCACGCCGTCGCTGTCCGATCTGTGGGACCAGTTCGCGAAACTCGCCGCAACCTGCGCGTTGATCGCCGGGCTCGGCCGCGCCCTGCTCTGCACGAAGCATCCGTCGTGGCGACTGCCTGCGCTCGCCGACCCGGTCGCGCTCGCGATGAAGCCGTTCCCCAGCATCCTGGCCGCGCTGCTGCTGGTGTCGGGCACGCTCGAATCGATCAACCGGATCGTCGATACCAGCCTGTCGGTCACGCTGCTCGGCCGCGGCATCGTATCGCTCGTCGTCGCGCTGACGGTCGGCGCATCGCTGCTGCGCGCGAACCGCGCGCGCAGCGCACTCGCGGCGGCAGGCGAGGCACCCGAGCAACGCTCGACGCTCGCCGGCCTGATCCATGCCGGCGTCACGCTCGCGATCGTCGCTTCGTTGATCGCGCTCCTGATCGGTTACATCACGGTCGCGCGCTTCATCACGTACGAGCTCGTGTGGTTCGAGATCGTGCTGTGCGCGACCTACATCCTGATCCAGTTGACGCGCGACGCGAGCGAAAGCCTGTTCTCGTCGAGCCTGTCGTCGGGCCAGCAGATCAAGCATCTGTTCGCGCTCGAAGACCGCCACCTCGACCAGGCGCGCACGGTCCTGTCCGGCTTCGGCACGAGCCTGCTGATGCTGATCGCGGCGATCGCGCTGCTGACCGGCGGCTTCGGCACCACGCCGAGCGACCTGCTCGACAGCGCGGTCGCGATGATCGGCAGCCAGCGGCTGCAGAGCCTGAACATCATGCCCGACCGGATCATGAACGCCGTGATCGGCTTCGCGATCGGCTTGTACCTGCTGCGCTCGCTGCGCCGCTGGCTCGACGGCGAGTTCATGCCCGCGCTCGGCATGGATACGGGCATGCGCGTGTCGCTGATCACGCTGTTCACCAACGTCGGCTACGTGTTGCTCGTGCTGATGACGCTCGGGCTGCTCGGCGTCAGGTGGAACAATCTCGCGTGGATCGTCAGCGCGTTGTCGGTGGGGATCGGCTTCGGCCTGCAGGAAATCGTGAAGAACTTCGTGTCGGGGCTGATCCTGCTGACCGAGCGCCCGGTGAAGGTGGGCGACATGGTCAGCATCGCGGGCGTCGAAGGCGATATTCGCCGCATCAACGTGCGCGCGACCGAGATCCAGCTGAGCGACCGCTCGACCGTGATCGTGCCGAACTCGCAACTGATCTCGCAGAACGTGCGCAACGTGACGATGGGCAACAGCACGCAGGGCGTCGCGACGCTGGTGCTGACGTTCCCGCTGAACACCGATCCCGAGCAGGTGCGCGACCTGCTGCTCGATGCGTATCGCGAGCACCAGGCAATTCTCGAGAAGCCAGCGCCGTCGGTGACGTTCAGCCAGCTTACGCCGGACGGGATCACGCTGAGCGTGACGGGTTACGTGTCGAGCCCGCGAATCGCGAGTTCGACGAAGAGCGATCTGCTGTTCGAGATCCTCAAGCAGTTGCGGGCGGCGGGGATTACGTTGTCGAGCCCGCAGATGCTGGTGGTGCAGAACATGCCGGCGAACGATGGTTCCACGCGGCACGAATCGTAAGTCGACCATCGAGCGGGTACGCTCGCGATCGATCGGCGCGCCGCGCGCCACGCAGTAAGCGAAATGGGCCGGTTACCGCTTCCACGGCAACCGGCCCATTTCATTCGACCGTCGAAGCGCCCAAGCAGGGCGCCTGCACTTATACGTCGAACTTCACCCCCTGCGCCAACGGCAACTGCCGGCTGTAGTTAATCGTATTCGTCGCGCGACGCATATAAGCCTTCCACGCATCCGAACCCGACTCGCGCCCGCCGCCCGTTTCCTTCTCGCCGCCGAACGCGCCGCCGATTTCCGCGCCGCTCGTGCCGATGTTCACGTTGACGATCCCGCAATCGCTGCCGGCGGCCGACATGAACTGCTCGGCCTCGCGCATGTCATTCGTGAAGATCGCCGACGACAGCCCCTGCGGCACCGCGTTGTGCACGGCAATCGCGTCGTCGAAGTCGTCGTAGACCATCACGTACAGAATCGGCGCGAACGTCTCACGCTCGACCACCGCCGTTTGCTTCGGCATCCGCACGATGGCCGGACGCACGTAGTACGCATCCGCGTGACCGACGTCCACGCGCTCGCCGCCCTTCACTTCGCCGCCCTGCTCGCGCGCGTCGGCCAGCGCCTTCTGCATCGCGTCGAACGACGCACGATCGACCAGCGGGCCGACCAGCGTGCCTTCCTCGAGCGGGTTGCCGACCTTCACCGACGCATACGCCTTCTCGATGCGCGGCAGCAGTTGCTCGACGAGGCTGCGATGCACGATCAGGCGGCGCAGCGTCGTGCAGCGCTGGCCGGCCGTACCGACCGCCGCGAACGTGACCGCGCGCACGACGAGGTCGAGATCCGCGCTCGGCGCGACGATCATCCCGTTGTTGCCGCCGAGTTCGAGGATGCCGCGTGCAAGGCGCTGGCTCAGCACCTTCGCGACTTCCTGGCCCATCCGCACGCTGCCCGTCGCGCTGACGACCGGCACCTTCTTCGACGCCGTCAGCACCTCGCCGACATCGCGCATGCCGAGCACCAGTTGGCTCAACTCGGCCGGTGCGACGCCCGGATGCGTCTTCTCAAACTCGCGCAGCGCCTTCTGAAGCAGCACGTGACACGCGATCGCGGTGAGCGGCGTCTTCTCGGACGGCTTCCACACGACCGAATCGCCGCACACGAACGCGAGCGCCGCATTCCACGCCCACACCGCGACCGGGAAGTTGAACGCCGAAATCACGCCGCACACGCCGATCGGATGCCACGTTTCCATCATCCGGTGGCCCGGACGCTCGGACGCGATCGTGAGACCGTAAAGCTGGCGCGACAGGCCGACCGCGAAATCGCAGATGTCGATCATTTCCTGCACTTCACCGAGGCCTTCCGACGTGATCTTGCCGGCTTCGAGGGTGACGAGGCGGCCGAGCTCGGCCTTGTGCTCGCGCAGCACGTTGCCGAACACGCGCACGAGTTCGCCGCGCACCGGCGCCGGCACCGTGCGCCACTTGAGGAATGCGTCGTGCGCGGCGTCGATCTTGCGTTCTGCGTCGGCGGGCGAATCGACCGCCAGCGTCGCGAGCGTCGCGCCGTCGAGCGGCGAACGCGCGGTCAGCGCGTTGCCCTTCCACTGGGCGAGATCGATGTCGAGCGCGGCAAGAATGTCGTTGAATTGCATCACTTCCTCTTCAGGGACAGATTGATCGGTGCGGCGGCAGCGCCGCCCGCGTGATTCGATTGGAGCGCGTTCGAGCGCCTCGTGCAAGCGGATGCGCCGCGCGGCGGGCCCGGTGCGCCATCCGGCGCATCGCGCTGCGCCGTCGCCGGAAAGCCAGGCCGGACGGCACGCCCCAGCCTCGCGAGGCACGATCCATGAAACGCATTGTCGATGGCCACAAGTCGGGCCGCTATTGATATTAACTCACGACTTCATTCCAAAAACGCAAGAAGTAAGCAGGCCCGCCATCCCTGTTTCCGTACCGATATGGGACGTTTCCCAAGCCCGTAACCGGGCGCTCGGATGCGTTTCGACACGACACAAGTTGATGACCATCTCGCATCACCCTGTTCGGAAATATCGTTTGCCGCCGGTGCACCGGGCACACACAATCGGTGCGACGTCGAGGTGCAACGCACCCGGCGCGCCGCCGGCCGCCACCACAGCAGCCGGACGACCGACGAAGGCGACACGCACCACGGCCCGGCTCAGCGGGTCCGTTCCGCACCGCATCACCGCTACCCGGCCGCGGCCGGCAACGCGTCGCGCTTCGTCACCGAAAAAACAATCCCGGAGACAGCGCCCAGCGCACGCCATGCATTCAGATGCCCGCCCCGATTCGTCCCGTCCGTCCGGCTCGCCGCCCGCGAAGCCGTCCCTCCACCGCGCGTTGCAGGCCCGCCATCTACGGATGATCGCGATCGGCGGCTCGATCGGCACGGGGCTGTTCGTCGCATCCGGCGCGTCGATCTCGCAGGCCGGCCCCGGCGGCGCGATGCTCGCGTACATGGTGATCGGCCTGATGGTCTACTTCCTGATGACGAGCCTCGGCGAAATGGCCGCGTTCATGCCGGTGTCCGGGTCGTTCGCAACCTACGGCGCGAAGTTCGTCGACGAAGGCTTCGGCTTCGCGCTCGGCTGGAACTACTGGTACAGCTGGGCCGTGACGCTGGCGGTGGAGCTCGTCGCCGCGCAGCTCGTGATGCACTACTGGTTTCCGGACGTGCCGGGCGTGTGGTGGAGCGCACTGTTCCTCACGCTGATCTTCACGCTCAACGCGCTGTCGGTACGCGGCTTCGGCGAAGCCGAATACTGGTTCGCGTTGGTCAAGGTGCTGACGGTGCTCGCGTTCGTCGGCGTCGGCCTGCTGATGATCTTCGGGATCATGCAGGGCGGCCCGAGCGCCGGCTGGGGCAACTTCACGATCGGCGACGCGCCGTTCGTCGGCGGCTGGGCCACGATGCTCGGCGTCGCGATGATCGCGGGCTTCTCGTTCCAGGGCACCGAAATGATCGGCGTCGCGGCCGGCGAATCGGAAAATCCGCGCACGACGATTCCGCGCGCGGTGCGCCAGATCTTCTGGCGCATCCTGCTGTTCTACGTGTTCGCGATCTTCGTGATCGGCGTGCTGGTTCCGTACACCGATCCGAGCCTGCTGAAGAGCGACGTGACCGATATCGGCGTGAGCCCGTTTACGCTCGTGTTCCGCCACGCGGGCCTCGCGTTCGCGGCCGGCGTGATGAACGCGGTGATCCTGACGGCCGTGCTGTCGGCCGGCAACTCGGGCATGTATGCGTCGACACGGATGCTCTACAACCTCGCGGTCGAAGGCCGCGCGCCGAAGGTGTTCGCGAAGCTGTCGCCGGGCGGCGTGCCGCGCAACGCGCTGTATGCGACCACCGCCGTCGGCGCGCTGTGCTTCCTCACGTCGCTGTACGGCGACAAGACCGTCTACCTGTGGCTGCTGAACACGTCGGGCATGGCCGGCTTCATCACGTGGCTCGGCATCGCGGTCAGCCACTACCGGTTCCGCAAGGGCTTCCTGAAACAGGGCTACCGGCTCGACCAGTTGCCGTATCGCTCGAAGTGGTTCCCGTTCGGTCCGCTGTTCGCGTTCGCCCTGTGCGCGGTCGTCGCGCTCGGCCAGGACTACCGCGCGTTCCTCGCCGACAAGATCGACTGGACGGGCGTCGCCGCGACCTACATCGGCCTGCCGTTCTTCCTCGCGATCTGGCTCGGCTACGCGCTGGTGCGTAAGTGCCGTCTGGTGCGCTACGAGGACATGGAAATCGCGCCGTGGATCGACCGCAACGCGACACCCGACGCCGTCGAAAAGGCCGACGCCGGCTATCCGGCCTACGTCGCCCGGCCGGTCAACCCGACGCCGGGCGCCTGACGCCCGGTGACGCGCAGGCGGCCGCCCGATCGCGGCGGCCGCTGCGCTGAAAACCCCATTCGACGCGGCGCGCGCGTTCAGGCAAGATCGACGCCCGCCGTCCGTTTTTCCGCCGCCACGAATCACCGAAAACGCATGCAGAACTTCTACGAAGCCACCGTTACCCGCCAGCCCTACCCGCAACTGACCGGCACGACCGATACGCAGGTCTGCATCGTCGGCGGCGGCCTCGCCGGCCTGTGCACGGCGCTCGGCCTAGTCGAGCGCGGCGTGCGCGACGTCGTCGTGCTCGACAGCGAACGGGTCGGCTTCGGCGCGTCGGGCCGCAACGGCGGCTTCGTGTTCGGCGGCTACAGTCTCGACAACGCCGACCTGCTGCGCACGCTCGGCCGCGACGAAGGGCGCCGGCTGTACCGGCTCACCGTCGATGCGGTCGACCTGATCCGCGCGCGCATCGCCCGCTACGGGATCGACTGCGACATCGTCGACGAAGGCGTGATGCTCGCGAACTGGTTCGACGATCCGTCGCGACTCGACGGTGTGCGCACGCTGATGAAAAACGAGCTCGGCGTCGAGTGGGAACCCGTCCCGACCGGCGCGCTGCGCGAGCGGCTGAAGACGCAGCGCTATTACGGCGGCCTGTTCGAGCCGAACGCGTTCCACTTCCACCCGCTCAAGTACGTGCTCGGCGTCGCGGCGGCCGCCTCGCGCGGCGGTGCGCGCGTGTACGAGCGTTCGGCCGCGCTGGGCATCGCGCGCGACGGCGCCGGGTACGTCGTGCGCACGGCGCAGGGCGCGGTACGCGCCAAGGACGTCGTGTTCGCCGGCGGCGGCTACGCGCGCGGCGTGTCGCCGCGCATCGAGCGCGCGGTGCTGCCGATCGCGACCTACGTGATCGCGACCGAACCGCTCGGCACGCGCCTGCCCGACGCGATCGACGCGCCGTACGCGATCTACGACACGCGTTTCGCGTTCGACTACTACCGTCCGCTGAAGGACACGCGGATCCTGTGGGGCGGCCGGATCTCCGTGCTCGACCGCGGCCCCGACGCGATCGCGCGCCTGCTGCGGCGCGACCTGCTGCGCGTGTATCCGCAACTGGAAGGCGTGAAGGTCGACTATGCGTGGGGCGGGTTGATGAGCTACGCACGGCACAAGATGCCGCAGATCGGCCGCGACGCGGACGGCGTGTGGCACGCGATCGCTTTCGGCGGCCACGGGATGGCGCCGACCACGGTGGCCGGCGAGGCGCTCGCCGCCGCGCTGGCCGAAGGCCGGCCGGTGCCGGACGGCTTCGCCGCGTTCGGGCTCACGCGCACGTTCGGCCTGGCCGGCCTCGCCGCCGCGCAGCTCACGTATACGGCGTACCAGGCCCGCGACGCGCTCGCGTCCTGCCGCCGCTGAGCGCCCGCGGCCGCCTTGCCGATTAGAGCGGAAGGTCGGCCGGGCGGGCATTTCCCACATGCTAGAATGGCTTTTCCAAGCCGCCGCGAACCACAACAAAGTCACATGAAAGCAGGAAGCAAGGCCGCCACGTCCGACACCCGCGCGCTTGCGTCCGACGCGCGGCGCAAATACGATCCCGAGCAAACCAAGCGCAACATCCTCGACGTCGCCACGCAGGAATTCTCCGCGATGGGCCTCGCCGGTGCGCGCGTCGACGCGATCGCGGAGCGGACGAACACGACGAAGCGGATGCTCTACTACTACTTCGAAAGCAAGGAAGGCCTGTACGAGGCCGTGCTGGAGAAGGTGTACGGCGACATCCGCGCGCTCGAGCAGGAACTGCACGTCGGCGACATGGAGCCGCGCGAAGGCATGCGCCGTCTCGTCGAATTCACGTTCGACTATCACGACAAGCATCGCGATTTCGTCCGTCTCGTGTCGATCGAGAACATCCACGGCGCGAAATACGTCGAACAGCTCAAGTCGTTCAAGAACCGCAACGTCAGCATCATCAAGACGCTCGAGGAACTGCTCGAGCGCGGCGCGGCCAGCGGCGCGTTCCGCAAGGACATCGACGCGTTCGACCTGCACCTGCTGATCAGCTCGTTCTGCTTCCATCGCGTGTCGAACCGCTACACGTTCGGTGCCGCGTTCGGCCGCGATCCGTCGGCGCCGCGCCTGCGCGCGCGGCATCGCGACACGATCGCCGACGCGGTGCTCCGCTACGTCGCCGCGTAAGCGGCGCCATCAGCCGGCCGGGGCGCGACACGTCCGCGCCGTTGGCACTGCAACGTTTCGGCGCATCAGTCCGTCGGCTCGGTCGATGCCAGCGCGATCCGCGCCTTCTGTTCGGGGCTGCCTGCCACGTAATACTTCTTCGCCCAGCTCGAATCGGGCGCAAGCGCGAGCCGCGCATGCGCGCCCGTGCCCCGCTGCTTCGCATTGATCGCCAATGCGCGTGCGCGGTAGTGCTCGTAAAGCCGCAGGAATTCCGCGAGATAGATCGCCGCGATCCGCTTGTCGCGGATCTCGAGCAGGTTCTCGTCGTTGTACTGCTCGGAGTTGCGGCTCATGTTCGCCGAGCCCGTATAAACGACCGGATTCGCGCCTTCCGCATCGATCACGATGAACTTGTGATGGATCACGACGGGCGGAAAGGCCGGCGCCGGCTCGCCCGGGAAGAGCCGCAGCTCCGGCTCGAAGCCTTGCGGCACCGTGGCCGGCGAAAAATACGACGCGTCGATCACGTCATGGTTGTCGCGGCTGCGGTGGTACAGCTCGAGGTTCGCGAGCGTCGCCGCATCGAGCGACTGGCCGCCCTGCTGCGCGGCATCGGCCTTCGTCGCGCTGCCCGCGTTGATCCGGTTCACGAGGCCGAACATCATCAGCCCGCGGTCGCCGGCCGCGAAACACGCATCGCGCAGCGCCGCGTCGGTCGGCATGAACAGGCAGAACGACACCGAATGCTTCGCGGCCGCGATCGCGGCGACGATCGTATCGATCTCGGTACGCTGCCCCGACGGTTCCGGCGAGTACGCGACGCGTACCTGCGCGCTGCCGATCGTCATCGGCGCCGACCAGCCCGGCGACAGCCGGGCGGTCTCCGCAATCGACGGATTCCCGGCCAGCGCGTGGGCGCGCTCGTTGTACAGCGCGGCGAGCGCGGGCGAATCGAACGCGTGCAGCACGTTGGCCTGCTCGGTCAGCCCCTCGGTCGTGAAGTTCGCGGAACCGGTCAGCACGCGTGCGGGCGCCGGGCTGGACGGCGCATCGGTCACGATGAACTTGTCGTGCATGATGTGCGTCCGGTCGCGCGGCGCGAGCGTCGCAAGGCCCTGCAGCGCATCGACGGCCGGCTGGTTCGGCGACGGCAGCGGCGGCTTGCCCTTGCGCGCCGTCGTATGCGCGTCGTAGACGATCGCGAGCGACGCTTCGCCCTGCCGGCGGCCGAACGCCTCGAACGCGGGCAGCGCCCACAGCGTGTCGGTCAGGTGATAGACGGCCGACACCGCGCGCGACGCAGGATCGAGCATCTCCGCGAACACCTGCTCCATGTCGTTCGCGAGCCACGTGCGCAGCTTCAGCGCCTGCTCGGCGCTCGGCGCCTCGTTCGGCGCGAGGCCCAGCGCCGCGACCTGCTTCGCGAACGCCTGCGAGCTGACCACCGCGCGGTTGAACCACGTGCCGATGCCGTCCTCGACGTGCGCGGGCAGCACGACGTCGCACACACCGGCTTGCGCGTCGAGCACCTGCAGGTTCGCCGGCGTGCCGACGACCGGATAGACGTCGTAGCGGAACGACGCGCCGCGGTCCTGCGGATCGATGCGCGCGTCCCACCACATGAATTTCTGAATCGGCGCCTGATCGGTCGGCGCATCGCCCTGCGTGTCGGCGGCCGGGCCGTCGAACGTCAGGCGATTGGGCAGCCAGCTGTCCGGCGCACGCGTCTTGCCGTCGGCCGACCAGAAGCCCGGCGTGCGCCGGATCGCGAAGCCGAGAAAATCGGACCGCGTCGCCGCATCGGGCCAGTCGAAAGCCAGCAGGACCAGGGTGGGGGAAAGATAGCTGCGCACGCTGACGGTCATTCGTTGCTCCCTGGCCCGGCGGCCGATCGAGATGAATGGGTCAGTCTTGACGACGGTTCTTCCCGCACGATGACCGTTCGATGAACCTTGTATGTCGGACGCGCGTCAGTCGCACACGAGCAGCTCGATCCCGCGCGCCGTCAGCGCGCGCCGCACGGCCTTGTCGGGCGCGCGCTCGGTCACCAGATAGCGGGCGGCGGCCGCGCCGTTGATCCGCACCGGCGTCACGCGGCCGAATTTCGAGTGGTCGGCGACGATGATCGCCGTGCCCGCCGCCGCGATCATCCGGCTGCGCACTTCGGCCGCGAGCCGGGAGTAGTCGGTGCACTCGCCGTCGGGCGTGATGCCGCCCGCGCCGACGAACGCGAAATCGACGTGGTATTGCGCGAGCTGGTGGATCGTGTCGAGACCGAACGTGGCGTCCTCGTCGTCGGACAGCTCGCCGCCGAGCAGCGTCACGCGGTTGCCGTTGCGCCGCGCGAGCACGAACGCGGTACGCCAGTCGTTCGTGTAGATCGACAGCCGGTGCCGGTCGGCGAGCGCCAGCGCGACCGCGTGCGGTGTGCTGCCCGAATCGATCAGCACCGATGCATCGTCGGGCACGAATTCGGCCGCGCGCCGCCCGATCGTGCGCTTCGCGTCGGCGTTCGCGGCTTCGCGCTCGGACAGGCTCGGCTCGCGGCGATCCGCGGCCAGCGCGCCGCCGTGCGTCATCACGAGCAGGCCGCGCGCGGCCAGCGCGTTCAGGTCGCGCCGCACGGTTTCGCGCGAGACGTCGAGCGAACGCACGAGTTCCGCGACCGACAACGCGCCCGACCGTCCGAGCTCCGACAGGATGTATTGATGACGTTGTTCCGCCAGCATCGCGTGTACGCCCGAGGCGACTTGTAATGGGTAAGCCGGCCATTGTATTACGGACGTTTGACGACCATTTGACCGCGCCGGGTAATGCAACCGGGCGGCGGCCGGGCGCGCCTCCCGAAAGCGAAATTCTGTATTGTCTGGCGCGCGCGAATCCGCGCGGCGCCGGTTGCTACACTTTGCGCTTCGCCGAACGAACGACCGACAAAGGGGCTCGCGCCATGTATCGCAAAGGCAGTGTGATCGAAATCCAGTTCCCGCCGGAACGCCTCAACGACGCGGCAGGCGATCCGTACTGGATCGACCTGACGCTCGACGAAGCGCGCCGGCTCTACGAACAGCTCGCCGCGCGCTTCGCGACCGACGCGCGCGCCAACCAGCCGCTCGACACGTTCTCGATCGACTGACCGTCGCCGCGGCGCGCCCCGTCCGCGCCGCGCCGTGCGGCGGCTGCTCGTCCCCGCCGCCCCGCCGCCCCGCACACCGGCACGACGGCACGCCGCGCGGCCCGAGTGCAGGATTCGACAAGACGCCGGCGCCGCTTCGGCCGATACTGGCCGACTTTCCGGTTCCGTCCGGCCGCCTCGCGGCCCGTCACGCATGCTTACCTCGATCGTCGCCGCCGCTTTCGTCGCGCTCTGGTCCACCGGCTTCATCGTTGCCCGGGCGATCAAGCCTTACGCCGATCCGAACCTGTTCCTGCTCGCGCGCTTCGCGGGCACGGCCGCGCTGTTCGGCGTGGTGGCGCTCGTCGCGCGCGCGCCGTGGCCGGCTCGCCGCGAATGGCCACGCCATCTGATCGCCGGTGCGCTGCTGCAAGGCGTCTATCTCGGTGCGAGCTACTGGGCCGTCGCGCAAGGGCTGAATGCGGGCGTGATGGCGCTGCTCGGCGCGCTGCAGCCGCTTGCCACGGCCGTGCTCGCGGTCCCGCTGTTCAACGAACGCCTGCCCGCGCGCGGCTGGCTCGGGATGGCGCTCGGGCTGGCCGGCGTCGCGCTCGTGCTCGCGCCGAAAGTCACGGGCGGCGTCGCGCCGCCGCCGGGCGCGGCGCCTGCGTGGCTCGTCGTCACCGTGTCGGTTCTGGCGGTCGGGTCGATCACCGCCGGCTCGCTGTACCAGAAAGGCAAGCTCGCGCAGAGCGATCTACGCACGGCGGTCGCCGTGCAGAACTTCGGCGCGGCGATCGTCGCGGCCGCCTTCGTCGCGCTGCTCCACGAAACCCGCTGGATCGGCGCGCCGGCGCTGTGGATATCGCTCGTGTGGGGCGTCGTGTTCCTGTCCGGCGGCGCGGTCACGATGCTGATGTGGATGCTGCGGCGCGGCAATGCGGCGCGCGCGACGTCGCTGCTGTTTCTCGCGCCGCCGCTGGCCGCGCTGCAGGGTTACGGGCTGTTCGGCGAAACGCTCGCGACGATCCAGCTCGCCGGCTTCGCGCTCGCACTGGTGGGCGTCGTGCTCGCGCGGCGCTGACCCGGCCATCGGGCGCCGCCCGGATGCCCTTCGCGCCGCATCCCGCCCCCGCTCGGCGCACCGCGCACCACGGCGATGCGCCGCGTCTCGCCGAAGCAACGCGAAACCGCCGGATCGCAGGCCCGGCGCGGCGGCACGCCGCGATTGCGCTTATGATGTGCGCCTTGCATTTCGTTCCGGAACTTCACTCATGACATCCGCCGATTACGCCAGCCGCCAACGCGCGATCATTGCCGAACTGAACGTCGCGCCGCACTTCGACGCCGAAGCCGAAATCGATCGCCGCGTCGATTTCCTCGCGCAGTACCTTCGTTCGACCGGCCTGCGGACCTACGTGCTCGGCATCAGCGGCGGCGTCGATTCGTCGACGGCCGGCCGGCTTGCGCAACTGTCGGTCGAGCGCCTGCGCGCCGAAGGCTACGATGCGCGCTTCATCGCGATGCGCTTGCCGAACGGCGTGCAAAACGACGAAGACGATGCGCAGCGCGCGCTCGCGTTCGTGCGCGCGGACGAGGTATTGACGGTCGACGTGAAGCCGGCCGCCGATGCGATGCTCCGTTCGCTGGTCGCGTCCGGCCACGCGTTCGAAACGCCCGCGCAGCAGGATTTCGTGCACGGCAACATCAAGGCGCGCGAGCGCATGATCGCGCAGTACGCGGTGGCCGGCGCACGGCGCGGCATCGTGATCGGCACCGACCACGCGGCCGAATCGCTGATGGGTTTCTTCACGAAGTTCGGCGACGGCGGCGCGGACATCCTGCCGCTCGCGGGCCTGAGCAAGCGTCGCGTGCGCGGCGTGGCGCGCGCGCTCGGCGGCGACGAGCTGATCGTGATGAAGGTGCCGACGGCCGACCTCGAGGAGCTGCGCCCGCTGCGCCCCGACGAGCACGCGTATGGCGTGACCTACGACGAGATCGACGATTTCCTCGAAGGCAAGCCGGTCGCCGACCGCGTCTACGAAACGGTGCTGCGCTTCTACGACGGCTCGCGCCACAAGCGCGCACTGCCGTACACGATGTTCGACTGGCCGGTCGCGCAACCCGGCCACTGCGGCTGATCAACGGCGCGGCACCACTGCGCCGCGCAAACCCGAACGGTTTCGCGCGGCACGGGCGCGACCGGCAGCGCTACGCGTTGCCACCCGTCTTCTTCGCCTGCAGCGCACGAATCCGCATCCGCGCGCCCGTATCGCTGACCGTTGCGTCATACATCGTCGCGAGATCGCGCTTGAGCGCGGTGCGCGAACCACCGTCGAGATACACCATGTGCCCCGACGGATAGAACCGCGCGGACAGGTTCTGCCGCACCTTCTGGTCCTCCAGCGGCATCTGCTGGAGATCGATCACGGTCTGGTAGAACGGCGTGACGAAGTCGTAGAGGCCGTTCGCCGACAGCACCTTCAGGTCGACGTTCAGCGCCATCACCGCGGCGAGGTCGCCGGCCGTGTAGAGGATCACGTTCCCCTTCGCGTCGATGCCCTGCTGCGCGCCGGTCGGGTCGATGTGGCTGAAGTCCCAGTTCTGGAACGCCTGATCGTTCAGGTCCGTGAACGCGGAATTCGACGTGAATTTCAACTGCTCGTTCAGGTAACTGTTCCACATCGCCGTATAGACACCCGTCACGGCCGTCATCGTCGGATCGTTGCCTCCCGAATTCGGGTCGATCTTGCCGGCGATGCCCGACGAGATCCCCGTCACGCGGCCGTCGTACGAACCGAGCGCGAGCCCCTGCGCATGCAGCAGCGTCGTCAGGAACAGCGAGTTGCCGCGCGTGTCGTAGCCCGCGATATCGAGCCCCCACGATTGCAGCGTCGCCGTATCGATGCCCGTGTATTGCGATAGTTTCTGCACGGTGGCCGGGTTCGCGTGCGGCGCCGCGCGCAGCGCGGCCAGGTAGTCGGTGCGCGCGAACTGCGCGACTTCCTCGACGAACGCGCCGAGATCGCTCGGCGGCGGCTTGATGCCGAGTTTCTTGTGATACCACGCGTCGGCCGCTGCGGTCGGCAGCGCGCCGACCGGGTTGCCGGCCTGCCGGTAATCGAGGATCGACGATTGCAGCGTGACGCCGTTCAGGTCGACGCCATCCTCGTGCAGCTTGTACGCGAGCACGCAACTGCGCGCAGTGCCGTACGATTCGCCGAATAGATATTTCGGCGAATTCCAGCGGTTGTTCTTCGTCAGGTAGCGCTTGATGAACTGCTTCAGCGAATTCGCATCCTGGTCGACGCCCCAGAAATCGCGGTTCTTGTGCGGCGCGACGGCCGCCGAATAGCCGGTGCCGACCGGGTTGATGAACACCAGGTCGCTGTGGTCGATCATGCTGTCCGGGTTGTCTTCGATCTGGTACGGCGCGGGCGGCGTGAAACCCGGCATCGACGTCTTGATGCGCTTCGGCGCGAACGAGCCGAGCAGCACGAACACCGACGACGAACCGGGCCCGCCGTTATAGAAGAACGTCACGGGCCGCGTTTCTTCCTTCGCGCCGTCGGCCGTGAACGCGACGTAGAAGATCTTCGCGGCCGGCTGCGAGCTGCTCGGATCGACCGTCACGAGATGGCCGACCGTCGCCGTGTACGCGATGCGCTTTCCGTCGATCAGGATCGTATGGTGCGTGATCGCGGCCGCCTCGGTCGTGTCGGTCACCGAGTCGTCCGGGCCGTTGCCGTATGCGACCGGATCGAAGAACGGCTGGTCGCGGCCGTGGCTCAGCGCGACCGGGTTGATGGTCGGCGGCACGCCATGCGAATTGTGGTCGCCGTGATGCAGCGGATACACGCCGCCGGAAGATGCGGAATCGATGCCCATCGTGCTGCTCCTGGAGGTGAAAAAAGACGCGGGCAGACCACCCGCGTCGAACGGAAAGACGTGCGCCGGCGCGTCAGCTCGACGGCTTGCGCGCGAGGATCGCGGCGAGCTGCGCGCCGTTCGGGCTGCCGAGGCCCGTGCACGCATCCCAGCCCGACGCGGCCGCATACGTGCCGTTCGATCCTTTCGTGATGTCGCGGAGCGCGCCCGGGTTCTTGTACAGCGTCGGATTGATCCAGCCGGCCGATGCGCCGGCCGCCGCGTTGATCCGCGCGATCAGCGCGGCCCACAACGGCGCGACCGCGCTCGTGCCGCCCATCACCGCCGGGGTGCCGGCAATCGATACCTCGTAGCCCGTCTGCGGCGACGCGTCGCCGGCCACGTCCGGCACGCCGCGCTTCGCGAGCGGTGCGCTGCTGCCGTCGGCGTGCGCAACCGAGAGCCCCTGCTGCCATGCCGGCAGGTCGAACAGCGAACTGACGCCGCCGCCGCCCGCACCGCCGCCGGACGCCTCGTCGTTCCACGTGACTTCGCTGCGAATGCCCTGCCCGGGCAGCGCGTCGAGCTGCGTGCCGCCGCAGCCGAGCACGTACGGGCTCGACGCGGGGAAATCGACGTGATCGGCGCCATCCTGCAGCCCGTCGCCCGAGCCGCTGTCGCCCGACGCCGCACAGACGGTGATCCCCTGCGCCGCAGCCGCCTGCAGCACGCGGTTGAATGCGTGTGCCGACTGCGCCTGCCAGATCGCTTCCGGGCCGCCCCAACTGATCGAGATCACGGAAGGCCGGTTGGTCTTGTCGGTGACGGCCGCGTTGACGGCCTGGATGAAGCCCGCGTCGCTGTTCGGCGCGAAGTACACCGCGAGCTTCGCGGCCGGTGCGATCGCGCCGGCGATTTCGATGTCGAGCGCGACTTCGCCGTCCGGGCCGTTCGGCTCGCCGGTCGGCGCGTTGCGGCCGGTGCCGACGTTTACGTCGACGAGCGTCGGCGGCGTCGCGATCCCGAGCCCGCGGAAATACTGCTGGATGTCGGCCGCGCGATAGCCGCCGCCGAGCTCGACGATCGCGATGCATTGCCCGGCGCCGTCGCCGGCCGGGAAGTCGTACAGCGACGCAAGCTGGATCGGCGTGAACGTGACGGCCGCCGCACCGCGCGCCGGCCTGAACGGCGGCCGGATCCGAAAGTGCGGCCGCGCCTGCGGACGGCTGTCGAGGCCGAGCACGGCCGTCACCGCATCGCCAAGCTCGTCGGGCAGCGCGATCGGGCCCGAGCGGCCGCGATACTGACCGATCGCCCGATGCTCGAAGCGCTCGAGCTTCACGCTGAACGCGGTTTCGAACTGCCGGATCGTGCCGGACAGCACGACGACGCTTTCGACCGGGTCGACGCGATCGACCGTCAGTTGATGACGATGCGCGAATTCCTCGGTCTTGCGGATATCGTCGGGATTGGCGGAGAAACGCTGCGCGAATGCATCGCGCGACAGCGGTTTTGCGTGCGCGTCGCCGGTGGCGAGCTGGTGAACCAATGCATCGAGTTGCCCCTCTTCCTGCCGCCGCAACATGATCGTGACGTGGATGCGTTCTGCCGGATCGCACTGGCCGAGACACTTGGACTCGGCGACGATGCGGGGTTCACGGTCGGCTTGAAGATGCCTTGCCATGTTCAGACCCTCCTTGGTACCGCGTTGCACGGAACAGCCAGGAAATCGGACATAGCCTGCGGAAGACGGTTCCGTTCGGTCAGTCGGTTCGCGCCGACGCGTTGGCGCCGACGCGTTGACGACGGCGCGTTGGCGACGGCGCGTTCGCGATCGCGCGAAGCTAGAGGAAGTTTAGAACAGTCAGACGATTTGCGCGCACGCCCTTCTGCGGCAACGCGCACGAGCGCGGGCCGGCATCGCGCGCGGCCGGCGTCGATCGTCGCTTGGCCGCCGCCACGTCGGTCGACCCGCGCGGTGGCCATGCGAAGGCCACGCTCAGTCCATCGACAGCCGCAGTGCGAAACCGATCAACGCCGCGGAAAAGGTCCAGCGCTGCACCGTCTGCGCCAGCGGATGCGCCCGCATCCATGCCGCGATGCGCGACGCGCCGAACACGCATGCGAGGTCGAAGCACACGCCGGCCGCCACCAGCAGCGCGCCGAGCTCGAACATCTGCCAGACGACCGGCCCCGCCTCGGGCCGCACGAACTGCGGCAGCAGCACCGAGCAGAACAGCAGCGCCTTCGGGTTCAGCAAGTTGGTCAGCAGCCCCTTCACGAACGACTGCCGCAGTTCGCCCGCCGCCGCATCGCCGTCGCCGAGCGCGAACACCGGCGAGCGGAACACCTGGATCGCGACATACGCGAGATAGAGCGCGCCGCCGTAGCGGATCGCCTCGTACAGCCACGGCGCGCTGCGGATCAGCGCCGCGACGCCGCACGCCGACAGCGTCACGTGCACGGTGCGCGCGAGCGACAGGCCGGCCGCCGCCGCCATCCCCGGCCGCACGCCGCGGCCGATGCTGGTCTGCAGCACGAGCGCCATGTCGGGCCCCGGCACCGCATAAATGGCCGCCAGCGCGGCAAGATAAATCAACAGCAAATGCGTGGAAATCATGGTCTGCCCCGTCCTCCAATGACGATATGTTGCCGTTGAAGGACGAGGGATTATTGGCCATCTTTGGCGAATAATTGGCGATTCGTAGGGGAATCCGCCACAATTCCGAGATCGAAATAAGGATTCCGCCAACATGATCGACCTCGACAAAACCGACCGCGCGATCCTCGCTGCGGTGCAACGCGACGGCCGCCTGCCGATCGCGCGGCTCGCCGAATCCGTCGGGCTGTCCGAGACGCCTTGCGCTCGTCGCCTGAAACGCCTAGAAACCGACGGCTACATCGAACGCTACCGCGCGCAGCTGTCGCGCCAGGCGCTCGGCTTCGGCGTGGTCGCGTTCGTGCTCGTGCGGTTCGCGACGCACGACCGCAAGGTCGCCGACCGGTTCGAACGGGAAGTGCTCGGCATCGAGCGGATCCTGGCCTGCCACAACGTCGCGGGCACGGCCGACTACCTGCTGCAGGTGGTCGCGCGCGACCTGGACGACTACGGCACCTTCCTGCGCGATTCGCTGCGGATGTTGCCGGGCGTGACGTCGATCGAATCGGCGCTGTCGCTGCGCGAGGTGAAGCACGACGCGGGGTTGCCCGTGCCGTGATGCGCGCCGGAGCGGCAACCTGCCCCGGTGCAACGCTCGTTCACATTGTTGGCGGCCCCGCCGTCATGCGAAGTCGGATGACTGGTGCGCGCGCTCGAGATCCTCGAGAAACGCCTCCACGAGCGGATTCCCGCGGCCGTTGCGTGCGACGACCATGTGGAACGTCACGTCGTAGCGCAGTTGCTCCGGATTGAGCGGCGCGAGCAGCCCCTGCGCGACGTACGGCGCCGCGAAATGCTGCGGCAGGTAACCGAGATGGTGGCCGGACAGGATCAGCAGCGCGACGGCTTCCATGTTGTCGGCGGTCGCGGTCACGCGGTCGGGCGTCGTCGACAGTTGCGCCTCGGGCAGCGGATACGAACGCCACGCCCATTCGAAGCCGGCGACGTCGGCCGGCGTCAGCGCGCCCGCGCCGTCGAACAGCGGATGGCCGCGGCCGCAATACGCGACCTGACGCTCGACGAACAGCGGCGTGTAGTGCAGCGACGGCACGCGGTGCCAGAAGTAGCCGACCGCGATCTGGATCTCGTCACTCAGCAGCTTCTCCTCGAGATCGCCGGGCGCACGCACCGATATCGAAAAGCGCACGGCCTCGTCGCGGGTACGGAACGCGGCGATCGCCTCGGCGATCCGCGCATTCTGGCTCACCGGCGTATGGCCGATCAGGCCGATGTTCAGCGTGCCGACCAACTGGCGGTCCATATGCCGCGCGGCCATCCCGAATTCGTCGAGCGCCGCCAGCAGCTTGCGGCTCATCGCGTGGAACCGCTCGCCCTTCGGCGTGAGTCGGAAGCCGCTGCGGCCACGTTCGCAGAGCCGATAGCCGAGCCGCGTCTCGAGTGACGACAACTGCGCGCTGATCGTCGACTGGCCGACGTTCAGCACGGCCTGCGCGGCCGACACGCCGCCCGCGTCCGTGACCGCGAGAAACACGCGGATCAACCGCAGATCGAGGGTCGACAGATTCCCCAGCACGTTCATCCCCTTCCATACATCGACGACGATCGATGTTTACGTCGATATCTTCGCATTCTTCTTTCCCGACGGAGCGCGTAAAACTGTGCGCCAGACCGCGTCGCATGATACGGCAACCCCACCCCGGAAGAGACACCCCATGAACGACCACACCCATTTCCAGCCGCTCGGCGGCAATGAAATGCCGCGTTGCGGCGGCATCGCGACGATGATGCGCCTGCCGCACGTGGCCAGCGCCGAAGGCCTCGACGCGTGTTTCGTCGGCGTGCCGTTCGATCTCGGCACGTCCAACCGCACGGGCGCGCGCTTCGGCCCGCGCCAGATCCGCACCGAATCCGTGCTGCTGCGCCCGTACAACATGGCCACGCGCGCCGCCCCCTTCGATTCGCTGCAGATCGCCGACATCGGCGACGTCGCGATCAATCCGTACAACCTGCACGATTCGATCGCCCGCATCGAGGCCGCATACGACGCGATTCTCGAGCACGACTGCAAGCCGATCACGCTCGGCGGCGACCATACGATCGCGCTGCCGATCCTGCGCGCAATCCACCGCAAGCACGGCAAGGTTGCATTGATCCACGTCGATGCACACGCCGACGTGAACGATACGATGATGGGCGAAAAGATCGCGCACGGCACGCCGTTCCGTCGCGCGGTCGAGGAAGGCCTGCTGCACGGCGACAAGGTCACGCAGATCGGCCTGCGCGGCACCGGCTACGCGGCCGAGGATTTCGACTGGTGCCGCGAGCAGGGCTTCCGCGTCGTCCAGGCCGAGGAATGCTGGAACAAGTCGCTCGCGCCGCTGATGGAGGAAGTGCGCGCGCGCGTCGGCGATACGCCCGTCTACATCAGCTTCGACATCGACGGCATCGATCCGGCCTACGCGCCGGGCACCGGCACGCCGGAAATCGCGGGCCTCACGGTACCGCAGGCGCTCGAGATCATCCGCGGCGCGAAGGGGCTGAACATCGTCGGGTGCGATCTCGTCGAAGTCGCGCCGCCGTACGACCCGTTCGGCACTACGGCCCTGCTCGGTGCGAACCTCGCGTACGAGCTGCTGTGCGTGCTGCCGGGCGTCGCGTACCGCGACTGATCCCCGCGCCGCCACCATTCCAAATCAGAGGATTCCAGAGGAGCACGCATCAAGATGGGGACTTCCGTCAAACAACCGAAGCGGGCGGCGCTCGCTTCGTTCGTCGGCACCACGATCGAGTGGTATGACTTCTACAGTTACGCGACCGCCGCCGCCATCGTGTTCGGGCCGCTGTTCTTTCCCGGCGAAAACCGCTTCATCAGCCTGCTCGCGTCGTTCGGCTCATTCGCAGTCGGCTTCTTCGCGCGGCCACTTGGCGGCGTGATGTTCGGCTACCTCGGCGACCGCTTCGGCCGCAAGCGTTCGCTGCTCGCGACGCTGATGCTGATGGCCGTGTCGACGGTCGCGATCGGCCTGCTGCCGACCCATGCGCAAGCCGGCGTGATCGCCCCGATCCTGCTCGTGCTGATGCGCGTGCTGCAAGGGATCGCGGTCGGCGGCGAATGGGGCGGCGCGGTGCTGCTGGCCGGCGAGCATGCGCCCGAAGGCAAGCGTACGTTCTTCGCGTCGTTCGCGCAGCTCGGCAGCGCGAGCGGCCTGATCCTGTCGATGCTCGCGTTCGGCGCGATCAGCACGCTGTCGAAGGACGACATGATGAGCTGGGGCTGGCGCGTGCCGTTCCTCGCGAGTTCGGTGCTCCTGATCGTTGGCTTCGTGATCCGTGCGAGCGTGTCGGAGTCACCCGAGTTCGAGGAAGTGAAGCAGAGCGGCAACATCGCGCAAAAACCGCTGCGCGAAGCGCTCAAGTACTGGCCGCTGCTGCTGCTCGCGATCGGCGCGAACGTGTACGGGATCGCCGGC
Organism: Burkholderia sp. MSMB1072; assembly: GCF_001524725.1. Classification (NCBI taxonomy): domain Bacteria; kingdom Pseudomonadati; phylum Pseudomonadota; class Betaproteobacteria; order Burkholderiales; family Burkholderiaceae; genus Burkholderia; species Burkholderia sp. MSMB1072. Next base: position 74,709 of record NZ_LOYC01000005.1, read on the forward strand.
GTGTATTTCAGCAACATCTTCATGATCAGCTATGCGACGCAGTTCCTGTCGCTCGACCGGTCGATGGTGCTGCATTGCATGACGATCGTCGCGGTACTGCAGTTCGTCGTACAGCTTGCGGCCGCGTTCCTCGCGCAGCGCTTCGGCACCACGCGCGTGCTGCTGATCGCAGGCGCCTGGGCGATGATCGTCCCGTTCGTGATGCTGCCGCTCGTGCACCTGGGCACGCCGGTGTCGATCACGGTCGGCGTCGGCCTCGCGACGCTCGCGGAATCGGGCTACTACTCGGTGGTGGCGGGCTTCGTCAGCGGCATCTTCGTCGCGCGGATCCGCTATACGGCGATCTCGATCGCCTATCAGGTGTGCGGCGCGCTCGCCGGCGGCCTCACGCCGCTCGTCGCGACGCTGATCGCGCAGAACACGGCCCCGCAATGGTGGCCGCTCGCGATCCAGTACACGAGCGCCGCCGCACTGTCGTCGCTGTGCGTGTGGCTGATCGCGCGCCGCGTCGGCATCGACGATGCGGGTGCGCCCGGCAAGACGAACGACGCGCTGCCGCGCGGCACACGCACCGCGTAGCGCGACGCGGTACGCAAATGCATGCGTGACGAAAATCGGCCCGCTTCTTCCGCGGGCCGATTTTTTTCCGCCCGATCGTCGATCGCGACGGCGCCGCCCAGCACCCGCTGCGTGGTTAGCGCATCTGATTGCGCAGCGTCTTCGCGGCGGCGACCATGTTCGTCAGCGCCGGAATCACTTCCGCCCATTGGCGCGTCTTCAGCCCGCAATCCGGGTTCACCCACAGGCGTTCCGCCGGAATCCGCTCGGCCGCCTTCCTCATCAGCCCGACGATGTGATCCTGCGTCGGGATGTTCGGCGAATGGATGTCGTACACGCCCGGCCCGATCTCGTTCGGATACTTGAAGTCGTCGAACGCATCGAGCAGCTCCATGTCCGAGCGCGACGTCTCGATCGTGATCACGTCCGCGTCCATGTCGGCGATCGACGCGATGATGTCGTTGAACTCCGAATAGCACATGTGCGTGTGGATCTGCGTATCGTCCTGCACGCCGTTCGCGGCGATGCGGAACGACTCGACCGCCCACCGCAGGTATTCACTCCATTGCGCTCGGCGCAGCGGCAGCCCTTCGCGCAGCGCCGCTTCGTCGATCTGGATCACGCGCACGCCGGCCTTCTCGAGATCGAGCACTTCATCGCGGATCGCCAGCGCAAGCTGGTAGCACGATACCGAGCGCGGCTGGTCGTCGCGCACGAACGACCAGTTCAGGATCGTCACGGGGCCCGTGAGCATGCCCTTCATCGGCTTGTCCGTCAGCGACTGCGCATAGGCGATCCATTCGACCGTCATCGCCTTCGGGCGGCTGATGTCGCCGAACAGGATCGGCGGCTTCACGCAGCGCGAACCGTACGACTGCACCCAGCCGAACTGGCTGAATGCGTAGCCGTCGAGTTGTTCGCCGAAGTATTCGACCATGTCGTTGCGCTCGGCTTCGCCATGCACGAGCACGTCGAGTTCGAGCGACTCCTGTTCGCGGACACTGCGCTCGATCTCGGCCCGCATCGCCGTGCGATAGCCGGCTTCGTCCAGCGCGCCGGCCTTGAACCGGCTGCGCGCCTGGCGGATTTCGGCGGTCTGCGGGAACGAGCCGATCGTCGTCGTCGGGAACGCCGGCAGGTTCAGGCGCGCCGACTGCTTCGACGCACGCTGCGTATAGGGGCTCGCGCGGTTGCCGAGCTGAGCGTCGATGCGGGCGATCGCGGCCTTCACCGCCGGGTTGTTCACGCGCGGCGAGCGGCGGCGCGAATCGATCGCGGCGGCATTTGCGACGAGCGCGTCGACCACCTTGTCGCGACCTTCGTTCAGTGCGGTCGCGAGCACCTTCAGCTCGTCGAGCTTCTGCAGCGCGAACGCGAGCCACGAGCGGATTTCCGCGTCGAGCTTCTCCTCGCTCGCGAGATCGACCGGCACGTGCAGCAGCGAGCACGACGGCGCGAGCCACAGCCGGTCGCCCAGTTGCTTCGCGAGCGGCTCGAGCCAGTCCAGCGTCGCGTTCAGGTCCGTCTTCCAGATGTTGCGGCCGTTGATCGCGCCGACCGACAGCACGCGATCGGCCGGCAGTTCACGCACCAGCGCGTCGACTTCGTCGCGTGCATTGATCGCGTCGATATGCAAGCCGTCGACCGGCAGCGACGCCGCGAGCGTCAGGTTGTCCTGGAGCTGTCCGAAGTACGTGGCGAGCAGCAGCTTGATGCGGCGAGTTTCCAGCGCCGCGTACGCGGTACGGAACGCGTGGCGCCATTCGGCATCGAGCTCGGTGACGAGAATCGGCTCGTCGATCTGCACCCATTCGACGCCTTGCGCGGTCAGCGTGTCGATCAGCGCACCGTACACCGGCAGCAGCTTCGGCAACAGCGCGAGACGATCGGAATCGTCCTTCGCCTTGCCGAGCCACAAGTACGTGACCGGGCCGAGAATCACCGGCTTCGCGTGCACGCCCTGCGCGTTCGCTTCGGCCAGTTGCTGCAGCAGACGCGACGGATCGAGCGAGAAGTTCGTGTCCGCATGGAACTCCGGCACGATGTAGTGGTAGTTCGTGTCGAACCACTTCGTCATTTCGCCGGCCGCGACACCGCCGCAGCACGCGGCGTGCTCCTGAGCCGACCGCGCCGAACGGCCGCGCGCGACGCGGAAATAGTTGTCGAGCGCATCGCCGTGGAAATCCTGCACGCGTTTCGGCAAGTTGCCGAGCGTGAAGCTCATGTCGAGCACTTGGTCGTAGAACGCGAAGTCGCCGATCGGCGCGAGATCGAGATCGCGCTGATCGTGCCAGTGACGCCTGCGCAGTTCGGCGCCGAGTGCCGTCAGTTCGTCGCGCGACGATTCGCCGTTCCAGTAGCGTTCGAGACCGAACTTGAGTTCGCGCTTCGCGCCGATGCGCGGAAAACCGAGGTTGTGTGTCGTGACCATGAAGCTGCCGTCCAGAGAAAAGGTGAAGATCCGGCAGCCATCATAGGGATTTCAAACCATGAAATAAAATGGCATTATTTCATTAATCCATTAATATTTCTCATGCATTTGCTGCATGAGCGCGATCCATGCTGGAACGATTCCATCTCGTCGTCATTCGCGAAGTCGAGCGCCAGGGCTCGCTGACCGCGGCGGCCAATGCGCTGCACCTCACGCAATCGGCGCTCAGCCATACCGTCAGGAAAATCGAGCAGCAGCTCGGCACGCCGATCTGGGACCGGGAAGGCCGCGGCCTGCGGCTCACGCAGGGCGGGCAGTATCTGTTGAAGCTGGCAAACCGGCTGCTGCCGCAGTTCGAGCTCGCCGAGGAACGGATGAAGCAGTACGCGAAGGGCGAGCGCGGCACGCTGCGCATCGGGATGGAGTGCCACCCGTGCTACCAGTGGCTGCTGAAGGTCGTATCGCCGTACCTGTCGTGCTGGCCCGACGTCGACGTGGACGTGAAGCAGCGCTTCCAGTTCGGCGGCATCGGCGCGCTGTTCGGTTACGACATCGACGTGCTCGTGACGCCCGATCCGCTGAACAAGCCGGGGCTGCGCTTCGATCCCGTGTTCGACTACGAACAGGTGCTGGTGGTCGCGGATTCGCACCGGTTCGCAAATGTCGACTACGTGAGCCCCGAGCAACTGACGGACGAGATCCTGATCACGTACCCGGTCGAAACCGACCGGCTCGACATCTACAACCAGTTTCTGACGCCGGCCGGCATCGTGCCGCGGCGGCACAAGTCGATCGAGACGACCGACATCATGTTGCAGATGGTCGCGAGCGGGCGCGGCGTGGCCGCGCTGCCGCGATGGCTCGCCGACGAGTACGCGGACCGGATGCCGGTCGTGCCGGTCAAGCTCGGCAAGCAGGGCATCGCGAAGCAGATCTTCCTCGGCATCCGCGAAGCGGACGCATCGATCGACTATCTGGCCGCATTCGTCGCACTGGCGCGCGAATCGACGTGGAGCGCGCCGCGCATGCTGCGCTAGGCGCGTCCGGTTGTCCCCGCGTCAGGCGGCGCGCATGCCCGCGCGTTCGCCGCGCTCGACCCACGCGCCGAACAGCAAGCCGATCGTCGTCCACATGATCACCTGCATGCCGATGGCCGCCACGCGGAATTTCCACAGCAAGGCCGCAGGGAAATCGGCCGGCAGTTCGCTGACCGACGGCAGCCCGATCTGCACGGCCGCGATAATCGCGACGAACACGAGCCCCGCGACGATCGACGCGTTCCACTGGCCAAGCTTCGCCAGCAGATGGCGGCGCACGCCGACCGAGAACACCATCGTCGCGACCGAGATCGCGATCATCAGGAAGAACAGGCCGGTGCGATAGCCGATCGTGTCGGGGTCGCCGATCGACGGCGGGTTGGCCGGGTACTTGAGGTTCGGCACGATCACGAGCGCGACGAACGCCGCCAGCGCGAGCCACGCGGCCAGCGGCCGTGCCGGCAGGCGACTGCCTCGTCCGTATGCATACGCGAAGACCAGCGAAAACAGCCCGCCGAATGCCGCGCCGTAGGTCACGACACCCGTCAGCAACCCGAGGCCGGCCTGCGTGTGACGGCTGACCAGCTCGGGTTCCGGCGCCTCGCCTTGAGCGGCGGCGGTTTTTTCCTCTAGGGAGATCGCCTGATCGACTTGCGGTTCGCCGACCATTTTCGCGAAACCGAACGTGAGGAGGCCCGCGGCGATGCCTGCGAGCATCCCGCGCATGAGCAGCTTTCCGACCATCTTTTTACTCCGCGTCAGTGGCAGGGAAAGCCGAGCAGATGGCGGCCGTCGTGGACGAATTCGTGGACGTACATGCCCGGCACGAGCGACGTCGCGCCCTGTTCCGCACCGACGAAATAGAGTGCGAGCAGCAGGATCAGGCCGACGAACACGGCCCACGGCAACAGTTCACGGACGGGAATGGGCGCCGGCACGACCGCCGGCTTCAGCACTGCTTCGCTCATGGATGCACCTCAGGGGAATCGCGCCCCGACAAATGATGGATGGGTACGAAGGCAGGTCTGGCTTCCGGGATCGTCGATTCCCCGGTTACAGTGGCGCGACCGCGCCGGAATTGCACCGGCTTCCGCGCTTCGTATCGGGCGAATTGTACGCGCGAACGTTCGCGTATTGAAGCGATGACATCCGGCAAGTGCGCACCACTCCCGATCGTCCGACAACCGACATGACCATGCATGCCTCGCTGCGCCTGATCGCACACGCCTCGACCCGCGCAATGCGCACCGGCACGTTTCCCGACGACGATCCGCTCGACGCGCACGGGCTGGCCGAAGCCACTGCACTGCGCGGCCGCTGGACGGGCGGTGCCGGCTCGCTCGTGCTGTGCAGTCCGGCGCGCTGCGCAAGGCAGACCGCCGACGCACTCGGACTGCACGCCGATATCGACGATGCGCTGCGCGACATCGATTACGGCAATTGGTGCGGCAAGCGGCTGCACGATCTCGCGCGCGACCTGCCTGACGAACTGGCGGCGTGGATCGGTACGCCGTCCGCGTCGCCGCATCGCGGCGAATCGTTCGACGCCGCCGCGCATCGCGTCGGCACATGGTTGAGCGCACTGCCGCCCGATCGCGACGTCGTCGCGATCACGCATGCGCCGATCGTCCGCGCAGCCATCGCGCATGTGCTGCGGATGGGTACCGGGGCGGCCACACGCGTCGACGTCGCGCCGCTGTCGTGCACGACGTTCGTCGCATCACCGGCCGGCTGGACCTTGGCCACGGCGGACGATGACCCGCGCGACACCGGCGCGTAAGCCGCTGACGTGTTCACTATGTGAGCGGACGATGCGCCCCCGACGCTTCGCATGCCGCCGCTCGCCTTACATCCCGTAAGACACACCGTTCGTCATCCCGACTGTCATCAAACTGACTGCTAGCCGCAGCTAGGATCGAACGAGGTTCCCTTACGAGATGTCGTCATGAATCAACCTGCTTCGTCCGCCCCGAACAATTCGGCCTCCGTCGCGCGCACCCGGCAGATCGGCTATACCGTCTTCCTGCTGGTGCTCGTGCTTGGCGCCGTCTATATCGCCACGCACCTGGTCGACGATCTGTCGCCGGTCCGCGAAGGGTCGATGTTCCCGTACCTGCTGCTCGGCGCAGCACTGCTGATCGCCCTCGGCTTCGAGTTCGTCAACGGCTTCCACGACACCGCGAATGCGGTCGCGACCGTGATCTATACGCACTCGCTCACGCCGAACGTCGCAGTGATCTGGTCGGGCATGTGGAACTTCCTCGGCGTGATGGTCTCGAGCGGAGCCGTCGCGTTCGGCATCCTGCAGTTGCTGCCGGTCGAGCTGATCCTGCAGGTCGGCAGCGGCTCGGGCTTCGCGATGGTGTTCGCGCTGCTGATCGCCGCGATCGTCTGGAACCTCGCGACCTGGTATTTCGGGTTGCCGTCGTCGAGCTCGCATACGCTGATCGGGTCGATCATCGGCGTCGGACTGATGAACCAGTTGATGCACGGGCCGTCCGGCACGAGCGGCGTCGACTGGGGCCAGGCGCTCGGCGTCGGCAAGTCGCTGCTGCTCTCGCCCATCGTCGGCTTCCTGTGTGCGTCGCTGTTGCTGCTCCTGCTGAAGGCCGTCGTGCGGATTCCCGAGCTGTACAAGGAACCGCCGAAGGACCAGCCGCCGCCGTTCTGGATTCGTTGCCTGCTGATCCTCACCTGCACCGGCGTGTCGTTCGCACACGGGTCGAACGACGGACAGAAAGGGATGGGCCTCATCATGCTGATCCTGATCGGCACGGTGCCGACCGCGTATGCACTGAACAAGGCCGTCACGCCCGCCGAATCGCAGACCTTCGTGGCGGTCGCGAACCAGGCGGCTGCGACGTTCGGGAAGTACACGAACGGCGTCGCGCCTTCCTCGAATCCGCGCGCCGATGTCGAACACTACGTGCAGCATCGTGAACTGACACCCGCCGTGCTGCCGGCCGTGGCGCAGTTGTCCACGTCGCTCGCGACCGCCGTCGGCGCGTCGGGCTCGATGGCGGCCGTGCCGCAGCGCGACGTCGACAACGTGCGCAACACGATGTATCTGGTATCCGAAGCCATTCGCCTGATCGAGAAATCGGGCCAGCCCGCATTCGCCACCGACGACAAGCTCGCGATCGACAACTATCGCAAGCAGCTCGACCACGCGACCAAGTTCATTCCGACGTGGGTGAAGGTCGCTGTCGCGATCGCGCTGGGTCTCGGCACGATGGTCGGCTGGAAGCGGATCGTCGTGACCGTCGGCGAAAAAATCGGCAAGCAGCATTTGACGTACGGACAGGGTGCATCGGCCGAACTCGTCGCAATGCTGACGATCGGCGCCGCCGACATGTACGGGCTGCCCGTGTCGACGACACACGTGCTGTCGTCGGGTGTCGCGGGCACGATGGCAGCGAACGGCTCCGGGCTGCAATGGAGCACGGTGCGCAGCCTCGTCCTCGCTTGGGTGCTGACGCTGCCGGCATCGATCGCGCTGGCGGCAGGGCTTTACTGGTTGTTCCGGTCGCTGGCTTGATCGGCGATGCGGCGGGTGGCGAGCGATAGCCGGCCATCCGCCGCGGCAGGTCGGATCTGTCGCTTCTCCGCTTCTCCGCTTCTCCGCTTCTCCGCTTCTCCGCTTCTCCGCCTCTCCGCCTCTCCGCCTCTCCGCCTCTCCGCCTCTCCGCCTCTCCGCCTCTCCGCCTCTCCGCCTCTCCGCCTCTCCGCCTCTCCGCCTCTCCGCCTCTCCGCCTCTCCGCCTCTCCGCCTCTCCGCCTCTCCGCCTCTCCGCCTCTCCGCTCCGGCACGTCACGGCACGTCACTGCACTGCACTGCACTGCACTGCACTGCACTGCACTGCACTGCACTGCACTGCATTTAGTGTGTCGATGCCGTGCCTACAACGTTTTCCCATCCGAATTAAAGCGCAAGATCTGGAGCGTACCGGCACACGGACACCGCTAGACTGGGTTCGTCAACTTTCGTGAATTCGACCGTGCGCGATCGCACGGCGCCACACTGCCGATGCCCCGAGGTATGCCCGTGAACATTGCCGATCTGCAACCTGCCGTCGAACCGCTTGACATCGCACAACGCGTCGGCACCCTCGACTGGCCGGGCGTCGAGGCGGAACTCGATCGCTACGGATGCGCGCGCGTACCGGGCCTGATGTCGGCGAGTGAGTGCGATGCACTCGCGTCGCTCTATCCGCGCGATGCGCTCTATCGTTCACGTGTCGTGATGGCGCGGCACGGCTTTGGCCGCGGCGAGTACAAGTATTTCGCGTATCCGCTGCCAGCCGTCATCGCCGAACTGCGCGCGACGATCTATCCGCATCTCGCGCCGGTCGCGAATCGCTGGAACCAGGCGCTCGGAATCGACGTCCGTTATCCGAAAGACCATGCGACGTTCCTCGATCGCTGCCACGCGGCGGGACAGACGCGACCGACGCCGCTGATCCTGCAATACGGCGCCGACGATTACAACTGCCTCCACCAGGACCTGTATGGCGACCACGTGTTTCCGCTGCAGGTCGCGATCCTGCTGTCGGCGCCAGGCCGCGATTTCAGTGGCGGGGAGTTCGTGTTGACGGAACAGCGACCACGCATGCAGTCGCGTGCGGAAGTGGTACCGCTGACGCAAGGTGATGCAGTGATCTTCGCGGTACACGGCCGGCCTGTGCAGGGAACCCGCGGCGTCTATCGCGTCAACCTGCGTCATGGCGTCAGCCGGATTCGAAGCGGCCACCGCCACACGGTCGGCATCATCTTTCATGACGCGCAGTAGCGAGAATCGAAACAGCTGCGCTGCTGCCGCGCCGCTCATTGCGCATCGCATTCACGCTCGTCCCTGCATCGCACGTCGTCGTTCGGAACACGAACCGACAAGCATGGCCGGCCGGAAGGCCGACTCGCCCGAGTAACGGAAGACCGGTTGCGCCGACCGTCGAGCGAACGCGGCCGCCACGCATCAGCGCTTCCGGTGAACGCCGAAAAATACGCGCCCTCCCCCGTCTCCCCGCCAATACGATTTGCAGTCCGGCCTATCCGCGCGCCACGTTGGCCCGCAGCCGATCGCCGGCATCGGAAGCCAGCCGGGCGTAGCCCGGCAACGTCAGCAGCGCGAGCACGCCCGCCGCAACGAACGCCCAGCGGAAATCGTCGAGCACGTAGTGCATGCCGGCCCCATCGCCGCGCCCCCATGCCGCGAGCCGCAGCGACAATGCACCGAACGCGATCCCCATCCCGATCGTCATCTGCTGCGCGGCGCTCCACAGCGTGCTGGCCGCGCTCGTCTGCTGAGCCGGGATATCCGCATAAGCCAGCGTCGCGAGCGTCGTGAACTGCATCGACCGCGTGAGTCCGTAGACGAATACGACGAACAGCGTGATCGCCAGCGGTGTCGACGCGGTCAGCCAGCCGCATGCGATCGTGAAGATGCCGACGATCGTCACGTCGACGAGCGCAACGCGCCGAAAGCCGTAACGGTCGAGGATCCACGATGTGCCTGCCTTCATCCCGAGATTGCCGAGCGCGCTGGCGAGCAACAACAGCCCCGACTGGAACGGCGACAGCCCGAAGCCGATCTGGAACAGCAGCGGCAGCAGGTATGGGACGGCGTTGATCGCGATCCGCGTGATCGAGCCGGTGATCACCGTCACTGAGAACGTGGGCACTTTCAGCGTCGTGAAATCGAGCAGCGGATGTGCGCAGCGTCGCGCATGCAACCATGCGGCGATGCCGAACAGCACGCTTGCCCCCACCAGGACGCCCGCGCGCGTGAAGTCGACATCCTGCTGGCCGGCTGCTTCGGTGCCGATCAGCAGGCAGGTCAATGCGCCGCCGGCCAGCACGAAACCGACCCAGTCGAGCGGCCGTTGCTCGTCGGCCCGCGTGTTCCGGACGATCAGCCAGGTACAAACGAGCGCAGCAACGCCGAACGGGACGTTCAACAGAAAGATCCATCGCCACGATGCATAGGTCGTAATGAAGCCACCGACCGGCGGCCCGACGACGGGCGCGACGATGCCCGGCCATGTGATCGTCGCGATCGCACGCATCAGCCTCGCCTTCTCGGTACTCCGCACGACGATCATTCGCCCGACCGGCACCATCATCGCCCCGCCGACGCCTTGTAGCAGCCGGGCAGCCGTGAACGACATCACGCCTTCGGATAGCCCGCACAGCACCGACGCGCCGGTAAAGACGACAATCGCGCTCGCGAAGACCGTCCGCGAGCCATAGCGATCCGCGATCCAACCGCTGATCGGAATGAACACCGCCAGCGCCAACATGTAAGCCGTCATCCCGAGGCTCAGTGCGTTCGGCCCAACGCCGAACGAGCTGGCCATTTGCGGCAGCGCGGTCGCGATCACGGTCGTGTCGAGATACTCCATGAAGAACGTCGCGGCGACGAGATATGGCAAGAAGTCGGTCGTCCGACCACTTTGGGCGGGGCTGTCAGTCATGAACGATGCAGGAGACGGAATGCAAAAGAAGACGCCGACCGCCGGCGGATGCAGACAAGCACCGTGAGATCGGGACGAACGGCGATATTACCCCGAAGGAGTTGCTCCTCGCTCTGCCGAGCATGTCCCGTGAACGAACTTTATGCGCATAGATTTCTTGTGACGATTTTGCGCTGCGTTCGCTGCGTGATGCCCGGGACGCGGTGCATCGAAGAGCGGCCGGACAAAGTGGGATTTTTTTCGTCAGAAAGCAGCATTTACTGATTATCGTTGATCGACATCGCCTATCGTCGACCATCACAACACCGTGGCCGGACGGGCAGTATTGGCCGGACGATCCGAAGACGGACGGTACGGCTAGCGGAGGGCAAGTTGCGATCTTGATCGAAGATGCGATCAATAATCGATTGAATCGCTGGAGATAGGGGCGATTGAGG